>JBDHHZ010000117.1:0-9093 GCA_039589115.1 Gemmatimonadota bacterium | reverse complement strand
AGTCCCGGAGTCCGAACGCGACACGGCCTGGTACACGGTGGCAGGCGAACGGCACGGTGTGAGCTTCTTCACCCGGCATCGCCATCCCGAGGTCGAATACGAAGCCGGAGAGAAATTGACGTTCGACCGCTACCACACCGTTGACGTGATGTACGTCTGGCTGGAGCGTTGGGCTGAACTCTACCCTAACCTCGTGGAGCTCTACGAGGTGGCGAAGAGCTTCGAGGGGCGACCGATACTTCAGGTAACGCTGACGAACAAGGAAACGGGTCAAGCGGTGGACAAGCCGGCAGCCTTCTTCGAAGGCGGCCGTCACAGCGGGGAAGTGACCAGCTCGGAATCGATTCTCTGGCTGACCCACCACCTGTTGGAGAACTACGGGCGGGATGAGGCCATCACGCAGCTGCTGGACACGAAGGCCATCTACCTGAAGCCGCAGAACAACCCCGACGGCTCGAATCTGTACCTGCACACAGCCCAGCGTAACCGCAGCTCGGTTCGGCCCCACGATTCTGATCGCGACGGCTTGGTCGATGAGGACGCAAACGAGGACCTGGACGGCGACGGTGTGATCTATCAACTGCGATGGCGCGTGCGGGCCGGCGAGGAGGACAAGGGCAACGCCGTGCTGGACGAGCGCGATCCCAGCGGCCGGCTGATGAAGCGCGTGTCGGAGGGAGACGGCGATTGGATAGTCATTAGTGAAGGGGTCGACAACGACGGCGATGGCGATTTCAATGAGGACGGCGTCGGCGGTCTGGACCTGCATCGCAACTATCCGGAGAACTGGCGGCCCGACCGCGGGGAGGACGCGACGGATCGCGGCTACACGCAGTTCGGAGCGGGGGCGTTCCCGCTCAGCGAGCCCGAGACGCGCGCCACTGTGCTGTGGTTGCTGACCCACCCGAATGTATCGGTGGCGAACTCGATGGACACGCGTGTTCCGATGCACCTGCGGCCGCCATCCACGTCGAAGAGCGCCGAGCGCATGTACCCTGAGGACCTCGCCTATTACGAGCGCTTCGACAGCATCGGCCTTTCCATCACTAAATATCCTTGGGCCGGCGACGTCTACGACACGTACCGGACCCGAGTGCCGTTCAGTCCGATGACCGGCGACCCGACCAGGCCGAGTCCCCTATTTGGCCACGGTCCCGACTTCGGCTACTTCTACTACGGTGCCATCTGGTACGGCGACGAGTTGTGGAACGGCGGCCGCATGCGCGACTACAACGAGGACGGCCTCTACGACGATGTCGACGGTCTGACCTGGGACGACGAGGAGAACGACGGCCGCGGCTTTCGTGAGTGGGAGGCTTTTGAGCACCCCGATCTCGGCTCCGTCGAGATCGGCGGCTTCCATCCCAAGTTCTTCTCACAGAACGGACCGCCCGACCAGCTCGAGCACTGGATCAGCGTACAGGCGCTGTTCAATCTCGAGATGGCGAAGCAGCTGCCGCAGATCGACGAGGTCGAGGCCGATGTACAGCAGCTGGAGACGTCGGACGACAGCACCACCTACCGCGTCACGGTCAGCTGGGCAAATAGCGGCCGACTGCCCACTGCGCTACGCCAGGCTCAGCTCGTGAAGATCGTCCAGGAGGATCGAGTGCGCCTGCAGTTCGATTCGACGCTAGTGCAACGCGACGATCCTGTGGTGCGCATCGTCGACCCGTCGACCCGTGACAAGGTCACTCGCGCCGGCTGGACGGATCCCGGCGAATCGAAGTCCGTCAGCTTCGATGTGCGGACCTACGGCGTACCGGGCGTCGAAGGGGAGGTGCATCTCGTCTCGACGCGCGGTGGACTGGTGGAGATCCCGCTGGTGCTCGGTCGTCCGCGGGATGACTAGAAGCTAAAGTCGAAGGGCGGGGGCCGAGGGCCCCCGCCTGCGCGTCAGAGGCCGTCGCCGAGTTGAGAGAACAGGAACGTCAGCTCGCCGGCCCGATCGTCGATTCCCCGGTTGAACGGCCTTCCTCGGTTGGCGGCATGCCCACCTTTCGGATCGTAGCGCAGAATCACCGGTAGGCCGGAGCGCGTCGCCGCCTGAAGACGAGCCGCCATCTTTCGAGCTTGCAGGGGTGGGACGCGTGTGTCCAGGTCGCCCGTGCTCAGCATTACCGCCGGGTACTTCGTTCCGTTCTTGACTCTCTGATACGGCGAGTAGGCCCGCAGGAACTCGAAGTGTTCCGGGATCGACGCATCGCCGTACTCGTGGAGCGCCGGAAGATTGTTGGTCTGGGTGAACGTGTAGAAGCGAACCATATCCAGGTCGGGGAAGCCGCAGCGCACGGCACGAAACAGCTCGGGCCGCTGCGTCAGAGCGGCGGCAACCAGCAAGCCCCCGTTACTCGCTCCGCTGATCGCCAGCCTGTCCGGATTGGTGTAGCCGGTTTCTATCAGCCACTCGGCGGCGGAGATGAAATCGTCGAACACGTTCTGCTTGTTCTCCAGCATGCCAGCGCGGTGCCAGCGCTCGCCGAACTCAGTTCCGCCACGCAGGTTGGCCATGGCGTACACGCCGCCGCGTTCCACCCAGGCGATGACGGTAGCGTCGAACCTGGGCGTCAGAGCGCTCGTGAAGCCGCCGTAGCCGTATAGCAGCGTCGGGTGATCGCCGGACAGTTCGATGCCTCGTTGATGGACCAGGTACATCGGAACCTGGGTCCCGTCCTTCGACTCGTACCAGACCTGACTGACCTGAATGCTCTCCGGGTCGAAGTCGATCTCACGCTGTCGCCAGATCTCCCGTTCCTGTGTCTCGAGATCGATGGTATAGGTCACCGGCGGGGTTGTGAACGATGCGAGGCTGAGACGCGCCTTGCCTTCACCGGCGCCCCAAACATTCGCAGTATGGAAATCGGGGACCGGGACCTCGCCGGCCGGCGTGCCGTCTTTCTCGAAGACCTTGATCTGAGTGCTGACGTTGTGCAGGTAGGTGACGTAGAACTTGTCGTCGATCAATGAGAATCCTTGCATTACATCGTCGGCTTCCGGGATGACTTCACGCCAATTCTCACGCGCCGGATCGGCGAGGTCGACTGCGACCACCCGATTGTTGGGAGCGTCGAGGTCGGTGCGCATGTAAAGCTCGCCGTCGATGAACTGCGTGTAGAAGCGGGCGTCTTCGTTCTGAACTACGGGAGCGACGGGGCCACCGGCTTCGAGGTCCTGATAGTGAACCTCGACGCGCGACCAGCCGTGCCAGACCGTGTAGATGAGGTACCGCCCGTCGTCGGCCTGATCGACGCCCACGAATTTGTCGGGGCCGTAGCCCTCGCCGAACAGCTCGACGTCATCGGCGATCTCTGTGCCTATGCGGTGGAAGTAGATGCGGGCTCCTGTCTGCCGGGAGCGTCGGCTGTAGTAGAAGCCGCTCCCGTCCTCTTTGAAGGAGAAGTCGCTATAGAGGCCGTTCGGCAATCGGTAGGGCAAGTCGGTGCCAGATTGCAGGTCACGAATCCGGACCTCGACTTCGTCCTGTCCGCCGTCCCGCACGCTGTAGATCATGTACTTGCCGTCGCGCGAGACGGAGAGGATTGCGATGCTGGTCGTAAGACCCGGGCTCATACCGTGTGGGTCGATGACGATCTCGTAATCTTCATCGGGATCTATTAGGGTCTCTTCATCGGGCGTCGGTCGCCGATAAATCGTCCATAGCTCCTGGCCCGCTCGACGCATGGAGAAGTACTCGTAGTCGCCGCCACGCCTGGGCGAGCCGAAGTCGGCCACGTCCATCAGCTCTTGCAGGCGTTCCCTCAGCTGTGCACGCAGTGCGGTGTCCGCGATTATGACATCGGCATAGGCGTTCTGCTGTGCGATCCACTCCCGCACCTCGGGACTTTCCTGGTCCTCCAGCCAGCGGTAGGGATCGACGATCTCAACGCCGTGCATGACGTCTACAACGTCGTCCCGTTGTGTTTCGGGTGGCGGTGGGTAGGGGGAGGAGCAGGCAGCTGCAAGTATGCAGAATGCCATGGCCAGGGCCGGCACGAGCGGTTCACGCCAGAGGGGCATCGGCTGGCGGCTGTAGAACGGCAGCGAGCTCATCGTACGACCTCGTAGATCAGGAGGTTGGTGAGGTGGTCCGGAGGGGTGAATCTGGGGTGCCGGTTGCGTCCGGGCTAGAGACCGTGTAGTGATGCGGACATGTTTGGGAGACTCATTTCACTCGCACTGCTGGCGCTCGTTGCCTGCGCTACGGCGGGCTGCGCCCAGGACGAGACGGCCCAGCTGGTCTTCCTCGACATAGGGCAGGGTGATGCGATCCTCATCCGCTCTCCTGAAGGCCGGGCGGCACTGGTGGACGCGGGACCGGCGGGTATCGATTTGGTCGGAATGCTCCGCCGGCTTGGGATCGATACAGTCGATATCGCCGTAGCTACGCATCCGCATGCCGACCACATCGGCGAAATGGCCGCCGTGCTTCGCTCCATGCCCGTGCGATACTACATGGACAACGGCCAGCCCCATACGACGGCCACCTACAGAGAGCTTCTCGAGACGATTCAGCTCTCGGACGTCACCTATTTGCAGGCGCTGGCTCGTAGGATAGAACTGGGTAGCGTGACCCTCACTGTGCTGCCGCCTCTGGACAACGTATCGATCATCAACAACGGTTCGATAGGACTGGTCGTCGAGTTTGGGGAGTTTCGCGCGCTGTTGACCGGCGATTCGCAGATCGAGGAACTGAACCACTTCCTGTCGCTGGGCGTCCCGGAGGTGGCGGTGTTGAAAGCAGCGCATCACGGCAATCGCGATGCCGTGAGCCCGGCCTGGCTCTCGGCCACGAGGCCGGAGATCGTCGTGATATCGTGCGGGCTAGATAACTCGTACGGCGTGCCGCACGACTGGGCACTCCGCTACTTCGAAGAGATCGCCTCCAGAGTCTTTCGCACCGATCACGATGGTGAGGTGACCGTGACGGCCGGGAGTGATGGGCGGTACACGGTGACGACGTCCAAATCCCGCTGAGGGGAATATGCCTACCGAAGAGCACTACGCCGTTGATAGCATCGAGAACGAACTCGCGGTGCTGGTGAACGACTCCGGCGACACGGCCACCGTTCCCCTCGTGAAGTTGCCGGCCTCGCTTTCGGAGGGGGCCGTTCTGCGGGTGCCCACCAGCCAAACGGGTGAACTCGATTGGCCCGGCGCGCGAATCGACGCCGAGGAGACGCGGCGGCGATTCGAACAAGCCGAGCAAGCGTTGCGCGAGCTTCGACAGCGCGATCCCGGCGGCGACATCGAGCTGTAGGCGGCGAATCCGGTCGGCCGGTGCAGCCGGCCGGGGGAAACCGGCGGCCCCTGCGGCCACGTAGGGTGAAGCAGTGAGATGAAAGATCCTTTCGCGGAATTCGACTCGCTGGTAAAAGAGCTCGAGGAGGGGCTCGAGAAGACGCGTGCGCCCGGGCACGCCGATGTGGAGCCGCGGCGACCGTTCAGCCTGAAGCGTGAGTCGGTGAAGTGGGGTTTTCGGGCGATTCTACTAGCCGCCGCGCTTGTATTGCCGTTCTACCTTTTGGTGGGCTCTTCGGTCTTCCTTTATCGTCACTATGGAGTGCCGACCTGGCCCGCGCTCCTGGCTGGCGTGCTGCTGACAGTGCTGCTGTTGCTTCTCTATGCCGCCTGGGTGACGAAGCGCGTCTCGGGGAAGATCAGGGTGCCGGGCTTCGTGCCGAAGACGTTGTTGGCCGTGGTCGGTGCGTACAGTCTCTACGCTTTGATCTATCTATCGAGCATGAACGTTAAGGGTGGGGTCGAGGACACCTACCATTCGCTGCACCCTCTGCTGCGCGTTGCAAACAGCACGTTCATCCTTTTTGACCAGGACCTGGTGGTCACCGACATGGAGCGGGAATCAGAAGACTACGCGAGCATGGGAATGCCTGTTTACGAGCGGTCGTTGCATTTCAGACAGGCGGACGGTTACGCTCACGCCGTGGATCTTCGCACGATCGGCCGCAGCGCATGGCGCAACTGGCTGATGGGGGCATATTTCAGAGCGATGGGTTTCCGAACTGTCAGGCACGTGGGGACGGCGGATCACCTTCACGTATCCCTGCCCACGCCCTGAAGAAAACTGAGAGAACGAGCCACCTGAGCTTGAGGGAAGGAAGCCGATATGCAAGAGCTGATGCGGAGTTGGGACGGCGAGCACGTCGTGATGCGCTACGAACCCGAGGCGGACGCCTGGGTCTTCATCGCCATTCACTCGACGCGGCTTGGCAACGCGTCCGGTGGAACCCGCATGAAGGTGTACGATTCGCCGACCGACGGACTCCGCGATGCACTGAGGCTATCCGAGGGGATGACGTACAAATGGGCGGGCGTCGATTTTCCCATGGGTGGTGGGAAGGCTGTGATCGCGCTCTCGAGGCCGCTGGATGTCGAGCAGCGCGACCGGCTGCTCGAGTGCTACGGCGAACTGGTCGAATCCCTGGCCGGCGGGTTCTCGACGGGCGCTGACTTGGGTGTGGGACCCGATCTTGTGAAGGTCATCGCCCGCGAGACAACTCAAGTGTTCGGTACTCGTACCGCCGGTGACCCGGGTCCCTGGACCGCTCTTGGGACGTTCATGGCGATGGAGGCGGTGGCGGGAGAGCTCTTCGGAAGCACCGACCTCAAAGGCCGCACGGTGCTCGTGCAAGGTATCGGGGACGTCGGCGTGCCGCTCTGCAAGCGGCTCTGGGATGTCGGTGTCAAGCTCAAGGTAGCTGACATCGATGCGAGCCGCGCGGAAGGCATCGCCGCCGAGCTGGGCGCGGTGGCGGTGGCTGCCGACGCCGTGTACGGTGAGCCGTGCGACATCTTTGCACCCAACGCTGTGGGTGCCGTGCTGAACACCGAGACGATCCCGAAGCTGGACTGTAAGGCCGTGGCGGGCTCGGCGAACAACCAGTTGGAGACAGCGGAAGACGCGGAGCGTCTGCACAAGCGTGGAATCCTCTATGCGCCCGACTTCATCTCCAACGCTGGTGGCGCGGTCGCGCTCGTTGGCCTGGAGGCTCTCAGTATGAGCGATGATTACGTGACCGCGAAGATACTCTCGATTCGAGATGTGCTGAAGGGGATCTTCGAGGAGGCGCGGGAGAACGGAGAGTCGCCGGTTCACGCGGCCGAGCGTTTGGCCCGGCGAGTGCTGGAGCGAGGTCCGGCATAGACGAGTCGTATGTCGAAGAGGATGGTGGCGCGAAATTGGGCGCCGGGGCTTCAGGCTGCGGCGCCCGACTTCTGCAGCCGATTCCGTAGCCGACTCGGACCTACCATGGTCGCGCCATCCTGTCGATCACGAGAGGACTGAGCCTGTAGACGGTCGTGGCGGGCGGGGGCGGCGTGATGGCGAGCACCAGGACGTACTTTCCCGGCCGGACATCTCTTAGCGTCAGCGTCTTGCGCCGCTCGAGCCTCTGGCTCTTTCTCTTCGAGAACCTCGCGGAGCCACTCCGAAGAAGGATCGAGAGACTGCGTCGGTGGATTCTTCTCCTTCAGCAGCGTGATCTCGGTGACGAACGTCCGGTCCTCCGGTAGGCCGTAGATCTCGTAGTAGACGTCGACGGTCGCGTTGGGTGGATAGGTGTGAAGCGGATTCAGCGCCAAGGCGTGGGTGCCGCGTCTCCAACTGCCGTTGCCGGGCCGTGCCAGCACCAGCGAACTGACACTGACGCGTGTCGAGTCCGCGAACAGCAAGAAGGCAGGAACGATGAATCGTCCCGCGGCTATGTTGCCGCGGACGTTTCGGTCGGGATCGGATTCGAGCGGCTCGAAGACGGCGACACGATAGTACCATAGTCCGGCGAACGCGCGTCCTCTAGTGTGGCCCAAGATCCAGTCGAGCTTGTACCGGGTCCATGCCCGCGAAGAAACTTCCAGCCGGTCCACCACCGTGTTGGCGCTGAAGATGGATGCACGCACCCGCAGGTCGCACGCCCGGCCTTCGTCGTACTCCTGGCAATCGAGATCCTTGGCGGGGACCGCGTAGCTCAACGTCGCCTCGATGCTAGCGGGCTCCGTCCCGCGGAAGAACAACCACTCGTACCCGAACTCGAGTCGCCGGTCCAGGGGCAAGCGGTGCTGATCGCTGGCCAGCGCGTCACCCGCGAAGCGTTCCGCTCTCAGCCTTTCACGTCTCGACTCGGAGAGTGCGGTCAGCCGGCCCGATTCCAACCGCAGGGCCATGGTGTAGTAGTCCGTGATCTGGTAACCGAGTCGGGTGTAGCAGTGTGAAGGGAGAACAGCTGCCAAGCTCCAGTCATCCACACCGTGGCCGGCGGCGAAGTGGATGGCGGCGTTCCGGCCTTCATCGTCGGGATAGATCCAACTCTGGAAAACGGCTTGCCCGAGCAGGCAGGTGATCTCTTCGTGGGGCTCACCCATCCGGATGTAGATCAGCCCCCGATCGTCATACTTCTCGACCACTTCGTTGCCGAACCGGTCGGTCGTAAAATTCAGGCTGGCTTCGCTCGTGCGGCGGTAAGCCTTGAGGGCCCAACGAAGGCGCGAGTAGTGCTCCGCCAGACGCTCTTCCTCGCTGACCAGGTCCCGGGCGGCGCGCTGGGACCAGAACTGCTTCACCCAGTCTGACCGCTCGGCACCGGTCTCCTGATCTGCCCATCCAGCCTCCTCGCCCGGCGCGAAGATGAAATAGATGTCGCGCTCGAGCTCCGCCGCGAAGGCGCTGTCGGCCAGACCGTCCAGCGCGGTCAAGTAGTGAGTCGTGGCTTGCTCGGCATCGCCAAGAGCGAACAGCGCGCGGGCCGCCTCAAAGCGGGCCAGGCCGGAGTTCGTGCTGGCCCAGTATTCGTTAAAGGCAGAGAGCGCGTCTTGGAACAACTCTGCTTCCATGAGCATGCGGCCGCGCCATAGATTGGCCTGCGGTTCCGCGCCGTCCGAGCTTGAGTAGCGATCGAGCGCGGTCATCGCCCAGCCCAGCCACCGCTCGCGACGACCGGGCTTCCCCTCGAACGCGTGCATACCCACATCGACCATCGCCATGATCGGGCTCAGCCAGTCGGGTCGCAGTTCCGATGCGTGCGCGAAGTCCCGGATCGCCAGTTCCACGTTGTCGCGGTTCGTCAGGCGGGCCCAAACCTC
>JBDHHZ010000116.1:0-10671 GCA_039589115.1 Gemmatimonadota bacterium | reverse complement strand
CTGGGGCCCGGGGTCCGATCTCAGGGCGATCAGCTTCTCGGCGATCGTATCGAGCGCTTCGTCCCAGGAGATGCGCTCGAATTCCCCGCTTTCCGGAACGCGCCTCAGCGGGTGGAGTATCCGATCCGGCGAATACACGCGCTCGATGTAGCTCAGACCCTTCAGGCAGGCGCCGCCCGGCGTGGCCCGGTTGCCCGCGTGCGGCTCGATCCGCCGGATGCGGTCGTCCTCCACCTGCACCTTCATGGTGCAGGTGCTGTAGCAGTTGCGCGGGCAGGCCGTGGTGAGGATTTTCATATATCGATCACGATGATGGCTCCGGAGCCCGCTTGTATCGCGCAGTCTCCTCGGGTCACCAGTCGCGTAGGATACGGGCAGGACTCCACAGCCGTCAACTGGAGTAGATGAACATGAAGAGATCACCTGTCTCCCGCACCGCGCTTAACCGATTACTCGCTCTCGGCGGCGTGATCATCATCATGCTCCAGGCCGCGCTGATCACCGGCTCGCGCGTCGAGGTCGGCATCATACTGATCGGGCTACTGGTGAATCAGCTCGGCGTATGGGGGCTGGCGGCTCGCCTGCTGCCGGACAGACGTGTCTATCTGCAGCTTCGCATCGAAGCCAACCACTTCCTGCAACTGATCCGACAGCTGCACTTGCACGCCCTTGCCGACGAAGGCGTGAAGATCGAGACCGTCAGGGCGGCGATGCACGAGAGCGTCGATCTCATGGCGGCCATCGCGGCCACCGCGGAAGAGGCGGCCTGAGAGCGAAACTCAATCGCTCACCAGCACTATCTCTTCCCCGGGGACCGCACCTTCCGGCTGCCGGCCGACCTGCCAGCTCCGCCAGAGCAGATAGATCGCCGGGATCACGACGAGCGTGAGGACGGTGGCGCTCACCATACCGCCGACCATCGGCGCCGCGATCCGTTTCATAACATCGGCCCCTGTGCCCCGGCTCCAGAGGATGGGTGCCAGGCCGGCCATGATCGCCGTCACCGTCATGATCTTCGGCCGTAGCCGCCCCAGCGCACCCTCCACTACAGCCGCCGCGACATCGGCGCTTCCGCGCATCCGCCCTTCCGACCTGCGGCTGTGGAAGGCTTCATCGAGGTAGATCAGCATCACCACCCCGGTCTCGGCGGCCACGCCGGCCAGCGCAATGAAGCCGACCCACACGGCGACGCTCGTGTTGTAGCCCAGCAGCCAGAGGAACCAGACGCCGCCGACCAGCGAGAACGGCAAGGCGAGCATCACGATCAGCGACTCGCTGACACCCCGGAAGCTGAGGTAGAGGAGCAGAAAGATGATCCCCAGCGTCACAGGCACGACGATCGTCAGCCGCTGGCGGACGCGCTGCATGAACTCGTACTGCCCGCTCCACATCAGCGTGTAGCCCGGCGGCAGCACCAGCTGCTGGCTCACGACGCGCCGGGCCTCGCGCACATAGCTACCGACATCCCGCTCGCCGTTGTCTATATAGACGGTGGTCACCGGAAACGCGTTCTCGGTCTTCACCGCCATGGCGCCCTGGCGCACTTCGATGCCCGCAACCTGACCCAGCGGGATCTGGGCATCGCCCATCGCCGGGATCATGACTTCGCGTAGCTTCTGAACGTCGTCGCGCAGCTCGCGTGGATAGCGCACGTTCACGGCGTAGCGTTCCCGACCCTCCACCGTGACAGCCGCGGTCATCCCACCCACGGTCGCCATGATCGCGCCGTTTACGTCACCGACGTTCAGTCCGTAGCGCGCCGCTTCCGCCCGGTCGATCTCGATGTCCACGTAGTAGCCCGAGACCCCGCGCTCGGCGAAGGCGCTACGGGTGCCGGGAACTTCCTGAACGATGCGCTCCACGCGCTCGCCGAGCATCTGGAGCGTGTCGAGGCTCGGGCCGAAGATCTTGATGCCGACCGGAGTGCGTACGCCCGTCGCCAGCATGTCGATGCGGCCCTTGATCGGCATCGTCCAGGCGTTGCTGACACCGGGAAGAGCAACGGCGCGATCCATCTCGGCGATCAGCCGCTCGTATGTCATGCCCGATCGCCACTCGTCTTTCGGCTTGAGCGTCAGCGTCGTCTCCCACATGTCGAGGGGTGCCGGGTCGGTCGCCGTCTCGGCACGGCCCGCCTTCCCCAGCACCAGATCAACCTCGGGCATCGCCGCCAGCACGCTGTCCTGGTAGCGCATGATCTCACGGGCCTGCGCGATTGACACGCCGGGCACGGTGGTCGGCATGAACAGAACCGAGCCCTCCTGCAGCGGCGGCATGAACTCGCTACCCAGCCTGCGCCAGGGGATGACGGTCACAGCCAGGATGAGCACAGCTCCGCCGATGACGTGCCAGGGGCGGCGAACGACGAAACCGATCACCGGCCGGTAGATCCACATTAAGCCGCGGTTGATCGGGTTCCGCGCTTCGGGCCGTATATCACCTCTGATCAGATAGCCCATCAGGACCGGGACCAGCGTGATGGAGAGCAGCGCGGCGCCCGCCATCGCGAACGTCTTGGTATAGGCAAGCGGCTTGAACAGCCGCCCCTCCTGCTGTTCCAGCGCGAAGACGGGCAGGAAGCTGAACGTGATGATCAGCAGCGAGAAGAAGAGTGGTGGCCCGACCTGTTTCGCGCTCTCGAATACGATATCCCAGCGCGATCGCGCACCGTCGTCGCGCTCGAGGTGTTTGTGCATGTTCTCGGTCATCACTATCGCCGCATCCACCATCGCGCCGATGGCGATGGCGATGCCGCCCAGGCTCATGATGTTCGCGTTCACTCCAATCATCCGCATCACGATGAACGATATCATGATGCCGAGTGGAAGCGTGATGATGGCGACGAAGGCCGAGCGCGCGTGGAGCAGAAAGAGAATCGCCACCAACGCGACGATCAGTGACTCCTCGACCAGCTTCTCCCTCAGCGTATGGATCGCCCGGTGAATTAGATCGCTGCGATCGTACGCCGTTAGCAGTCGCACGTCGGCGGGTAACCCTTCCTCGATCTCCGAGATTCGCTCCTTCACGGCTTCGATGGTCCTGAGCGCGTCGGAATGAGCGCGTCGGAACCGAATCGCATGACCACGATGCCGGCCACGACCTCGCCTTTGCCGTCGAGGTCCGCCGCGCCGCGCCGTGGCGCCGGGCCGACCTGCACGGTCGCAACATCCGCAACGCGGATCGGCGTGCCGTTCGGCGTCGCGCCTACCGCAACGTTCTCGATGTCTTCGACGCCCTGCAGGTAGCCGAGCCCGCGGATCATGTACTCGCGGCCGCCCATCTCCAGCACGCGGGCACCGATGTCGATGTTCTGCGAGCCGATCGCCTGCGCTACGCGAGTGACCGGTATGTTGAAAGCGCGCAGCCGCTCCGGGATGACCTCGACCTGGTACTGCTTCACGAAACCACCAAGGCTCGCCACCTCCGAGACGCCGGGCACCGCGGTCAGCTGGTAGCGGATGTACCAGTCCTGCAGACTGCGCAGCTCCGCCAGGTCGAGGCTGTCCGACTCCAGCACGTACTCGAACACCCAGCCGACGCCCGTCGCGTCGGGTCCCAGGGTCGGCTCGACGCCTGCGGGAAGTTGCGGCCGGATGCCGTTCAGGTACTCCAAGACGCGGGAGCGCGCCCAGTAGATGTCGGTGCCGTCCTCGAAGATCACATACACGAGACTGAGCCCGAAGAACGAGTAGCCTCGCACCACCCGCGCGCCGGGCACTTTCAGCATCTCGCTGGTGATCGGATACGTGACCTGGTCCTCGACGATCTGAGGCGCCTGATCACGGAAGTCGGTCTGAATGATCACCTGCACGTCGGACAGGTCGGGTATGGCGTCCAGCGGCGTGGTCATCATCGCCCAGACACCTACAACGACGACTCCAGCGCTGGCGAGCAATACCAGAAACCTGTTGCGGAGCGACCAGGCGATGATCTGGCTAATCATGGCGGTGCTCCGTATGAGGGTCTTCGGGCTCCAACGCCGATCCGTGACCGGCGTGCTGCATGCCCGGCATCTGCCCTCCCGTGCCGGCCAGTCGCGACTCGGCGTCGACCAGGAAGTTGGCCGACGCGACGATCACCTCGCCGCCCGCCAACCCTCCGATGATCTGCACCCGATCACCGGCCCGCGGGCCCAACACGACGTCGTAGGGCTGCAGGATGCCCGTCGCGTCGCGCACAAACACCAGGTTCCGCTCGCCGGTCACCACCACCGCTTCGATCGGCACGTTCACCACATCCTCGCCGATCCGCACGTCGAAGTAGACGGTGGCGAACATCCCCGGCTTCAACCGCAGCTCCGGGTTGGCTACGGTCAGCCGCACACGGTTCGTCCGGCTGCGCTCGTCCACCGTGGGATATACGAAGCTCACCTGGCCCATCTGGTGTACGCCGGGATACGCGGCGACCTCTATGTGAGCACGCGCTCCTTCCTCCACGAACTGCAGGTCCTGCTCGAACAGCTCACCCTCCACCCACACGGTCGAGAGGTCGGCGAGCCGGTAGAGTCGCTCGCCGGGCACGACGCGCTGGCCCTCGACCACCAACTTCTCCAGGACTATTCCGCTGACCGGGGCCACCAGCGTGAGCGTCTTGGTAACCTCGCCGGTATCCTCGACGCGAGCGATTTGCTCCGGCGTGATGTCCCAATAGGCCAGTCTCCGGCGCGCCGCGTTCAGCATCTGCTGCGCGCTTCGCCAAGCCTCCCCCGCTGACGAGTCCACCTGCGCGGCGAGACGCTTGGCCGTCAGCAACTCCTCCTGCGCGGCGACCAACATGGGGCTGTATACGGTGAGCAGCCGCTGACCTCTGCGAACCGCTTCGCCCGTTGTATTCACGTACAGCCGCTCGACGAAGCCATCTATCTTGGGAGTCACATCCGCGATGTTCGTCTCCGCCACCTCGATGCGGCCGACGGTGCGGATTGTCCGCTCCAGGTCTCCGCGCTCGACCGTCATGTAGACGACGCCGAGCGCGCGCTCCTGCTCCGCGGTGAGAGCCACTGCCTGACGTATCATCGCCCCGGATTCGTCGGTATCACCGGCGTTGGCACCCGCCTGCATCCGCGCGTGCTCCTCGGCCGTCATGCCGGGCATCGGGGATTCCTCTTCCCCACCACCACAGGCGGTCAGATATGCTGTAGCAAGCACTAAAGACATGATCGTTTTATTCATCGTACACCTTCCAGCTCGGCGCCCACGATCGCCTCTACCCGTGCCACAGCACGGTGGTACTCGGCGGCCAGGCGCACGCTCTCGACTTGATATCGGTTCACCGTCATCTCGCTGCCCAGCAGCGTCATGTACTCCACCTGTCCCACGCGATAGGCCGACATGGCGGATTCCACCGCCGCCCGAGCCTGTGGCAAGACGGACGTGGCGTACAGCACCGACAGGTTCCGGGCACGCTCCGCCTCCGCACGAAGCTCAGCGAGCTGCGCGAAGGTCTCGTTCAACAGATCCAGTTCCCTCGATTCCTCGGCCTTCCGCATCGCCTCCATCTCGCGACGCAGCGGCAGATGGCTCGAGCCCGCCCACACGGGAATGCTGACCCCGACCATGAACGTGACCAGATCATCGTATTCCGGACGCTGGCCGTACTCGGCAACGAGGGTGAAATCGGGATAGAGCTCCCGGCGCGCTGCCCGGTAGCCCGCATCTGCGGCGAGCACCCGCTCGCGAGCCGCCTCCAAGGCGGGGCGATGCTCCACGGCCAGCTCGAGAAGTCGATCGACCGCCGGCAGCTCTCCACCGGGAGCCGGCAGCTCCAGCGCTCCAACGTGCGCGGTCGCACCGCGACCGAGCAGTGCATTGAGTCGCGCCGCCATCGCCAGCCGGTCCTGCTCCATGACCGTGATGTCCTCGGTCATCTGCGCCACGGACACCTGAGCCTGTAGCACGTCCTGCTGGAGTGCGCTGCCCACGCTGTACATAGCGGAAGAGACCTGTAGGAAGTCGCGCAAGAGGTCGCGGGTCTCGCCCATGACGTCGATGGCGCGATCCATGTAAGCGAGCTGGAAGTACACGGACTTCACCCGGGCCATGAGCGCCCGATCTGCCTCTTCAGCGTCCAGCAGCTCCGCCTGCGCGAGATGTTCCGCCCGCTCTTCGCCGAAACCCAGCTTGCCCGGCCACGGGAAGCGTTGCATCAGCTGTACGCTGTTCTTGGTCATCGGGTCAGCGGTACCCCAGAAGTCGCTCACGCGCCGGTTCATCATGCCGAGGGTGAGCTGCGGATCGGGGAGTGCGCCCGCTCGGGGAACACGTTCCGTGGCGGCGTCGGCGCGTAACCGCGCCGCCTGCAGCGAGGGGTTGGCCTCCCGCGCCGCCGCCAGCGCGTCGGCGAGCCTCAGAGTGTCGGCCTGCGACGTCTGGCTCGATGCCGGTTGGTGAACGGCGAGCGCCAGCGTCACCGTCCAGCAGATTATTCTGTAGATCATACCTCGCCTCTCAGGCGCTATGCACAAACGCGATGCACGCCATCCGGCACCGTTCGCGCCGGATCGCACATCAACGAGACTTTGTGTGAGAGGCTAGGCTCTGGGTGGCGGAGGTCTTGGGGTCCTGAGGAAGCTGACCTGAGATCCGTTGAACTCCCGTTCCGCAGCCGCGACGATCGAGGTCGCCAAAACCACCGTCGCATCCGCAACGATCGCAGAAGCTCCTACGGAGCAGGTGATCATACCGTCACACTGATGATCTTCGCAGCACGGACAGTCTTGGGGGGACTCCACACCTTCGGGCTGAAGATGCAGCGAGGCGATCGGGCAGTCGTGACCAGCCCCTCCGCCCGGCAGCGAAACCAACGCCGGGCCGGCGAACGCCCCCATATGGGCGACGAGAAGCAGAGTGGCCACGTATCGTATCATAGAACGTTCAACCTACGGCCGTATAAGCTAGCAGAAATCGGCGGTCTCGCAAACCACAACGACGGCACGTTCAGCCCACATCGACCAGCGGAGCGCCTAGCACGTCCACGCGTGGGGAGATGCCCAGGCCCGGCGCCGACGACGCGCGCATCCGGCCACGCTCCCTTTGCGGCGCGCCCTCCGCCGTGCTCACGGTGACGTAGCTGTTGAAGTCGGTCGCCGTGAAGACGAACTCGGTGGGCGTGCTGTGTGCCAGGTGAGCGATGGCCGCGGTGGTGATGTCGCCGCCCCAGCTATCCTCGATCGTCATGGCGATCCCAAGCTCGACGCACAGATCGCGAGCCTGTCGCGCTTTGGTCAAGCCGCCGAACTTGCTGATCTTGATGTTGACCACGTCCATCGCCTGGTCGGCGTGACCCCTCAACAGAATCGGCATACCGTCGATGCTCTCGTCGAGCACGAACGGGTGGTCGGTCCGCCGGCGGATCGAGAGGCACTCCTCGTAGGTCGCGCATGGCTGCTCGATGTATACATCCACATCGCGCACGCCGCGTACCACGCGGGCGGCCTCGTGCTTCAGCCAGCCGGTGTTCGCATCCGCTACCAAAATATCACCCGGATCTAGTACCTCTCGCACGGCCCGGATTCGCTCGATGTCGGTCTCCGGATCGCTGCCCACCTTGAGCTGGAAGCGGCGGTAGCCCTCCGACCTGTAGCCCGACACCTTTCCCGCCATCTCGTCCGGCGATTCCTGCGATATCGCGCGGTACAACACGAAGTCCTCGCCGTAACGGCCGCCCAGCAGAGTACAGACGGGCAGGCCGGCGACCTGACCCAGGATGTCCCAGCACGCCATGTCGATCGCCGACTTCACGTAGGGGTGCCCGAGCAGCGCGGCATCCATGCGCCGGTTCAGCCGGGCAAGCTGCGTTGGGTCTTCACCTATGATATGAGGAGCGAGCTCTTCGATGCCGGTCCGCGCTCCAGGACCATAGGCCGGAAGGTAGAACGGGCCCAGCGGGCACACCTCGCCGTGCCCAACCACACCTTCGTCCGTTTCGACGCGGACGATCGTGCTGTCGAAGACGGAAACCGACTTGCCACCCGACCACTTGTAGCTGCCTTCGTGCAGCGGCAGGTCTACCTGGTACGCGGTTATCCTTCGAATCTTCATCGCTAATCCGCCAGTTGCCGTAACACGTAGTGGAGGATGCCGCCGTGCTGGTAGTACTCGAACTCCTGCGGCGTATCGATCCGCACCGTGGCGCTGAACTCGAGAGTCGAGCCATCGGGCTTCGTTGCGGTCACCGTTACTTCGCGCTTCCCTTCCGGGCTCTCGATCTCGAAAGTCTCCTCGCCGGTCAGGCCCAGCGATTCGGCGCTCTGGCCCGTCGGGAACTCCAGCGGCAGCACGCCCATCCCGATCAGGTTGCTGCGGTGTATGCGCTCGAAGCTCACAGCGATCACCGCACGGATACCCAGCAGGCGCGTTCCCTTCGCAGCCCAGTCACGCGACGAGCCGGACCCATACTCGGCCCCGCCCAGAACGACGAGCGGCGTGTCCGCTTCCTGGTACTTCATCGCCGCGTCGTAGATCGCCATCTGCTCGCCGGTCGGGATGTGACGCGTGAACCCGCCCTCGACGCCCGGCACCAGCTTGTTGCGCAGGCGCACGTTGGCGAACGTGCCTCGCATCATCACTTCGTGATTGCCGCGCCGCGAGCCATAGGAGTTGAAGTCCGCCGGCTCGACACCGCGCTCGATCAGGTAGCGGCCGGCGGGGCTCTCCTTATTGATCGCGCCGGCCGGCGATATGTGGTCGGTCGTCACGGAGTCGCCCAGGTAGACCAGCGCCCTGGCCCCGGCGGTCGCTTCGACCGTCGGCGCCTCACGCGTCAGCCCCTCGAAGAACGGTGGGTGTTTGACGTACGTGGAATCAGCGTCCCACTCGTAGAGGTCACCCTTCGGCACTGGCATCGACTTCCATTGTTCGCTGCCCTCGAACACCTCGGCGTAGGTCCTCCGGAACATACCCGACTGTAACGCCCGCTCGACTGTCTCCTGCACCTCCCGTCGAGTCGGCCAGAGATCCTTGAGGAACACCGGCCGGCCGTCGCTTCCCGTTCCCAGCGGCTCGCTGTAGAGGTCGATGTCCATGCGGCCCGCCAGAGCGTAGGCAACGACGAGCGGCGGAGAGGCCAGGTAGTTGGCCCGGATCTCGGCGTGTACACGGCCCTCGAAGTTGCGGTTGCCCGACAGTACCGATACCGCCACGAGATCGCCCTGCTGGATCCCGGCTGAGATCTCGGGGTCGAGCGGCCCGCTGTTCCCGATGCAGGTAGTGCAGCCGTAGCCAACGACGTTGAAGCGCAGCCGCTCCAGGTACTGCAACAGCTCCGCCTTTTTCAGGTACTCGGTGACGACCTTGGAGCCCGGGGCCAGACTGGTCTTCACCCACGGCTTCGTGGTGAGCCCCTTCTCCACCGCCTTCTTCGCTACCAGTCCCGCTGCGACCAGCACCGAAGGGTTCGACGTGTTCGTGCAGCTCGTGATCGCGGCGATCACCACCGATCCGTGACTCAGCTCGAAGCTGTCGCCGCTCTTCGCGACGGGGGTCGCGCTGGCTGCGATCAGTTCTCCGGCCGTACCATCACCCGCCGGCGTCAGGCTCGGCAGCACATCTTCGAACCCCACCTTCGCAGCCGCTAGCAGGACTCGGTCATGAGGCCGCTTCGGACCTGCGATGCTGGGCTCGACCGTACTGAGATCGAGATGGAGCCTATCGGTATAGTCGGCCTCAGGGCTGTCAGTGGTGTGGAAGAGACCCTGCTCCTTCATATAGGCCTCGACCAGCGCTACTTGCTCATCGCTACGCCCGCTGAACCGCAGGTAGCGGAGCGATTCCTCGTCCACCGGGAAGATCGCGCAGGTCGAGCCCATCTCCGGTGACATGTTGCTGATCGTGGCACGATCGGCCAGCGGTAGCCTGGCCAGCCCCTTCCCATAGAACTCGACGAACTTCCCTACCACGCCCTTGGCCCGGAGCATCTGCGTCACCTTGAGCACCAGGTCCGTGGCAGTAGCACCCTCCGGCAGCTCGCCGGTCAGCTCGAACCCTATCACCTGTGGGATTAGCATGGTGACGGGCTGGCCCAGCATGGCGGCCTCGGCTTCGATGCCGCCCACGCCCCAGCCGAGCACGCCGATCCCGTTGATCATCGTCGTGTGCGAGTCGGTACCCACCAGCGTGTCGGGATAGGCCCACCCCGCGTCGTTACTCATCACGACCCGCGCCAGGTACTCCAGGTTGACCTGGTGCACGATCCCAGTCTCGGGCGGCACGACCCGGAAGTTCTCGAACGCCTCCTGGCCCCAGCGCAGAAAGCCATAGCGCTCTTTGTTGCGCGCGAATTCCATCTGCGAGTTGAAGAGCAATGCATCGGCCGTGCCGTAGGCATCGACCTGAACCGAGTGGTCGATCACCAGTTCCACCGGCTGCAGCGGGTTGATCGCCACCGGGTCGCTGCCCAGGGCTCGCATAGCCTCTCGCATCGCGGCCAGGTCGACCACCGCCGGCACGCCCGTGAAGTCCTGCAGCAGCACCCGAGCCGGCCGATAGGCGATCTCTGTGGCAGGCTCCGCCGTAGCGTCCCACCTGGCCAGCGCCTCTATGTCCGACGCGCCTACGGTGTTCCCGTCCTCGTAGCGAAGCAGGTTCTCCAGCAGGATCCGCAGCGCGTAGGGCAACCGCCCGACCGGCAGCCCGGCCTTCTCCAGCGCCTCGAGGCGCGCGATCCGATAACTCG
>JBDHHZ010000115.1:0-7630 GCA_039589115.1 Gemmatimonadota bacterium | reverse complement strand
CTCTTCATCTCTCGAGCCTCTCAACTGTACAGGAAAACGACAAAGCCGCCTTCGGGCGGATGTCAGCTCTCTTACATGTTGCCGGGATGGCTGGCACTTCCGCCTTACAACGCAGCCGCCGCGGCGACGGTTCCCGCCGACCGCGGCGGCCCTGCAACGCAATACGGGTGTTAGACGGTTAAAGGTTTCAAAGGGTGGCCCGGGCCGCGCCTGGGCCCGGGCCCGGACTGGAGGGATCGGCGATACACTACCAAGCCACCTCGGAAGTCCATTCCTGGAACCGAGTTGGCGCGATGCCGAACTCCTTGGCGTTGCCGGCGATGTCAGCCTCGTAGCCGACCCGGTCGAACCACTCGAGCATGAGGGCGAAGTCCTCGCTGAACTCGCGGACCTGCTCGATGGGAACCTGGAGGAAGCCTACCTGCTTGCCGCTGGCCTGGCCGATGATCTTCGCCGCCTCGGGCATGGTCATCTCGTCGCCAGCGAAATCGATGGCTCGGCCATTCAGCTGCTCGTGCTTCTCGAAGGCGGTGCGACCGTACTTCCCGATGTCGGCGACGGCGACCATCTGCAGCGACGTGTCGGGCTTGATCCCGATGGCCAGGTTGCCTTCGTCGATGTATGGCTTGAACCACGGCGAAACCAAGTTCTCCATGAAGAAGACGGGGCGAAGGATAGTGTGGGACGGGAACCCGACGCTGCGCACCGTCTCCTCTACACGCCACTTGTTGTCGAAGTGAGGGATCCCCGTCTCACGGTGGGCCGACCCGACCGAGGTGTAGACGAAGTGCTGAACGCCTTGTTCACGCGAGATCTCGGCGATCCGCTTGCCCTGCTCTTCCTCACCATCGACACCAGCCTCCCAGGTGTTCTGGACGGCGAAGACGCCCCAAGCGCCTTTGACAGCGCGCTGCAAGGACGAAGCTTCGTCCAGGTCGCCCTGTACCACCTCGGCACCCAGCGCCACCAGCTTCGCGGCAGACTCGCTGTCCGGTTTGCGTGTCATCGCTCTCACTTTATGGCCTGCGGCCAGCAGCTCGCGCGCCACCGCACCGCCTTGCTGTCCCGTCGAGCCTGTCACCAGAATCACGCTACCTGTTTCCATCATGTTCCTCCTTCGACTTCAATGGTTGGGACTTCGCACGAAGAAAAGGCCTCGGGTCCCAGGATACTTCTTCAGCTCGCCAGACTATCTTCCTCCGGCTCGGCCGCTCGCCGCCCAAGTCGGCGCAGCAGTTCCGTCGCCTGCCGCTGCTCTCTCACACTCAAGCCCGATATCACCCGCTCGAGCATTCTGGCATGCTCCGGAAAGATCCTCTGGATCAGCGCCTTTCCTTTGCGCGTCAGCGCAGCGTATCGGGCGCGCCGATCCCCCGGACATGGCCGCCGCTCTACCAGCTCCTTCTCCTCCAACTGGTCAACCACGTAGGTGATCCCGGCGCTGGAGATCAACACCTTCCGCTGCAGTTCTCCAAGAAGCATCGAACCCTTGTGGTAGAGCGCCTCGAGCACGCCAAACTCTGCCAGCGAAAGCCCGTGACTCGAGGAATCGGCCGTCGCCCGAGCCTCGATCGCGCTGCAGGCCCTGGCCAGCACGACCCAGAGCTTCAAGGCGGGCGAATCACGTAACTCTGTATCCACGGTCCCCCTCCACAGTCCTGGTATAGCTCACTACTAAGTAGTACAGTTCTAAGATAAATCGGGCTGGCCCGGACCGTCAAGTGCTCGGGAAGCCTCTGGGCGTGTGAGTGTCTGGAAAAAGCAAAGGGCGCCCTGATCCAGGCGCCCCATGTCGCCGGGGTGTCCCACTGATTGTGGGCGGCTAGGCCGCCGCAACGATCTCCAAGAGGTCGTGCGGGTTAGATATCATCGCCCTGGACGGGCAATTGCTACTATTCTTCTATCCTCGTTACGTTCTGGGCCTTCTGCCCCTTGGGGTCTTCGACCACATCGAACTCGACGCGGTCACCCTCCTCCAGGGCTCGGAACCCGCTGCCCTCGATGGCTGTGTGGTGGACGAACACGTCGGGACCATCCTCCTGCGTGATGAACCCGAAGCCCTTCTCCTTGGAGAACCACTTTACTGTGCCCGATGCGCGACTCATCGTTTCCTCTTCCGTGCAGCTGTTCGTGTCAGGCGACAAAAAAAGGACATCGTGACTCAGCTCGATCCCAGATCCCTAAGTCGGCGTGGACTAGCCCGGGGATCGACGATCTCACCGTCGCCCAAACGCCTGTCTAGGTGCAGTTTAACACCCGAACGATGCCATGTCTAGCTTGGGATCGCCGGCGACACATCGCCATCGCCGACTAGATCGAGGTGCCCGTGCGGCTGCGGCGCGGCTGGAATCGGGGGCTTCTGAAGCTAGCTGACCTGGTCGTCTTGGGCGGGCGGGTAACGATAATCACTTGCGGCAAACTGCGATGCAACGTTTCGAAACATCGCGGAGTCTAAGTACGTAGAGAGAGACAACCGGGGGGACTGGTTTCTGCTGCCTTGGATTTCATCAGGAGGTCCAACAATGGCAGTAGTCCATTCCGATTCCGGGGGATCTCGCTCGATCACCCGCCTAGAGACCGCCAACGACCGCTTCAAGAAGTCATTCAGCAGCTGGCTTTGGGGCGGCATCATTGTAGCTACCGTCATCCATTTCGGTGTCATTCGATTCTTCCCAACGTTGACGGCAGCGGACGTTGCATTCGGTGTTACAGAGTTCGAGGCGATCGAGCTTCCGCCCGAGGTAGAGATCCCACCGCCTCCAGAGGCGATCACGCGACCGGCCGTTCCCGTAGTAGCACAGACCGAGCTCGAAGAAGATATCACGATCGCGCCGACCACGTTCGAGGAGAACCCGGTTGAGACCCTGCCTCCGCCGCCCGCCAACGCGGAGCGCCTGGGCGATCGGCCAGTGTTCACGCCGTACACGGTAGCTCCTCGGCTGCTCAATCCACGGCGCGCGATGCGGATCGTAGAGCAGAAGTACCCTAGGATCATGCAGCAGGCGGGAATCGGTGGCACCGTGCTGGTCTGGGCGTTCATCGAAGCTGATGGCGTCGTCAAGAACAGCGTGGTCCGCGAGACGTCCGGCTTTGAGAAGTTGGACGAAGCGGCTCTGAAGGCCGTGAACGAGTTCGCGTTCGAGCCGGCGCTGCACCTCGACCAGCATGTACCCGTCTGGATCTCGATGCCCATCACGTTCGACGTCGTGAGCCAGTAGCAAGGAGAAAGGTGAAGATCATGTTCATGAAGATTTTCGTTCAAAGCGCGCTGTTCGTGGCAGTGGCAGGGATTCTCACGGCGGGCGCGCCCTATATTCTGAGTGCGGATGGGAATCTCGAGACGTCGGGAGTCGTGGCCACGATGGCACGCTCGCAGCTCTCGGCCGGCGACCGGTTCGCGGCGCGGGGCGCATTCGGTTCGGCGGTGGAAGCGTACGACGTAGCGGCGCAGCTGACTCGATTGCAGGGCGATCTTCCGCTAGATGCCATGCGACGCATAGCCAACGCGCAGTACTACGACGAGGACTACCGTGGCGCGGCGGCGACCCTCGAGCAGTTGGCCGACGAGGCCGCTAGGATCGGCGACCACATGGCCGAATTCTGGGCGATCACCGATGCCACCTATATGGCGCGACTCGCTGGGGACGAAGGCTACGTCCTCTGGTACACGAAGCGGGCCGAGCGCTTGCTGGAATCGCCGGAGCTGACTGCCGAAGAGCGCGGCGAGCTGGAGAAGAAGTTGGAGGAGTCGAACCTGACAGTGTTCGCCCCTCACCTTTCATCCTGGTAGGTCCATCAGAGAAGCGGGCTGTCCGGCAAAGACCCCGAGTCCCGCTTCAGAGGCGCACTACCCGGCGACGGCCGGGTGGTGCGCCTTTTTCTTATTCGGTCTGCAGAGTAGAGTTGGAGCGCGACTGTTCGGTTGCGCGACGGACCTGTGTCGGAACCGGACGATTCAGGCAGCGCGATGCGGGCGCGGATCGGCCTGAATCCATTGCGGCGCAAGGGATCCGCGCCGTCAGGCCCGCTGGCACACGATCTGCCAATACGAGTGGGTGTCGTAGACACCACACATCAGGGAGGTGAGGATCGTGATGCCGGACTTTTGGGATTACAGAGCGGTACGGGTGCTTGAGCTGGTGGTCGCCTTTCTGGCCATCACTACCGCGCTCGTCACCGGATGGTAAAGCTCAGCGACAGCTCGGCCTCATCCTCGACCGGCTAGTGGAGCGCCATCCCGCAGCCGTTGAGCGGGTTCCCGTCGACCCGGATTTCCACCGTCGACTCGTATGACTCGTCCGCCATCGAATCCTGACAAGGCTGGCCAAGTATCCGGATCACGATATCCGCCCCGTCAGCACTCCCTCGATAGATAGTACTGCGCGCCTCGCCGTCGACCACCGCCTCCGGCGTAGGGAACTCGTACCTCTCCTGGCCATAGTTCGTCACGAAGACGGTGGTCTGCGGGCCGATCTCGAGCGTCCAGCCCGGCTCGTTCCCTGTCGCCCAGAAGTCGTTGCCGCGCAGCTTGGCATCTTCGATGATCGAGCGTCTGCGATTCTCCCTGCAGCTGACCAGCTCGCCCGACTCCGGCCCCACCAGCGCCTCCCTGCCCTCCGTCCAGAACGTGACCGTACCATCGCTGTACCTCGCCCCTGACCCCGACGGCACCTGCGGGAGCCGAAGCGACTCCGAGGGGAGGAAGAGGAAGACATCGTCGCTCTCTGGCCGGAGCTGAGCGACGACGTAGCTCCCGTCCTCACACTCGTAGGCGAAGGTGGTCCGCTGGGTCTGCGGCGGCGCGTTCTCCTGGGCGTTGGAGTCCGGGTTCGCCTCACGCCCCTGGCATGCCGAGAAGAGCAAAGCCACTACCGCGCACGCGGCCCGTCCAACCCACTTGTCCACCATCCTTCCCTCCAGTCGTCGGGCTCGACTATTTCATGTTCCTGATGGAGGCCATCGCCGCATCATGCCGGACCTTCAGCGCGTTGCTGATCGTCTGGTATCTGCGGCTCTCCATTTGCATCGCGTTCTGTAACGCCAGCATCTCCATCTCGAGCCGCGCCTGCAACTCGCTCATCTCCGAAATCGCCGACAGTAGCTCGCTCTGAGGCCGGGCCGTCGACGTCCGCTCTCGTGTCGCCCGCTGCAGATCCCCGGCGCGACCGGCGACGTTCTCCAGGCCGGCGCTCAACTGCGCGAATAGCGATGAAAGGCTCTCGGCCGACTCCACCATCTGGGCGTGGCTCGCGTCGAGCGCGGCCAGGTCCTCGCCGATCGTGTCCATCGTCGCCGTCGCACTCAGCTTGAGATCGACCGTCTGGACTTGACGTCGAACCTCCTGCGCCTCGAGCTGGCCGACGATCGCGATCGACCCGGCGCAGATCAACATGAATAACGATACACGCATGTCTCACCCTCCTGACCCGTTGCAGCCCTGGGAGTCCAAAGCGCTTTCACCAATACCTATGTAATGCACCGCCGTGCTGGGACAAGGGCTGGAAGAGCTATCCCCGGACTGCTCTGGAGGGTGTCCTCCGGCCAGCGCGGGCGACAGATTGTTTTCCTATGGGCCTGGTCCTATCGATCCTGATTGCTGCCTCGTGGGCGTTTGCCGCGGGGCTATCGGATGTCCGTCACTATGTCTGCCATCGGACACCGGAGACTCTCGAAATCGACGGGGCGCTCGATGAGCAGGAATGGAGCTCAGCTGCGTGGAGCGAGGAGTTCGTGGACATCGAGGGAATCGACCGGCCGGCGCCGCGCTGGCGAACGCGCGTCAAGATGCTCTGGGATGACGAGTTCTTCTATATAGGAGCGGAGCTGGAGGAGCCACACATCTGGGCCACGCTGAGCGAACGCGACGCGGTCATATATAGAGACAACGACTTCGAGGTCTTCATCGACCCGGACGGCGACACACACGACTACTTCGAGCTGGAGATCAACGCGCTGGGCACGGTCTGGGACCTGTTTCTCGACAAACCATACAGGGACGGCGGGAAGGCGCGGACCGACTGGGACATCGCTGGACTCCGCGCCGCCGTTTCCGTCGGGGGAACGCTCAACGATCCGTCCGACCGCGATCGGGCCTGGACGGTCGAGCTGGCGATCCCCTGGAGCGGGCTGGCCGAGCACCGCGCGCCGCGTGACGGCGAAAGCTGGCGGGTGAACTTCTCGCGCGTTCAGTGGAAGCTCGAGATCGTCGATGGTGAATACGTCAAGCTGACGGACCCGGCCACGGGACAGCCGCTGCCCGAGGACAACTGGGTGTGGTCGCCCCAAGGTGCGGTGAACATGCACATGCCGGAGATGTGGGGGATCGTGCAGTTCAGCGACGTGCCGGTCGGGCGGAGGAGAAGGTGAAAAGACGTCAGTTCCTCGAGAGGGTCGGCTCGGCGGCCGCCGGCCTCAGCGTCCTGCCCGCGACGACGCTCGCCGGTTCTCCACGACGCAGCCCGGCCCTCAAGAACTGGACGTGGGTCCACGGAGGCGGCGACGCGAGCACTGGGGAGTGGCGAGGCCGCTTTGCCCGGATTCGCGAAGCGGGAATCCACGGCGTGCTCGTGTCGGGTGGAGACACGGGGATGCTTTCCGGCGCGGCCCGTGCCGAGGGCCTGGAGTTCCATCGCTGGATCTGGACGCTCAACCGGAACGGCGATGCCTGGGCCAAAGAGCAGCACCCCGAGTGGTTCACCGTCAGCCGGAACGGCGAGTCGAGTCTCGATAAGCCGCCCTACGTGGGCTACTACAAGTGGGTCTGTCCCACGCGCCAGCCGGTTCGCGACTACCTGCGTGGCGTGGTAGACGAACTGGCGGCCGACCCGGCGATCGACGGCGTCCACCTGGACTACGTCCGCCACTCCGATGTGATCCTGCCGGTAGGCCTCTGGTCGAAGTACGATCTCGTCCAGGACCGCGAGTATCCCGAGTTCGACTTCTGCTACTGCGAGGTCTGCCGCGAGACGTTCCGCGAGCAGGCGGGCGCCGATCCGTTAGAGCTGCCCGACCCGACCCAAGACGAAGCCTGGCGCGAGTTCCGCTGGAACAGCGTAACGGGCCTGGTCAGGGAACTGGTCGACGCCGCTCACGGGCGTGGGGTGCCGATCACCGCCGCCGTCTTCCCTACCCCGGCCCTGGCCCGGCAGCTCGTGCGCCAGGCCTGGGACGAGTGGCCGCTCGATGCTTTCTTCCCAATGATCTACCACGAGTTCTACGAGGAGGAGCTTACCTGGATCGGGACGGCGACGGGCGAAGGTATCGGGGCGCTGGAAGCGGGTACGCCGCTCTACAGCGGGCTTTACCTGCCCAGCCTCTCACCGGGCCAGCTCGGCGATGCGGTGCGGATCGCGCGGGCGGCTGGCGCCGCCGGCGTGGCGTTATTCGAGATGGGCAGGCTGAGCGACGAGCACTTGGCGCAGCTGAAGCAGGCGCTGGGGGCATGACGGGTCAGACCGGGCGAATTGCTACCCTGCATTGGAAGCCACATCTTGTAGCCGTCCCTACGTGCACATAGCCCACAATCGATAGACTCCGACCCGAATGAGGATGAGCGAGCCATCCGTCGAGCCACGCCCTGCTCCCGCTGAGCGAAGGCGCGGCGCCCTGAAAAGTTGGACGCTGAGGGCGG
>JBDHHZ010000114.1:0-7639 GCA_039589115.1 Gemmatimonadota bacterium | reverse complement strand
GGCAGGGTCGTCCGGGTCGGAATGGTAGCAGCGACGGCTGACAAACCCTTCTGGAAGTTCTCGCGTGTGATCGTGACCTTCATTCTGGATCACCTATTCGGTTGAGGGTCTCAGGGTTCCACGGAATGGTAAGATACTAAGGCTTCTATATAAGGAATTCATAGTAGTAGTAGAAGGGGTGTGGATTTGTGGGCAAAGTGCCTGGCCGGAGAGCTGAACGCCTACGGGATATGGGGTTGCTTGATGAGGGAGGTGTGGAAAGTGGGGGGAAGGAAATCTCCCGTGGGCAGTGGGTGTGCACAGGGTGACGAGGCGTGGGATCTGAAGCATGCCTCTATCCACAGTAGTCCACAGGTTCTACTCCACGAGTTGGGGACAAGTGCTTCTCTCCCCCGCGCTCAGAGGAGGCGTGCTCGCAGTGCCTCAATGCGTCGCGCGAACTCCGGGTCTTTTGCTAGTTGTTCCTCTACCTTCTGTATCGAGTGGATGACGGTAGAGTGATCACGACCCCCGAAACGGCGGCCGATCTGGGTGTAGGGAAGGTCGAGGAAGATCCGTTCCAGGTACATGGCAACTTGCCGGGGGTCAGTGACGCGCCGCTGGCGCGTCTTCGACCGGAGCTCGGCCACCGAAACCCCAAAGGTTTCAGCGACAACCTCCTCGATGTGTTCCGGGTCTACCCCACGGACTGGTCCCATGGTCCCGCTTAGCACTTCGTTGGCCAGGGCCACGGAGATCTCACGGCGCGTCAGGGAACTGAAGGCCAGCAGCTTGATGATTGCCCCCTCCAGTTCCCGCACGGACGAGCGGCACTGCTCTGCGATGCGTGCCAGGACATCTTGGTGTATCTGGAGTCCGTCGCGCGTGGCCTTCGACTGTAGGATGGCGACGCGTGTCTCGAAGTCTGGCACTCTGATGTCAGTTACCAGGCCCCATTCGAAGCGAGAGACCAGGCGTTCTTGCAGGCCAGGGATCTCCTTGGGTGGGCGATCGCTGGTCAGAACAATCTGTCTTTGCGCGTCGTGGAGGGCATTGAAGGTATGGAAAAACTCTTCCTGCGTACCCTCTTTCCCCGCCAGGAAATGGGCGTCGTCGACCAGCAGTACATCCATCCGTCGGTAGCGGTTGCGGAACTGCGTCGTCTGGCGCGCTTGGATCGCCGCGATCAGTTCATTCGTGAACTGCTCGGTCGGAAGATACGCAACGCGGCTGCCTGGGAAGCGCTCCAGCACGGCGTTCCCGATAGCGTGCATTAGGTGGGTCTTGCCCAAGCCCACGCCCCCGTAGATGAACAGGGGGTTGTAAGCACGGCCCGGCGCCTCCGCGATGGCTTGGCAGGCTGCGGCCGCGAGCTCGCTGTTGCCGCCCACAACGAAGCTCTCGAGGGTGTAGAGGGGGTTCATGGTACCGACGACCGGTCGACCGGGAGCCCCACCCGGACCCGGTACGACCGCGGTATCCGGCAGTTCCTCCAAGCCGACTACCGGCATCGGGGTTATGGGAGTACCGGCCTGGCCGCTCGCCCGGGATTCGAAGGTCAGCGTGAAGGCGGTGCCGAATAGCGCCTGTGCCAGAGAACCCAGAAGAGTGCTGTACTTATCCTCGATCCACTCGACAGCGAAGTCGCTCGGCGCGCCCACCACCAGCTGGTCGCTGGACAGGGCGATGGCGGACGTCGGCGCCAGCCAGGTCCGGTAGCTTTGCTCCGGAAGCTTGGCTCTGGCGCTTTCCAAGATTTGGGACCAGGCTTCCTCTGCGGTCAGTTCCATAGCATCCGGACACTGGCGGGTGTTGGAGTAACAAATGCTGTGTGAAATGCGCGGCTGGTAGGAGGCCGCGGGCCATCTTAGACGGGCGAACCATTGAAGTCAAGATACGCAGAAGTGCGTGCAGGAAGTTTTCGGGCCGTGCGCCGCGCCGCGCCCGGCGAGGTCTAGGTCATGCGGCTGCCGCGGATAAGAATCGGGCCGGGCGCGATCGTCGCCGCCGCTTTCATAGGGCCTGGCACGGTGACCACAGCTACGGTGGCCGGCGCGAACCTGGGCTACACTCTCGTCTGGGCTCTCGCATTCTCCGTGATCGCCGCGCTGGTGCTCCAGGAGATGTCGGCACGCCTGGGCGTGATCGGTGGCATAGGGCTCGGGGAAGCGATGCGACGCCGGTTCGCTGGCCGTGCCGCGCGGCTGTTCACCGCCGGGCTCGTCATCGGCGCGATCCTCATCGGCAACGCCGCCTATGAGACGGGCAACCTGCTGGGTGGAGCCCTGGGATTACAGGAGCTACTGGGCGGGGGTGGGCGGCTGTGGGGGGCGGTTCTCGGCCTGCTCGCGTTCGGCCTGCTCTGGACGGGGCGCTACCGGTGGGTGGAGCGCGTCCTGGTGGTCATGGTCGCCGTGATGGGCGTGGTGTTCCTCACCACCGCCATCGCCACGGGACCCGACCTGCTGGCGCTGGTGCGCGGGCTGGTGCCGGGCTCGTTCGCCGATCAGCGGGCGATGCTCACGGCACTGGGGCTCGTAGGCACGACCGTCGTGCCCTACAACCTATTCCTGCATGCCTCGGCGGTGCGCGAGCGCTGGAGCGGCGCGAAGGACCTGGGCGCCGCCCGGGCCGATACAGCGATCTCCGTCACCGCCGGCGGCGTCATCTCCATCGCGGTGCTGGTCACGGCAGCCGGCCTCCCCGCCGCCTACCATGTGAGCAACGCCGGTGACATGGCGGTAGCGCTCGAGCCGCTGCTCGGTCGCTGGGCAGGAGTCTTCTTCGCCAGTGGCCTGCTGGCCGCGGGCCTCTCCTCCGCAATCACCGCCCCGCTGGCCGCCGCCTATGCCACGTGCGGCGTGCTGGGGTGGAGCAGCGACCTCGCGTCTGCCAGGGCGCGGTCCGTTTGGGTGCCCGTCCTGCTCGCCGGTGTCTTCTTCTCTCTGCTGGCCGTGCGGCCGATCCCGGCGATCATCTTCGCACAAGCGGCCAACGGCCTGCTGTTGCCCATCGTGGCCGGCTTCCTCCTCTACCTGGCCAACGACCGTAGCCTGCTGGGCTCTCAGGCGAACGGCGCCACCTCGAATCTTCTGGGCCTGGCGGCCGTAGTGGTGGCTGCGGTCCTAGGTGTGCGCTCTTTATTGCTGGCGCTGGGCGGACTGTGAGCGAGCGAGCGGACATACGGCTTGATCAGGTGCCTTTGGGCGGATATATTCGGGCCTCTCTTTTCTAACCGTGAGAAGTACTTGGTTGGCAACGACATCTGGGGGGCGACCCCATGAAACCGACATATCGTCCTCGGAACCGCAGGCGTCTGCGCAAGCACGGCTTTCGGGCCCGGATGAGAACGAAGGCGGGCCGGCTGCTGGTGAAGCGGCGCCGGCAGAAAGGGCGCAAGCGCCTCGCGGCGTCGGTCCCGAAGAAGTAGGGAACGACACGCGGGACAGGTTCCGGTTCCCACGAAATGCGCGGGTCCGCCGTAAGTCGGAGGTCCGCGCTCTATATCGACGGGGGAAACGGAGACGGACCGACTGCCTGGATGTGTTCGTCGCCGATTCCCCCGCTTTGCGTACGCGGGTCGTGGTGGTGGTCCCGAAGCATGGGCGGAGGATCGTCGAGCGCAATCGACTGAAGCGCAGGTTGAAGGAAGGTGCCCGGCTGGAGCTGCTGCCGCGCTGCATCGAGCGAGGGGTCACCCTCGACGTCTTGTTGCGGGCGCGGCCCGAGGCCTACGAGGCCGGCTTTCAGCAATTGATTGACGAAATCACAGCACTCGCCGAACAGCTATGCTCGCAAAGTTCCTCATGATGCTCGTCCGCGGCTACCAGGTCGCTATCTCACCGCTGCTCCCGCCGGCGTGCCGCTACACGCCCAGTTGCTCCCAATACGCCATCGACGCGCTGAAGCGCTACGGAGCCTTCAAGGGCAGCTGGCTCGCCGCCCGCCGCCTGGGCAGATGCCACCCGTTCCGGGCCGGCGGCCACGACCCGGTGCCCTAGCATGAGTCAGGAGAAGCGGCTAGTCCTCGCCATCGTCCTCATGATGGGCTCCGTCCTGCTGGTCAATAAGCTCTTCCCACCAGCGCCACAGCCCGAGCTTCCCGCTGGAGCGGACACCGTCGGCGTGGTGCCGGCGGAGACGACGCTGGCGCCGGGGACGGAGGGCGGCCCAGCTCCGGAGCTCGGGCAGGTGACCGGCGAGGCGCCGTTGATCGTTCCCGGCATCGCCGCCGCCGAAGAGATAATCGTCGAGGACACCGTCTGGGTGAACGGTCCCCTCTATCGCATCGGCTTCGCTCAGCGGGGCGCACGCGTCGTCTCTGCGGAGATGCTGGGCTTCGAGTCGCTGGCCGAGGAGACGAAAGGGCGCCCGGTCCAGCTCGTCCCGCAACACGAGCCCGACTTCTTCTCCCACCGCTGGCTTGTCGGCGATGACACGCTGGACCTGCGCGGCATGACCTTTGACATCTCGCCGGCATCCGGCCTGACCCTGGCCACTGGCGGCGAGCATCAGGTTCTCACGTTGGCCTATCAGCATCCGACCGCAGCGTTCCGCGTCGAGCTGCGTTACACGTTCTCGGCGGACAGCTACGCGTTCGACCTCGAAGGGCGGTTGAGCGGGGTGAACGCTACCGGCTGGTGGATGTTGGGTCTCGGCTCGGGCCTGCAGAGCAACGAGGCGGATCCCGAGGCGGACTACAATGCCAACCTCGCATTCGCGGCGCGAGGGCCCGAGGGAGTCGAATCGCAGAAGATCTCTGACGTGGAGCCCGGAGAGCGGACCAGCCTGGACGGGCCGTTCGATTGGGTGGCCGTCCGGACGAAGTACTTCGTCACGGCGGTCGTGCTACCGCTGGAGGCCGGATCGGAAGGTCGCTTCGGCGGTCTGATGATCAGAGGGGTGTCGGCGCCGCATCGGGCCGAGGGGGCGGCGAGCTTCCCGCTAGCCCGCGATGGGAGCTTCGCCTACACCATCTATATGGGCCCGACGGACCATGGCAGGCTGTCCGCCGTGGGGCGCGAGCTGCAACAGGTGATCCCCTACGGGTACAAGTGGCTGCAGCCGGTCCTTCGTCCACTGGCGGCCGGGATCACATCGCTGCTCGTCTGGTTCCACAACGTTTTAGGTCTGAGCTACGGTTGGGTGCTCATCCTGTTCGGCATCGGGATTCGCGTGATCCTCTTCCCGCTCTATCAGAAGAGCATGCGCTCGCAGATGGCGACGATGCGGGTGCAGCCGCTGATGAAGGAGATTCAGGAGAAGCACAAGAACGAACCGCAGCGGATGCAGCAGGAGACGATGAAGCTGTACCGGGAGCACAAGATCAACCCGTTGGGTGGCTGCCTCCCGATGCTGTTGCCGTTCCCGATCCTGATCGCACTCTTCTTCGTATTCCGCGACACGATCGAGTTCCGCGGCGTGCCGTTCCTCTGGCTGCCCGACCTGTCGCGGGCCGATCCGTACTACATCATTCCGGTCTTGATGGGCGCCTCGATCTTCCTGCTGCAGTGGATCAGCCAGCGGTCGATGCCGCAGGTGAACCCGCAGATGAAGATGATGATGTACATCATGCCGGTCATGATGACGGTTCTCTTCCTGAGATTCGCGTCGGGGCTGAACCTCTACTACGCGACGATGAACCTGGCTTCGCTGCCCCAGCAGCTCTACCTGAACAAGGAACGGCGCGCGGCGGCAAGCCAACCGGCTCCAGCTAAAGGGAAGACCTAGCGCGACGCCGGGCATCCGCCTACGGCGGATCACCTATGCTAACACACACCATAGCGGCCATCTCCACGGCGCCGGGGCGCGCGGCGATCGCAGTGGTGCGCGCGTCCGGGCCGGAGATACGTGAGCTCATAGCCAGCGTCCTCGGCGAAGGTTTGCCCGTGCGTGTCCCCACCCTCTGCTGGTTGCGGCACCCCGAGACCGGCGAGCCGGTGGACCGCGTGCTGGCCACCTACTTCCAGGCGCCAGCCAGCTACACCGGTGAGGACATGCTCGAGCTGAGCTGCCACGGTGGACCGCTGGCGCCCCAGCTCGTGCTCGAAGCGGTGCACGCCGCTGGCGCCCGGCCGGCGGAGGCCGGGGAGTTCACGCGCCGGGCCTACGTGAACGGCAAGCTCGATCTGCTGCAGGCCGAGGCGATCCTCGACCTGGTCGATGGCCGCTCGAAGGCCCAGCACCGGGCCGCCGTACTGCAGCTCGAGCGCGGGCTCTCGAAACGTATCGAGCAGTTGCGCGAGGCGATCGTCCGCTGCGAGGCGCTCATCGTTTACGAGATCGACTTCCCCGAGGAGGACGAGGGCCCGGTTCCTCCGCAGGAGATCGACGGTGCGGCCCGCCAGGTGGCCGAGCGCATCGATCGACTGCTCGAGACGGCGGCCGAAGGCGAGCTGATCCGGGAGGGCGCGCTAACGGTGATCGCCGGCCTTCCTAACGCCGGCAAGTCGAGCCTCTTCAACGCGCTCTGCGGTGCCGAGCGCGTCATCGTCACCGACGAGCCGGGCACGACGCGCGACGCCGTGGAGGCCGTCGTCTCGCTGGGCGGCTATCCCTTCCGCCTGGTCGATACGGCCGGTCTGCGCGAAGCGTCCGGGAAGGTCGAGCGCATCGGCATCGAGGTGGCGCGTCGCTATCTGGCGGGCGCCGATGTTGTGCTCTTCTGTGCGGAGGCCGGACGCTCCCTGGCAGAGGAAGAGTCGGGCTTCCTCTCGGAGGTGGAGGCGAACGTGGTCCTCGTCGTGCGGACGAAGGCCGATCTCGCGACTGACCGGTCAACAGAACGCGGTGATACCGACTCCGAAGTCAGCGTCTCTACCGTTACCGGTGAGGGCTTGGGTGCGCTGCGCGATCGCCTGGTCGATGCGGTGTTCGCGGGTGCGCTAGCCGGAAACGCAGAGGCGCCGCTGGTCACACGGGAGCGACACGCTCGCCAGCTTCGCCGCGCCCGTTCCGAAGTGGATGCGTTCATGGCGGCGCGCTCATCCGGTGCCGCACCGGAGATCGCCGCGACTCATCTCCGATCGGCCGCGCTGGCGATGGAAGAGCTTCTCGGGGTCATCGCCCCCGAGGAGACTCTGGCCCGCGTGTTCTCGGAGTTCTGCATAGGAAAGTAGTCCGGGCGCCGGCTGTTTCCTTGCCGCCCCTTCCCGCCCGAACCATATTCGGCCACAGCTGAATCCCTCTGCGCGCCCATCCACATCAATGGAGTGATCCGATGAAGCGATCGACAGTCGCGGCACCTCTGGCTGCCTTTCTCGCCGTCGCGCTCGTATCCGGCGCGCATCCGGGTTCTGTCGCCCCCGGTGACGAGCCGCTGCGTTTCGAGATCGAGCTGGCCGGGCCGGCGGCCGATGCGATCGCCGGGATGGGGCTGGACGTACCCGTCACCGGTCGAGCCTATGTGGTGGTCTCGACTAGCGATCGGCGCGAGCCGCGCCTGCAGGTCAGCTTCCTGGGCGTTCCGTTTTGGGGGAAGGATGTGCGCGATCTGGCGGCCGGCGAGCGCGTCGTGTTGTCAGCTGGGGAAGAGTCCGTGGTCGGCTATCCCCTGGCGTCGATCGCCGACCTCCCGGCGGGCGACTACTTCGTTCAAGCGGTTCTAAACGTCTACACGAAGTTCAACCGGGCCGACGGCAGCGTCGTCGAGATGCACCTC
>JBDHHZ010000113.1:0-11071 GCA_039589115.1 Gemmatimonadota bacterium | reverse complement strand
GCACTTTTGCTCCCTCTTTCTAGTTACGGTGAATGTCGGATGTTCGATGTTCACAGGCAATCACTCATTACGTCCGTAGCGCTCCAGCCAGCCATCCACCCACGCGTCCAGACGGCCAGCCTGGATCGCCTCCCGCGCCTGCCTCATCAGACGGGTAAGGAAATAGAGGTTATGGATCGACAGCACGCGCAAGCCCAGCAGCTCGGCGGCGACGAACAGGTGGCGCACGTAGCCGCGGCTATAGTGGCTACAGGCCCAGCATCCGCAGCCCGGCTCGATCGGCGACCCATCGTCCTTCCACGCCGCCACCTTCACGTTCACCGGGCCAGCGGACGTGAACGCGGTACCGTTCCGGCCGTTGCGCGTCGGCGCCACACAGTCGAACAAGTCATATCCCAAGCGAACGGCTTCCAGCAGGTCGGTCGGATAGCCGACGCCCATGAGATAGCGGACCCCGTCACGCGGAAGCTGGGGTGTCAGCCCCTCCAGCACTTCGTACATCAGCTCTTTGGGCTCGCCGACCGACAGCCCGCCGATGCCGAACCCTGACCAGCTTCGCAATTCACAGGCCCGGCGCAACGATTCCTGCCGCAAGTCCGGGAACGTCGCGCCCTGAACGACGGGCAGCAGCACCTGCGATCCGGCGCCGCCGGTCAGCTCGTCGAAGCGAACCGCGCAGCGTTCGAGCCAGCGCTGTGTACGTTCCACTGCCCGCGCCGCGGTCTCGCGATCCGCCCGGCCCGGCGGGCACTCATCGAAGGCCATGATCACGTCGGCGCCGAGCGCGTGCTCGATGTCAATGACCAGCTCGGGAGTGATGAAATGGCGCGACCCATCGATGTGGCTCTGGAACCAAACGCCCTCGTCGGTCACTTCGTTGATCTTGGCCAGCGAGAAAACCTGGTACCCGCCGGAGTCGGTGAGGATCGGCCGCTGCCAGTTCATGAAGCGATGGAGGCCACCGAGCTGGCGAACCAGGTCGTGGCCAGGGCGCAGGTACAGATGGTAGGCATTGGCCAGGACCATCTCGGCGCCCAGAGCCTCGAGCTCCTCCGGCGACACCGCCTTCACAGTCCCCTGGGTACCGACCGGCATGAAGGCCGGCGTGTGGACCGACCCGTGTGCCAACCGCAGCGTGCCCGCCCGCGCGGCCCCGTCACGGTGCTCCACCTCGAACGGACCCACAGGCCTCTCACCGGGCGCGGAACTGCTGGATCCGATATCCGGCGGCCCGCTCACATCACCGCCATGACATCGCCGTAGGAGTAGAACCGGTAGCCTGCGCCCAGCGCGTGCTTATAGGCGGCCATGGTCGTTTCGTGGCCTGCGAAGGCTGCGACGAGCATGAGCAGCGTCGAGCGTGGCAGGTGGAAGTTGGTGATCAAACGATCTACCACCTGGAAGGCGTAGCCGGGACGGATGAAGAGGTCCGTCGTCCCCTCTCCCGGCTGGACGTCTCCACCGGCACCAGCCACCGTCTCGAGCGTGCGCACCGTGGTAGTCCCCACGGCCCAGATCGCACCACCGCGCTCGCGACCAAGGTTGATCGTATCCGTCGCCGCCGCCGTGACACGATACCACTCGGCGTCGAGGTGATGCTGGGCGGGATCGTCGACCTCCACGGGCCGGAAGGTCCCCGGCCCGACGTGCAGGGTGATCCTCGCGAGATCGACCCCGCGCTCCTGAATCGTCTCGAGTACACGCTCGGTGAAGTGGAGGCCGGCGGTGGGCGCTGCCACGCTGCCACGCTCCCGGGCATAGACGGTCTGGTAGCGGACACGATCGGTCTCGTCGTCTTCGCGCCGGACGTAGGGCGGCAACGGAACCCGCCCGTAGCGAGCGAGCGCTTCGGCCGACGGTAACGGGGTGCGGAGCCGGACGGCACGCGCTCCGCCGGCGAGCGTCTCCTCGATCACCACTTCCAGATCGTCGGCGACCTTCACGACCCGGCCGGGCTTCAACTTGCCGCCCGGCCGGACCAGCGCGCGCCAGCTCAGTTCGTCAGCATCCAGCGGATCGATCAGCAACACTTCCGCCGCGGCGCCCGTCGGCTTCTCGCCGAGCAGGCGCGCCGGGAAGACCCGGGTGTCGTTCAGCACCAGCACATCGCCGGCGGAGAAGAGAGAGATGAGATCCTTGAAGGTCCGATCAACGTGGGTCGCCGCCGATCGCTCGATCAGCAGGAGCCGGCTCGCGTCGCGCTGTTCGAGCGGATGCTGGGCGATCAGGCGCTCGTCCATCGCGTAGTCGAAATCACTCGTCGAGAACGACGTCGCCGGCTGGTCGCCACCGGCCGGCGTCAGGCTTACTTCCTCGATGGAGGAGCGTTCAGCCATCGGAGAACAGCTGGCCCTGCTCACCGCCCACCTCGGGCGGCACATCGTAGCCGAAGCGTCGATACGCTTTGGGCGTCGCCACACGCCCCCGCGCCGTCCTCTGCAGAAGCCCGTTCTGGATCAGATAGGGTTCGTAGACTTCCTCGAGAGTTTCAGACTCTTCGCCGAGCGCGACGGCCAGGCTCGAGAGGCCCACCGGCCCACCGTTGAAGTCCTCTATTATCAGGCGGATCATCCGCGCATCCATCTGCTCGAGGCCATACTCATCCACGTTCAGCATCTCGAGCGCCGCCTCGGCGACCGGGCGCGTGACGCGGCCATCCGCTTTCACCTCGGCGTAGTCGCGCACGCGGCGTAACAAGCGGTTGGCTATGCGGGGCGTGCCGCGCGAGCGCCGAGCGAGCTCATCGGCTCCATCATTCTCTATCGGGACCCCGATTATGCCGGCGGACCGCAGGACGATCTGCTGCAGCTCATCTGTCGGGTAGTAACCCAACCGCTCGACAACACCGAACCGCGCCCGCATCGGCGGGGTCAGCAAGCCGAAGCGCGTCGTGGCGCCGATAAGAGTGAAGCGTTCCAGCTTCATCGTGATCGTCTGTGCCTTGGGGCCTTCCCCCAGGCGAATCTCAATGCGGAAGTCCTCCATGCCCGGATAGAGGAACTCCTCTATGACTGGACGCAGACGGTGAATCTCGTCGATGAAGAGAACGTCACCTTCCTTGAGGTTCGTCAACGAGGACACGAGGTCGCCCGGCCTCTCCAGCGCCGGCCCCGAAGTGGTCTTGATGTCGACGCCCAGCTCGTTGGCGATCAGCAGGGCTAGCGTCGTCTTGCCGAGCCCGGGCGGACCGTAGAACAGGGCGTGGTCGAGCGGTTCCCTTCGCTTCAGCGCGGCCTGGATGTAGATGGAGAGGCTCTCCTTGACCTTCTCCTGCCCGATGAACTCCGCCATCCGCTGCGGGCGCAACGCGGCCTCGCTCACCCCTTCACCTTCCAGTTGCTTCGGCGTCGTGATCTCCATGGTCATGACAATACCGCCAGCGCCTCCCTCACCAGGGTCTCCACATCGTGCTCGGCCCCATCGCGGTCCCGCAACACGTTCCTGATCGCGCCCTCTGCCTCGCTCCGCGAGTAGCCCAACGCCATCAGAGCGGACACCGCCGGCTCCACCAGGGCGACCTCGGGCTCGGCCTCCACCGTTGCCGCCGCCATGTCGTCCAGCTTGTCGCCGAGCTCCAAGGCGATCCGCTCCGCCTTCTTCCTGCCCACTCCGTTCACCGTCTGGAGTCGCGTCAGATCCTTGCCCCTGATCGCTTCAACCAGCTGCGCCGCGCTCATCGCGCCGAGCATCGTGAGCGCCAGGCGCGGCCCGACGCCCGACGCGGTGGTCAGCCTGGAGAAGAGCTGCCGCTCCAACTCGCCCTGGAATCCGAAGAGATCGAGCCCGTCTTCCCGGGCGACGAGTGCGGCGTGGAGCTCCAGCTCGCGCCCTACTCTCGGCAGCGTTTCGAACAGCGAGGCCGGGATCAACAGGTCGTAGGTGACACCGCCCGGCGTGGTGATCTCCACGCGGTCGATATCCTTGCGAACCAGCACTCCACGTACTCGGCTAATCAATGTGCTTCCTTCCTACGCCTCCACGGGCTCCAGTGGGCTCGCCGCCTCTCCACTCGCCCTTGAAGATGTGGCAGAGCGCCAAAGCGACGCCATCCGCGGCGTCCGCCGGGCTGGGCGGCTCGGCCAGCGAGAGGTGCCTCTGCACCATGAAGGCCACCTGAGCCTTGCCGGCCCGTCCACTGCCGACCACCACGTTCTTCACCTCCGCCGGCGGGTATTCTATGACCGGGATGCCACGCGCCGCCGCCGCCAGCATAACGGCGCCGCGTGCGTGCCCGAGTGTGAGAGCGGTCCGTACGTTCCGCCCAAAGAAAACGCCCTCGACGCAGAGGACGTCGGGGCGCGTGCGTTCGATCGCATCGGCCACGCCTTCGAAGATCTCTAGCAGGCGATTCTCGAGCGGGGTCCTCGGCGTCGTCCGAATTGCGCCACACTCCACGAGCACGGGAACGCTGTCTTCATCTCGAGCAACGACACCGTACCCGGTGATCTGGGTGCCGGGGTCCACGCCCAAAACGATCATCGGACTGCCGCCGGCTACCCGCCGGCCCCGGCTAGCTCGGCGAGCAGAGCTTCGTCGATGTCGAGGTTCGAGTAAACCTGCTGGACGTCGTCCAGGTCCTCGAGCCCCTCCAGCAGCGTTATCAGCTTCTCCGCGTCACGGCCCTCGACCCGAACGGTCGTCTTCGGGTTCATCACCAGCCGGGCCTCCATGATCTCGATCGCGCCGGCGCGCAGCGCTTCCTGAACCGCGTGGAAGCCGGAGGGCTCCATCGTCACCACGTAGGCATCACCCTCCCGCGCCAGGTCGTCGGCCCCCGCCTCGAGTGCCGCCTCCAGCGCCGCATCTTCGTCGTATCGGTTGACATCGATCAGAAGCTGGCCCACTCGGTCGAAGTTCCAGGCCACCGACCCCGAGGCTCCCAGATTGCCGCCATACCGCTCGAGCATCCGCCGCACGGCCGTCACCGTACGGTTCGTGTTGTCGGTGACAGCTTGAACGAGAATAGCCACTCCGCCCGGCCCGTATGCCTCGTAGGTTACCTCCTCGAACGTCGAGCCGGGCAGCTCACCGGTCCCCCGGAGAATCGCCTTCTCGATGTTGTCTTTGGGCATGTTGGCCGCTTTGGCGTTCTCAATCGCCGTTCGCAGCCAGGGGTTGCCTTCGGGATCGCCACCACCCTCACGGGCAGCCACCGTGATCTCGCGGATCAGCTTGCCGAACAGCCTGCCACGCTTGCTGTCTTCGGCCGCCTTCTTACGCTTGATCTGCGACCACTTGCTGTGGCCGGCCATGCCGTAACTCCTCGTCTGTGGGTGACTTCGCCTTTCGGGAATATAGGCGAGCAGGTGTGGGGGTTCAAACCGGTGGCCGGAAGCCGGTGGCCGGTGGCCGGTGGTCAGTGGCCGGTGATCGGCAAATTGCCCGGAACCAGGGTTCCTGACTGCCGACTGCCGGCCACCGATTACCGGCTACCGGCTACCGACTACCGGCTACCGGCCACCGACTACCGGTCACTTCTTCTCCTCTTCCTCCCGAGCAGCCGTCTCTTCCCTGACCTTCTCAATGATGTTGGGCGGCGCCTGCTCGTAGGCGAGGAAGCTCATTTTATAGCTACCGCGGCCCTGGGTGACGGAGCGGAGAGTCGACGAGTATCTGTGCATCTCGTTCAGCGGCACCTGCGCTTTGACGACCTGTTTCTTGCCCTTGGGCTCCATGCCCATGATCTTGCCGCGCCGCTGGTTGAGGTCGCCCATGACATCGCCCATGTACTCGTCGGGCACTGTCACCTCGACCTCGTAGATCGGCTCCAACAGGATGGGGCCGGCGCTGGGCGCCACGTTCTTGAAGGCCAGTGAGCCGGCGACCTTATAGGCGATGTCCGATGAATCTACGGTATGGTGCGAGCCGTCGTAGACTTGGGCCTGGAAGTCGACTACGGGATAGCCTGCGATCACACCCCGCGCCGCCGCCTCCCGCACTCCCTTATCCACCGAGGGAACGAACTTACCGGGGATCACACCGCCGACGATCTTGTTGACGAACTCGTAGCCGCTACCGGCAGGGAGCGGGCTGAGTCGGACCCAGCAGTCGTCGTACTGTCCGCGGCCGCCGGTCTGCTTCTTGTAGCGCCTCTGTCTCTCTGCGGTCTTCGTGAAGGTCTCACGGTAGGGTATCCGCGGCGGCTCGGTCTCCACAGCGACACCGTAGCGTCGTTTCAGGCGCTCGATGGCGATCTCGAGGTGCATCTCGCCCAGTCCCCGGGCGATCGTCTGGCCCAACTCGGCGTCATACGCCGCGGAGAACGTCGGATCCTCCTCGTGTATCTTGTGCAGGCCGGTGGAGACTTTGTCCTCGTCACCCCGCTTCGCCGGCTTCACGGCCACCGAGATGTCGGCGTCCGGGAACTTGATGCCCGACAAGACGAGTGACCCGTCGCCCTGGGTGAGCGTGTCCCCCGTATGCGTGTCGCGGAGCTTCGCCACCACACCGATATCGCCGGCGTGGAGTTGGGATACCTCCTCGCGATCCTTGCCATGCGGCACCGCCGGATGGCCGAGCTTCTCGGTAGTACCACGCGTCGTGTTCTGTGCCGATACGCCCGCCGCGATCGTGCCCGAGAAGATCCTGAAATACGAGAGCTCGCCGACATGCGGTTCGGACGTGGTCTTGAAGACGAGTGCCGCCAGCGGGGCATCGTCGGACGCTGCCAGCTCCACCTCCTGCTCACCCGACTTCGCCACCTCGTGGACCGCCTCGGCCGGGCTCGGCATGATCTCCACCAGCCGCTCCATGAGGCCTCGCACACCGAACCCCCGATCCGCTGCGACGCAGACGACCGGGAATATCAGACCGCCTTTCATGGCCGCCTTCAGCGCTTCGGCCGCCCGGGCCGGTTCGATCGTCTCCTTCTCGAAGTACTCCTCCATGAGCGCGTCGTCGGTGGCGGCGATCGCCTCGACCAGCTCCTGATAGGCGGAGTCGAAGGCGTCCTTAAGGTCGGCGGGGACGTCTTCCTCTCTGTATTCGCCCTTCTGAGACTTGGAGTCGAAGATGCGCGCCCGGCCCGAGAGCAGGTCGACGACCCCTTTGAACCCGTCGCCGGAGCCGATGGGGATCTCGAGCGGGACCGCGTCCTTAGAGAATTCCTCTCGAATCTCGCCCACCACCGAGTCGAAGTTCGCGTTCTCCTTGTCCATCATCGAGACGACGAAGATCCTGGAAACCCCGCGATCCTCGCAGTAATCCCACACATTCTCCGTGCCGACCAGCACACCAGCGGTGGCATCGACCAGGACGATCGCGCCGTCGGCCACCCGTACCCCCGCCACTGCGTCGCCGGCGAAGTCCAGGTAACCCGGGGTATCGATGAGGTTGAGCTTGATGTCAGACCAGGTGGCGGTGGCCACCGCGGTGCTGATCGATATCGCATGGTCTTTCTCTTCGGCCGCGAAATCGGTCACCGCCGTGCCCTCGGCGATAGAGCCTTTGCGGTTGGTCGAGCCCGCAGAATAGCAGATCGCATCGACTAGAGTCGTCTTGCCCGTCCCCCCGTGGCCCAGGAACACGACGTTGCGGATCGCACGTTGCGGATCGCATCGGTGGTGTAGGTTTTGCCAGACAAGTGCCGCCTCCCTCATGGAGCTTTGAAGTGGATCAGACCGCTATCGTATTGGGCACGACTCGGGGAGTCAAGACATTCCGGTAGCCGGTGATCGGTGGCCGGTAGTCGGTAAACGGCGAATGGCCAGGGAGCCCGTCTCGTTGCCCACTGGCCATTCCTGATTAGGGGTTACCGGCTACCGGCCACTGGCTACCGGCTACCGACTGACGCCGGCGAGCGACTTCGTCGAGGAATTGGCGTTCTTCGGCGGTGAGCGAGTCGATCCCATGGGCAGCGATCTTATCGAGCAATTTGTCCACCACTTCCAGGATCCGGGCCTCCTCGTCGGCCTTGGCATTGCGGCCCGAGCGTGCTGCAGGCGACTGGTCCGCACCACCCGGCACCACGCGGAGCTTGCGCTTGCGCAGCCGGGTCTTTAAGTCCTGCCAGCGCGCCTGCACCTGCCAACTCTTCTTCAAGTAGACGTAGCCAACCACGAGGCCGCCCAGGTGGGCGAAATGGGCGATCCCGTCGGAGCCGCCGGAGAAGGCCGAGAAGAAGGAGAGCGCGCCGAGGAACAGCACCATGTACTTCGCCTTGACGGGAAAGATCGCGTAGATCCAGATGAGGTTGTCAGGCCAGTTGAGGGCGTAGGCGAGCATGATGCCGTAGACGGCGCCGGACGCACCGATGATCGTTCCACCGCCGAACAAGAGCGTGAAGAGGGCACCTCCGACTCCGCAAATGAAGTAGTACTTGATGAACTCCGTACCTCCCCAGCGTTCCTCCAGCGGCGGGCCGAAGAAGAAGAGCATCAGCATGTTGAGGAAGACGTGGAGAAAACCTGCGTGGACGAACATGTAGGTGACAATCGTCCAGGGCTCCGTGAGAACCTCGGCCACGTTGAACCCGAGGTAATCGATCGCGGACTGGAAGGGGATGGCACGAGAGAAGATGAGCACGAACACCACCGCATTGGCGGCGATGAGGCGCTTGACCCACGGAGTCATGCGGTAGCCGAACGGCCGTAGGCCGCCTGGGTTCATGTATCTCGTCACGTGCTCCTGCCTATCATCTACGACATCGTCTCATCTACCCTAACCCTGATCGCGGGGCCGAGTTCCAGAATGGCGCATCTACTCTAGCGCCAGGCGCACGATCCGGTCGCACAGCTCCTCGAACGGCATGCCGGCCACCGCGGCGGCCTTGGGTATCAGGCTGGTGGAGGTCATCCCGGGCAGCGAGTTGACCTCCAGGCACCACGGCCTGTCTTCCTCGTCGAGGCGGAAATCGACTCGACTGTAAGCGGAAAGGCGCAGTATGCGGTGGGCCCGCAGCGCCAGGTCTTGAACCTCCGCAGTGCAGGCGGGGCTGATTGGCGCCGGCACCTCGTACTCCGACATGCCTTTCGTGTACTTGCACTCGTAGTCGTATATGTCGTGCTTGGGACGGATCTCCACCACCGGCAACGCCTCGTCCCCCAGGACGCCCACCGCCAGTTCCCGGCCGGGTATGAATCTCTCGATGAGGGTCGGTCCATCGAAAGCGGCCGCGCACTCCAGGGCCTCGTCCATCTGCTCCGGCGCTCTGACCACGCTGACGCCCACGGTGGAGCCTTCGTGCGCCGGCTTGACGACGACCGGGTACCCGCCCAGCGCCTCGATCCCGGAACCCTCGGCGGGCGCCACCAGCCACGCTGGCGTTGGGACGCCCGCGCTGCGGAAGAGCTCCTTGGACACGAGCTTGTCCATCGCCAGCGCGCTCCCCAGAGGGCCGCTGCCCGTATACGGTATGCCCACCAAATCGAGCAGGGCCTGCACCCGGCCGTCTTCACCCGCACCGCCGTGCAGGGCCACGAACACGACATCCGCATCCCGGGCCTCCGGGAGCTCCTCTAGTTGACTGGCCAACCGACTGCTCGACAGAGCCACGAGCTCGCCGTGTCCCGGCGGCGCGCGTCCGATGCCGGTCGCGGGTCCGCCCGACGTCCCGGTCAGCGGGATCAAGCGGCCGCCGGCTGCGTCGATGGCAACGACGTCGTGCTGTTTAGCGGTGAGCGCTCGCGCGATCTCGCGGCCCGTGGCCAACGACACATCGCGCTCGGCGCTCGTTCCACCCATCAGTACGGCGATCTTCAAGAAGCTCTCCGCCCCCTCAGTGCGCGAAGCCGATCAGGTAGTGAACGACATCGAAGCGTGTGATGATACCCGCTGGTTCCCCGCCGCGCCGGACGACCACGGCCGGATGGCCGGCGATCAGCTGCCTGGTGACCCCGTCGAAATCGGCGTCGACGTCGACCATGGGAAGCGCGGGCTCCATGAGCCTGTTCACCGGCTCTTCTACGAGATCCGGGTCTGCAACGAGCCGGGCCATCAGAGTCGCCTCCGACACTGCGCCCACGCATTCGTCGTCAACGATCACGGGGAGCTGCGAGACATTGTTGTTCTCGATAAGGAGCAACGCCTCTCGAACCAGCGTCGCCGGCTCGATGCCGATGAGGGCCGGGACATCGCCGCGCTTCTGCTGAAGCACTAGCTCGATGGTGGCAGTCTCGCTGTCGAGCAGGCGGTTCTCTTGCATCCACTCGTCGTTGTAGATCTTCGACAGGTACCGCTCGCCGGTGTCGGGCAGCAGGCAGACGACCAGTGCGTCCTCATCATCCAGCTCGTGGGCCAACTGGACCGCGACGTGGGCGTTGAGCCCGGAGGAGCCGCCGACGAACAGGCCTTCCTCGCGTGTCAGCCGCCTGGCCATGTTCAGCGAGTGCCGGTCCTCGACGACGCGGAATTCGTCGACCAGGTCGAAGTCGAGGGTCGTCGGTATCCGGTCGTTTCCTATGCCCTCCACCTTGTACGGCGCGTGGGGCCCGACCTCGCGGGTCCGGAAGTAGTGCTCGTATATCGAACCCTGCGGGTCGCCGGCGATCACCTTGACGTCAGGGTTCTTCTCCTTCAGGAAGCGGGCGATCCCGGTCAGCGTGCCCCCGGTCCCCGCCGCCCCGACGAAATGGGTGATGCGGCCACCGGTCTGCTGCCAGATCTCCGGGCCGGTCGTCCTGTAGTGAGCTTCGGGGTTGGCCTCGTTGTAGAACTGGTCAGCCATGACGGCGTTCGGAGTCTCTTCAACGATGCGCCGCGCCACGTTGAGGTAGTTCTCCGGATGATCCGGCGATACCGCGGTCGGCGTGATGATCACCTCGGCGCCGAATGCCCGCATCAGGCGGATCTTCTCCTGGCTGAACTTGTCGGGCATCGTGAAGACGCAGCGGTAGCCTTTCACGCACGCCGCCACAGCCAGTCCCACACCCGTGTTACCCGCCGTGCCTTCGACTATCACGCCGCCCGGCTTCAGCGTGCCCGCCGCCTCGGCGGCCTCGATCATCGCGATCCCGATTCGGTCCTTCACCGAGCCGCCCGGGTTCATGAACTCGGCCTTTCCGTAGACCGGTGTCGCTGAACCGGCGACGACGCGATTCAACCTGATCAGCGGCGTCCAGCCGATGACATCGAG
>JBDHHZ010000112.1:0-7822 GCA_039589115.1 Gemmatimonadota bacterium | reverse complement strand
GTGGAAGGGTGCTGGGCGACTTTGGTGCCCAGCTCGACGGCTTCGCGCATCCCGGCGCTCTTGGCGACGATCTCTGGATAACGCTGGTCCGCCTTGACCCGCTTGCGCAGCCGGGTCACCTCGCGTCGCAGCTTCTCGCGCTCCTCTGCTTTGCGGAGCGTGAGCGCCTGGCCGTTCTTCTTGCGGTACTGCTCCAAGAACTCGAGCCCATCCATGCGCGGCATGCGAATGTCGCAGAGGATGAGATCGGGCTCCTCCTTGACGGCTCGCTCCAGCCCTTCTTTGCCGTCCGAGGCGGTGATGACCTGATAGCCCTCGTCCTCGAGGATCATCGACAGGGTGCGACGCACCCCGGCTTCATCGTCTACAACCAATACCTTCACTTGCTGTCCTCGGTTTCCTCGTCCTCAGTCACGTCATCCCGTCGCCGCCCGACGACCTGTGCGGCCCCGTTGTCCTCTCCAACCCCGCCATCGTCTTCGGCCTCGTCGTCCTGCTCGTCCACGTCGTCCGGAATGAACGGCAGCAAGATCGAAAAGCAAGTCCCGGTGTCCGCGGAGCTCTCGACTCGAATCGTTCCGCCCATACCTTCGATCAGCCTGGCGGATACGGCTAGCCCCAGCCCGGTTCCCTGCCCCGTCTCTTTGGTACTGAAGAAGGGATCGAACACGCGATCCATGATCTCCGGCGGGATGCCGGGCCCGTTGTCCGTGACCGCGACGCTGACAACCTTCGCACCGGCGGTGAAAGGTGGAGGCGTAAGCCCGTCGCGTCGAGCCTGCAGGCGTCGCAAATGCGAATAGTCGATGCCCGGTGGATCATCGCGACGCCTGGCTGGCGGCGCGCTGCCCTCGTAGGGCGTGATCTCGGTGCCGACCGTAATGGAGCTGTCGCCGATTCCGTCCACGGCCTGGGCCGCGTTCAGCAGCAAGTTGACCATGATCTGCTCTAGCTGATGTGGGTCGGCATGGACGGTGGCGCTGTGCTCGCTCAGCCCGAGAACGACCTCGATCTCCTTGAAATGGCCCTGAGCCTCCACCAGCTCGAACGCGCCGGTGACGACCTCGTTCACCATGATTCGCCGCGGAGCCGGCAGTCGGGGCCGCGCGTAGTCGAGGAGACCCTTGACTATCCTGTCGATGCGCCGGGCTTCGCGGCGCATGTCGTCGATGATCTCCTGCCCTATGGTTGGGCGACGCTCGGCGATCTCGAGGTAGCCGAGCACAGCGCCTAACGGATTGCCGATCTCGTGGGCGATGCCCGCCGCCAGCTGGCCAGCCGACGCTAGCTTCTCCGCCCGCACCAACTCGTCCCGGGCCTCGGTCAGCGCTCGGTTCACATCATTGAGCGACTGGATGTTGTCGCTCAGCCGTCGCTGGTTCTCGATCAGCTTCTCGGCTATCTCGTTCACGCTCTCCGCAAGGACCTCCAGCTCCTTCGAGCCTTCTACGCGGATCCGCCGCGAGTAGTCCTCACGAGCGATGGCTTCAGCGCCGTGCACTATAGCCTTCACCGGCTTGAGCACCATCTGGCGGAGCAGGAAGTCCCCGAAGAGGAGGAATATCCCTATGTCCAGGACCACGAGCACGCTGAGGAACAGAATGATGCTCCCGATCGAGCCACCTACGGGCAGCCATAACAGCACGCCCACCGCGGCCAGGCCCAGTGCGGCAAACAGCAACAGGGCTAGTGCCACGATCAGCTCACGACGCAGTGAGGCAGCTCGCTTCACCGAATCTCCAGCGCTCGTCCAAGTTGTTGGGAAACAATCCTATCGGCATCGCCGACGGGGCGGGGGTACCCTCAAGTGCCTAAAAGAATAGCGCGGAGGTGGCCCTCCGCGCTACCCTTTCGTGTGAATCGGTCAGATAACCGTAGTTACCGTACCGCTACTTCACGATGGTGCACTCGATCACACCTTCCTGAGTGGCCGGTGAAACCGCAGAGACACCGCCATAGTACAGCGCGCAGCTGCTGCCGCTCTTCAGGCCGTCGTGCGTGGCCGTAGCACCCCAACCCTTAGCCGTGGCAGCCGAGACGCCGATGTTGACCTGGTTCGTCTGGTTGTAGTCGAGGTTGGCCAAGCTGCTACTGTACGACAGCTCGTCTGCGAAGTACGCCTCCTCGGCCGCAGCCAAGTTCCTGAGGTCGGACTTCATGGCCGATACGTAGGCCTTCTCTTTTGTGTTGGCGAACTTCGGGATCGCGATAGCGGCCAGAATGCCGATAATCACGACCACAATCAGAAGCTCGATCAACGTGAATCCCTTGCGTGACATGTCTTACCCTCCGTCTTGGTGTTCTCGCCCGGGTTCGAACCTATTCCTTCCACCCGGCAACTTGCAAAGTCGGGACCAACTTCGCGGTTATCGCCGTAATCCATTATGCCACAATAGGTTGCGCCTCAGATGCCGCCCGGCCCGATCCCCCTCGGCGCCGCCTGGGAAACCGCATTCTGCAACGGAAGTCGCATCCCGCAACGCGGTTGCAGCAGCCCGAGCAGTCAGATGTTCCTAGTCCCATAACTCTTTATGCCGTATTAAGGTAGCGCCCTCCAGGCACGTTCGAGAGAGTCGGCGACCTCCGGTACGGCACCGCTCCTCCTACGGGCTTCGGAGAGGGCCTGGAATGCGGCTGCGGTATCGCCAGCCTCGGCCCGCAGCAGGGCCAGGCGATGCCAGCCGATCCACGTAGCCTCATCCGCCCAGCCTTCGATCGCGTCTTCTTGGGCCTGAAGCGCAGCGGGGAGGTTACCGAGCCTCTCGTAGGCGTCGGATCGGAGCCCCGAGAAGTCGGGGTGGGGCCCAACGATCTCGATGGACTCGTCGATCGCGCGCAGCGCGTCTTCGTTGTGCCCGGCGTCGATGAGCATGATGGCGCGCAGGTGATGAAAGGTGACGACCTTCGGCTTCAGGCGGATCGCCATGGTGACCATGCTGTCGGCCTTCTCGAACTCGCCGTAGTCGCCCAGCGCAGCCGCGTACTGACCCAGCCAAGGAGCATGGTGGGGCCAGATCTCCATCCACATGTCGAAATATTGTCGGGCTTGGTCCCACTCCCCGCGCTTGTGGTAATCGAGGGCCAGCGCATACAGCAGGCGGACAGATTCCGGATGCTTCTGGCGGAGATCCTCAAACACCGTGTGCGTGTTGTACCAGACCGGATTGCGCCTCACGGTGACGATAGATAAGCCGACGAGCCAGACAGCGAGCCCGGCGACCAGCAGATTACGGCGAGCTGGGACCACCTTCACGAGCGCCAGTGCCACAACGATCGAGACGGCGACAGAAGGGAGATAGAGCGTGCGCTCGGCCAACACGATCTCCGAAGTGATGATGAGGTTCGAGACCGGCAGGATAGCGATGGCGGCCCAGGCCAGTGCCATGCTGAACTCGGGAGCACGTCGGTAGGCCGCTATCGCGATAGCCAGGCTCCCAAACAGGGCCAGGAAGCCGAGCGCTCCGAGCGCTGTCAGGCCTACCTCGGGTAGCACGATAGCCGGCGAGTAGTCCGCCGACATCTCCAAGGGAAGCACCATCAACTCGAAGTACCGCGGCCAGATCCGCGCCATGGTGAAGAGGCGGGTTGTGAAGCTGTGGTCCAGCGCGAAGGTCAGGTCCGGGACGCTCTCCACCGCAGCCCCCAGCACTGCCCAGCGGGCAGCGAAGACGACCAGAAGAGTCGCCGTGAGGACGCTGAACAAGGAGAGCCTGCTCCGGACGTAAGCTTTTAAGGTCGGACCCTGGCCCCGTGACCAGAGAGGTAGGTCCGTAGCGAGCAGAAGCCCCGGCAGCACGACGCCGATCTCTTTCGAGAAACTGGCCAGAGCGTAGCAGACTGCGATCGCGGCGATGGCGCCGGCCGAGATGCGCCCACTTCGCACTGCACGGACGTACACCATGCAGGCAATGATGACGAAAAGGGCTGTGAGCAGCTCCGCCCGTCCAACGATGTTGGCGACCGCCTCCGTATGTATCGGGTGAACGGCGAACACCAGGCCGCCGGCCAACGCAGCCCACCAAGGGAAGAAGAGAAGCAGGAAGAGAGCCAAAAGAGCGCTCACGGCGGCGTGTAGAACGACGTTGACCAGGTGTAAGCCAAACGGATTGCCGTTCCAGATAGACCAGTCCAGGGCAAAGCTCGCCATGGTCAGCGGCCGGTAGATCCCGCCGGCGAAGTAGTCCTCGACCCAGTAGGGCTCGCTGATCAGATCCGGGATATTCTCCACGCCGTGAGCCGACTCGCGCTGCTCGATGATGACCACATCATCGTAGGCGAACTTGTTGCCCAGAGAGTTGGCATAGACAAGCACGGACGCCAGCGCCACACAGATCACCATGAATATCCGAGCTTTTCTCGGATCCGCTGAAATGGCCTTCAGTGAGAGGCCCATCATTCCTCCACTCCACCCATGTCGTTGTCGCTCACATCAGGCGCGCGAAGCACCTCCAGGTCGGTCTCGAAAATCAACACACCTCCCGGCGTCACATGAAGCAGCTCGAGCCCCCCCGGATAGTCCCCCATCAGCCTATCGATGGGACCGGTCGCGGCGGGTATGTATCGCCTCACCGCCACGTATCGCGCCCCCAGCTCCGCGAATAGCCGGGCCAGACTGCCGTCCGGCGGATCACCCCTGCCATACCACGAGTGTACCGGGACGTAGTTGTTCGGGATGACCGGCCTGCCCGTGTGGAGCGCTACGAGCGGATCGAACTCGAACGCCACTACGGCATCGGGCTCCGTGTTGGCGACCACCCAATCGACGACCTCCGCGCCAGGTGCCGACTTGGCATACTGCGCACCATCCCACACACGCGCGCGCACGGCACCGATCTCGAGGTAGGCCTGATGAACCAGCAACAACACACCGAGCGCGAGGATCGCCAGGCGGGGCAACGGGCGACCTCTGACTAGAGGCAACTCCCATTTGCCCTGCAACGCCTTCCCGGCCCGTTCTGCCAGCGTCAGAAAGCTCACGGCCGCCAAGGCGAGCAGTAGCGGGAACAGGATGAAGACGAAGCGGAAGGGCGGGAATATCCACAACGAGATCGGCAACAGGTAGAACCAGGCGTAGGTGGCCGTGGCCGGCGCCGTCTGGAAGACGCGACGCGAACCGAGCACGGCCAGCACTATCAGCGCGGCGCCGATCAGCGACTCGAGCAGCGCCCCCGCCTCGGGCACGAGCTTGCCACCGAGAGTCTGCAGAATCGCGCCAACGTTCGCGGAGCCAACCTCCAGAACGGCGAGCGGCGATTCTGCGACCAAAGCCAGATACGACCGCGTGTACGAACCATAGATCGGCACGAGTAGCTCGGGTATCCGGCTCGAACCGATGAGCGAGAAGACGGTCCAGGGCGCGACGACCAGAGCAGCAGCGCTCGCCGCGATGGCCGAGGAGCGTCGACCATGGCGATACCAGACAGCGAAGAGCACGGCGGCCATAGCCGCAACACCCACCGAGCGCGTGAGGAAGACGAGTCCTGCGAGGGCTCCGACAGCGAAGAGCCTGGCCGGCGTCGGCCTCACAGCGGTACGGTCGGTCAGCCAGAGCGAGAGGAACAGAAGTGCTAGATACAGCGGCTCCGACAGGAGACCGCTGGTCACCAGCATGATGGAACCGGCCACGAAGCCCAGGAGCGCCAGAACCACGGCCAGAGACGAGGCGATGATGCCAAGATCCATGAGCAGGAAGGCGAACAACCCTGCCGCGACGCCTATGTAGAACCCGTTCGCGAGCTTCATGGCGAACAAAGCCGCTTCCTGAGATCCAGCCAGAAGCCAGAACGGTGCCAGGCTCAGGGGATACAACGGCGGATACTTCACACCCGGAAGGTCCACGGGCAGGAACGTCAGCCTGTATCCGTCACCGTCGGCGAGAGCCTTGGCCAAGAGAGCGTAGATGCCGTCGTCGTAATTGACGCCGACTAGCGCGTCGTTCTGGGCCCAGATGCCCACGGCAGCGACGATGATCCCGACGACCGCCGCCAGCAGCAGCCGCGACCTGCGCTGTCCAGGGCCGGGCCCGTTCATCGGTCCTCCGGGACAGCCTGGCCGTCAGTTGGCCTCGAGGCCTCACCATCCAGCGGGCTCAGGACCGGCTGGGCTCCCGGCTCTCGGCTTAGCGGTGCGTAAAGATGGGATCGACGCCCGGGGTAGCGTTCCTGCAGGCGGCGGTTGCGTTCGGGGCCGAAGTCTCTCGCGAAGATTATCCTCTCCTTCAGCCACGGATCGTTCCGCCAGATGAGCGTGCCGAAGACCGTGTAACCCGCCTCGTCCCGCTGGACCTCTCTGCGGCACCGCTCCGCCAGTGCTACACTTGTATCGACACGCACCGACATGTCCGGCAGCACATCCCTAACGACGGGCAGGCCCATGTCGTGCCAGGCCCGGATCTTAGTGGCGAGGGCACTCTGCGCCCAAGCCGAGTCGTCGCCCGCCGCTACCAGCGAATCAGCCTCGTCGAGGGCGAACTGAAGGCGACACCCATCAACTGCGCGGTACGCCCGCTCCGTATCCGAGGCGGATATCCCCCAGGCCCAGAGTCGCGTGATCAGACGACTGCCCCAGCTCACCTTCACAAAGACCAGCGCATCACCGATTCCGGCACGCTCAGCCTCGATCTCGGGATGCAGCTTCCGCTCGAGCATGCGCCCGGCCACGATCCCCGCGCTCTGTGGAAAGTTCACCGTGAGGCCCACCGCGATGGCGGCGAGAAGGGCCAGCCAGACCGCCACCCGCCAGCGGCCTAGCAGCCGATCGAGCGCGATTATGCCGGCCGCGGTGAGAAGCACAGCGGGCACGATCGAAGCGTACACGAACCGAGGGCCGAGGAAGTTGTCCCGGTGCCAGTAGAAGAAGTACGACAACGGTGCCGCGAGTAGGAGGGCCACTAGTAGCGCGATGTTCCTGCGCGAGCCCGCCTCCCTGACGGCCCCGGCCAGAGCCACGAAGACGAAGGCCAACGAGGGGAACGGCCACAGATAGAGCAGTACGTTGAGCCGCTGGAAATCGAGCGCCGTGTTCGCGAACGAAATGAGGGGCGTGAACGGCTCGCCCCACGGATCGGTGTGAAAGCCGAGACCGTGACCCGCGCCCCACAGCAGGCTGTAACCGAAGCGAAGAGGATGCCCCGTGGTCAAAGCGTTGTAGACGAGAAGTGGAAGGACTGCGACCATGCAGGCCGCCCCCGCGAGGACCGCAGGCCGCCAGCCACCGCGCAACAGAATCCACGTGCCGAGCACGGCGGTCCACGCCGCGGCTTCGAGTGGCCGGATCGTGGCGGCGGAGCCCAACGCCAGGCCGGTCACCAGCGACCAGACCCACCTGCGCTCGTCGCCTTCGGCCCTCACGGTCGCAAAGAGAGCGAGCGCTAGGAAGAAGCCGGTGGTGACATGGTTCATATAGCTCGCGCTCATGAAGAGAGCGAACGGCGAGACCACGTAGAGGACAGCGGAGAGCCTCGCGCCGCCATCGCCCAGAATGCGGCGAGCAGTGGCGAAGACGAGCGCCACGGTACCGGCGGCGAAGAGCGGATTCACGAGCCACGGCAACCCCGCCAGCAGCCCGAGGCTGAGCAGCGCCGGGTGACCGGGCGGGTATTGAGAGAACCAGCGCCCCGCATGCCTGACCAGGTGGGTGGCGCCGAAAAACTCGGCGTGATCGGGAGCGGGTGCCGTGAGTGCGCCGCCGAGGAAGATGCGGGCCTGGAAGAGCTGGGCAATGCTGTCGACGTTGTGTGGATTTCGAGCGAAGAGCACCACCGACAGAAGGGCGGCCGCCGCTAGAAGAACGCCGGCACTGGCGAGAGCGAAACCTCGGCCCG
>JBDHHZ010000111.1:0-7741 GCA_039589115.1 Gemmatimonadota bacterium | reverse complement strand
GTCGACAGCGAACCTGTGTCGAACTGGATGGTTCTGCGCCGTTTATTGCAGGAACGGCAATCTCAGGAACATCACGATTGTCACGGCATTGATCAGGTCGACAAAGAAGACGCCGACCACCGCGGCAGCGTCGTGGTCGCGTGCTGAGCCGTCGCCCGACGAGGCGGCGGGTGTTGCGCCTGAAAGGCGGCGCCCCCTTCGTGTTCGGGCGCGGCGGCGAGGAAGCGCTGCCGCTGGTTGAGGCGGGGATTCCCCTCAGGGTAGTAACGGGCGCAACCAACGGGATCGGCGGCCTGGCCTATGCGGGCATCTCGGCGACGCACAGGGCGGTCAATTCCGCGATCAAGTTTTCAATAAGGACAGACTTCTACCTGTTAGCAAAGAAGCGTCTGGTGGCGGACCGGAAAAGCTATCTACCGCAACGATCGGTCCGTCCCAGGGTCAGTCCGACGCGGCCAGCGTTGTGCCCGCTGCCTCGATCTCGCGCAGGATCAGCATGAGGAGGTCCTCGCGGATCTCCAAGAACTCGTTCCAGTCGGTCGTCGTGATATAGGCATAGATCTCCACGTCCAGCGACTTCGGCCCAGCGGCGGTCAGCCGAACCAGCGACGGATCGTCGAGAACTTGCTCGTGGTCGTCCACGACCTGCCGAAGCCGGTTCAAGACGCTCTCAAGCTGCTTCGGCGTCGTCTCCAGGCTCAGGCCCAGGGTGGAGCGCCACAGAATCCGGTCCCGCCGCCCAATTATGTCGAGCTGACCCGTGGAGAGCTCGGAGTTGGGAATCATCAGCAGTGTGCGCTCGGGCGTCCGGATCTGCGTGGATCGGAGTCCGATCTGCTCCACCGTTCCGACCTTGTCGCCGAAGCGACAGCTATCCCCGATACGGAGTGGACGCGCGAGGAGCGTGAGCGCCCCGAACATGTCCTGGAGCGGCCCCTGCGCGGCTAGCGCGACAGCGAGCCCGCCGATGCCGAGTCCGGTCACCACCGAGTAGGCCGGTAAACCGATCAGATTCGCCGCAACGACGAGGACGACCGGCACGATGATAAGCGCGACGGCCCTGGCCCCCAAGCGAATGAACTGTGCCTTCGTGTCGTTTGTGTCCAACTTCAAGGAGCGGAGGTAAACCTCGGAGCTCTCGATCAGAAGCAGCGGAGTTGCCCAGCTGACGAGTCCCACCCCAACCACGATCAGAAACAGCCGCAGAACCGCCAGCAGGGAGACCGCGAGGTTGATGATGTCTGCGAGGAGCCAATCCGCGGCGTAGATCAGACCCACCGATGCCAGGAGCGAGAGCAGCGTCCACCACCGTGTCTGGGCCACCTCAGGGAACGTTCGCTCCGGCGCCGCGTTCTGGCGCGCGTCCCGACGCCTCTTTCGGCGCGCGTACAGACGCGCATCCCAACGCCGTCCACCCAGGATGAGCGTTGTGACCAACACCGCGCCGGCAATAAGTACTCCTGCTACGGCAATCCACTGCCAGATTTGCTGCGCACCGACCCTACGCTTTGTCCACTCCGGTAGACGCTCGCCCCATCCCAGTTGCAGGCCGCGTCCAGGCGTAAGCACGTACGCCTCGTAAATGTCGCGTGTCGCGTTCCTGCGGTAAGGCAGGTCCCTGACGAGGTCGTAGAACTCGGGGACACGCCTCACGGTATCCGCCGTGAACAGAAACTCGCCACTCCGGGGGCCCTCGGTGATCACCGCGATGGCGATAGCGGTATTCGGGATCAGCCACCGCTCGATGGATGCACCCTCGGGCATGTCGCTTGACCACGACCGCTCAACCGCCTCTCGATCAGGAACATCCTCGAAGGGCGGCAACTCAATTCGGTCCAACACCTCCTTGAGCATCATTGCAATCTCGGGGCCCTTGGTCGGAACGAGATAGGGCGGCACCTCACTTAGGTCCAGGCACCTGACCGCGCGGTTCAACGGTTCCAACGTCTCGCGCCGCTGGTCGGACTCGCCGGCGATTTGGTACGCCTCCTCCAACGCCGCAATGAAACCACTCAACGTTGCTCGAGGGCTTGTTGTATCGGGTTGCATTAGTAATTGCTCGGCCGTCGGCGTAGCGGCGGTCACGTGGCCGGCGAGCATCATGATGCAAAGCGGAATAAGTAAGTGACGCATTACACGGGGCGCAAGTATGACCATCCGTATATCCATTTTTGACGCGGTAGACAATTAACCTCCAGATACCTGGTGTATTACTCGCCCGAGGTGACCTTTCTTCTCGTCCCGCCTGTGCTGCTTATGGGCCCGCAGATCATAACCCAGAACACCCAGATGCCGCTTCAAAAGGGCTCAGCATTTCCCCCGCGGTTCACCGCTATTCACCGGCTCATCGATCGTGGTCAGTACAACCACCTCGTCTCCCGGCTCGACCGACCATTCGATCTCACGATCGGGGTTCAAGGTAAGGCCGCGCTCCGGCTCCGCGGGCCGTCTGTATCCGAGGGCAATCTCGCCGCGCATCGCGGCGACGCGCTGGACATCCTGGAACCGCACCGGTCCCTCCGCCCCGAGATAGGCGTCGGCTTGCCGCAGCACCATCTGTGCCCCCCACGGCCGCGTCAGCTCCCAGAAGACGCTGGCCAGCTCCTGCCGCAGGGCCACCTGCGAGACCAGATAACTCACCACCATGGGGCTGACCATCACGTCCTCGCTCCCTCTCTGGAAGAGGTATCGGTTCTCCTGGTCGAGGAGCTCGACCAGGACCTGGGGGCGCTCTGCCTCGTCGGGGAAGAGGCCGCGAAGCGTCAAGGCCGCGACGACGCTGATGGCATCGGCGTGCTCCTTCTCTTCGAGCAGTTCGCTCGCCAGCACGATGATGTTGTCGTAGTTGGCCGGCTCCAGCCCCTCGATGACGCCGGGCGTGGAGAAGCCCGCCTCGATCTGCTTCACCGTTGCGCTCGAGCTCCAGGAGCCCTCCCGCGCCAATCCGGCCTCGCGCACCTCGAGCGAGGTGCGCGAGACGATGTCGATCTCGAACGCATCGTCCCCGAACCGGCCCAGCTCGCGCAACAAGGCCGGCACCTTGCGGCTCCAGCCGAGGACCAGCACGCGACGGGCACCGCCCCCCGGGGGACGAAGCGCCTCGGTGGCGGCCTCGCTCGCCGGACCGATCGCCTCATCGGGGCCAGGCACGCAGTCGTCGAAGGACCTGGCTATGAACACGGGCAGGTTGTCCGCCTCGAGGACGGTCTCGGGGTCGGGATTGAGTATCGGACGGCGCTCGCCAGGGCGCACGAAGCCGAGGAGGATCGCCTTCGGGAAACGGCGACGGAGACTCCGGAATGTCGCGCCAGTCTGTCCCTCCACCGGGTGCACATAGATGGCGTTGCCCTCGTTCACCATGAAGAGCTCGGACATCACGCTCCACAGCCCGCGGTGGCGCACGCTCTGGGCGATGAGGCGACTGACCATGCCGTCCGCGGCAATGGCCTCGCTCGGCCCCTGGTAGGACAGATTGGCCACGTCGACCCGCCGCGCGTCGAACAGCTCCGCCACGGCAAGCGGCGGCGTCGTTCCGGATTCGCTGGCGAACCTGGAGATAGACGCCAGCGTCTTGATGGTGAGGGCATCGACGCGCTCGGGGTTGCGCTCGGCGAAGCCGGACCCCGGCAGGATCACCACCGCCGCATCGCGAAAGGCCACACGCTCGAGGTGATCGACATGAAGCGGCGTTCCCGAACGGACCAGGACGCGGCGCGCGTCCCACACTGGGCCCAGCTGTTCGCGGAGCTGCTCGAGGCGCGCCGCGTCCACCCAGTCCGTCATGATGACGATCCGAAGCTCCTGCGCGCCGCGACGCGCCAGAAAGCGCTTCACCCGAGCGCCGGTGCGAAGCAGCGTCTCGACGATCGCCGCCGTCTGGTATGTCCAGCCGAGGACGATCACGTGGTTAGCGAGGGCAACCGGGCTGACGCCGGATTCGAGCCGCTCGATCGTCTGGTTAAGCCACTGGGTCAGGATGGCGATAAGCAGTCCAAGAAACAGAACGTAGCCGAGCACCGTTACGATGGTCGAAATCGTCGCCCGCGCCACACCCTCGTCGTCCCCCAGGTAGCCCGGGTCCGTGAGCCTGAGGAAGGCCCACCAGACCGCCTCCGCAGGATCAGCGAAGCCCGGGTCCAGAAGCGCCACCAACAAGCCGGATATCAGCGCCACCACGGCCACGATCAGCGCGGCGATAAGCAGGCGGACCTTCAGGCCGCGTAGGACCTGCTGCTCCAGCAGGAATCGGAGCTTGGCGAGGAACGGCCGCCGGGTTACCGGTCTGCGCATGACCTGCCTTTCTGGGCGGATGCCCTGGCGATAAAGAGACGCCGTGCCGTCCGCCGAAAGCAGCGCCTCTGAAGCCGCGCGAGCAAGCTACACCGTCCCGTTGCGATTTCCGGGCGTCGATGCCTGATCCCGCTCCGGCGCGTCCGATTGCCCGGCCGGTGTCTTGTGGTCTGGAGAGCCCTTTGGCGGATAGTCGAGGGTGTCCTCGAGCTGCTGGCGCTGCTCCTCCGCGAACTCCGGAAAAGGAAGCTTGCCATCGACCCGCCATTTCTCGACCTGGGCTGCGGCTTCGTCCCGTTGCTTTGCGTCCAGGCCCGCATCGCGCGTGAGATACGCCGTCTGCGACGGGAAGGCGAAGCCGGAACCCGCCTCGACCACGATGTCCTCTATGCGCAACAGCACGTCCTCCCGCATGGCGAGGAAGGTGTTTTGATCCTGGCAGCGGAGATAGGAGAAGATCTCGACGTCCTTGGAATAGGCGCCGTAGCCGACGAATCGGACGCGGGCCGGGTCGGGGTCGATCATGGGGTGGCGAAGCAGCAGCTCGCGCAGCTTGGCGAGGATGCAGCGCATCTGTTCCGGCGTCGTCTCGTAGCGGAGCTGCAGGGTGGTCCGGAACAGCCGCCGATCGCGTTTGGCCAGATTGTCGAGCTTCATCTGGGCGAATTCGGCATTGGGGACCGTGACCACGCTGCGTTCCAAGGTGCGGATGCGTGTCGAGTGCAGTCCGATTTCCTCCACGGTGCCCATGTCGTCGCCGTAGAGGCAGAAGTCGCCGACCCGAACCGGGCGATTGGTGTAGAGGATCACGCTGCCGATGAAGTTCGCAATCGTGGTCTGCGCCGCGAGCGCCACGGCCAGTCCGCCGACACCGAGGCTGGCCACGAGTGGGAGGACGTCCAGGCCAAGCTCATCGATGCCGTCGATGAAGATCCAGACGGCAAGCACGATCCCGGCGACGCGCCCGGCGATCCGCAAGAGGCTGGCATCGATGCTCTCGTCCGGGATTTTCGGCGAGTGAATGATCGTCTCGGCGATGGCGATACAGATGATGTAGGCCACCCAGGCGAACATGGCGAAGATCGCCACCTCGATGGCGGCGACGGCGGCGAACAACACCTCGCCCGTGAGGTTCAGGTCCCGGTCGAGGAAGCGCTGGGCCACCATCAAGGTCAGCGAGACCGCAATCGGTCCGAGCACCAGGACCCAATGGTTCCAAGGGTGCCACAAACGCCTGTGCAACAGCCTGAAGAGGCGGAACAGGCCGTAGCTCACCACGACGACTGCCAGGGCGGTGAGCAGCAGACCGATCCACTGCCAGATCGTCTGATCGGCGTGCAGGGTCTTGAACGAGTCCGGCAAATCCTCCGCGAAGTTGCCGAGAAAATGTGCGCTGGGGACCAGATACCCCGGTGTCGCCGTGACCAGCTCGTAGAAGTTCTCCGACTTTCCAGGCGAGATATAGTCGTCGGTTGCGGTAAAGCTGTAGAGATCCGGACGATACGGGAGGTCTCGGACATCCGCGAAATATCGGCCGATGTTTCGAACCGTACGCGCGCTGAAGAGGAACTCGCCATTCCGCTCGCCCTCCACGACCTCTGCGATCTCCAGCTCCGTATCCGGGATTTTCCATCGCAGCGGCAGATCGTTTCCCACGAATGCCAGTCGTGACCCTTCCCGTGCCTCCGCCACCGTTAGCTCGCTGGGAACGGACGACAGCGGCGGCAGCGGCATCCGGTCCAGGATCTCCTTGATCTTGAGAACGGCCTCGAGGCCGACGTAGTCGCGCTGCGCCGGCGGCACCTTGCTCAGGTCGAGCCCGCTGGCGGCGCGTCGCAGGTACAAAGCCGCACTTTCCTCGGCCTCGAGGGCCTGCGCCGTGGTCATCCTCGGGGGCGTGGCTTCGAGCGCCGCTTCGGCCTCCCGGATGAGCCTGTAAGCGCGGTTGACGCTGTCGAGAAATCCTTGCAGGAGCCATCGCGGGCTCGACGTGCTGACCGGCCTCAGCCGGTTGCGGATCCGCTCCGTCGCGGCGGCATAGGTCCGATCGGCCGCGAGATACTGCTCCAGCAGGCCCTTGATCGCGCCCGGCTTGTACGGCAGATCGACCACCTGCCGGTAGTACTTGCCTGCCTGCTCGACGGTGCGCGCGGAGAAGAGGAACTCGCCCTCTCGCGGGCCCTCTTCGATCCGCCTCAGCGTGATTCGGGTGTTGGGAATGGTCCAGCTGGTGATGTCCTTCTCGGCGACCTCCTCGACGCCGGGGATCTCCTCGTCGGGCGGCACCTCGACCCGATCCAGGATCTCCCGCAGCATCATCGCGCGGATGATCCGCACCGCCCAGGAATCGCCGTTCGGGGTCGAGCTGAAGTCGAGCGCGTCCGTTGCCCGCTCGAAGGCGCGGTAGGTCGCTGACGACAGGTTGCCTTGCTGCCAATCCCGGACGGCCAAGCCGAAGTCGTCCAGGAAGGTGCGCAGCGTCTCCCGCGGGCTGGCGGTCGCCGGGGGCCTGAGCGGGTGGGGATCGAACCCGGTCTGCTGGGCGACGGCCGGCGCGGCCGGCATGCACCAAGCCGCCATCACGAGGAGGAGCGGCGCGAGGATGGCGGCTCGCTTGTGACTCCCCGCCCGAGTCGAACGAGGTGCGGTACGATCCTGCCGGCCTGCTCGGCATGCCCCTCTTGAACCGGCTTCCGAGAGCCAGGGCGCTGAACGCATCCGACATTCCCCCTGTGGCTGTGCCCGTGTCATGCTACAAGCGCACAAAGGCGCTTTCAAAGCGGTTCGCATCCCCAGTCATGGCCCAGTTCCTCCCACTGGAATTGTCAGAACAGGAGCCTCTTTCTCGACTTTTCCGCCCAGGAGCGACGCTAACTGCTCGATGAGCAGGAGCGAGTACTTGGACGTCAAGTCGGAGTCATCGATATAGAACCAAGACCCCCGGTATTCGATCGCAACCTGCGCGTTCTCCGGCGCGTTTGATCGAGAGCGGATCCGGAACACGTCTCCGACCACGTTGTTCCAGTCAAAGGGTTCACCATTCTCGTACCTGGTCACCATCACTCGGCCCCTGGCTTGGTCCCGCTCCGGCACCTCGACGCCGTGGGCCATAAAGAAGAACATGCCCACGAGCGAACGCACCTCGATACCAATGGCATTGGGGCGTGGGCGGCTAGCCTCGGTGTCGAGAGGGAAGGTGTCCCGTTCCGGTGCCAGTCCCAGCAAGCCTTTGAGCTCTCGCGTCTCCTCCCAATCCCTGGCCTCCCTAGCGATACTCATCACCGGGGTCTTCTTTCCCCCTATATCGCTGTAGCCGAAGTCGAGCGCGCCTCGCCTTTGGATCTCGCGCATCAACTTGGACGCGCGCTTGAACCTCGCATACTTCGGCGGTTCGCTGGGCGTCGGTCCCGAGGCCTGCGGTGCGTTGCGAAGACCGTTCATGCGGTTGGCC
>JBDHHZ010000110.1:0-7777 GCA_039589115.1 Gemmatimonadota bacterium | reverse complement strand
CGAGCCCGAGATCAGAGAGTGCCTGAAGCGCCTGCCGAACGTCGTGCTCCTACCTCATATCGGTAGCGCTACGGAAGAGACGCGGCGGCGGATGTTCGAGCTGGCCTGGGAGAACCTGATGCGTGGGGTGAGAGGGGAGGAGCTTTTGACGCCTGTGTAGTATTCAGTAATCAATATCCTACACTCAACACCCAATTACCAAGTACAGCTCAATGGCCGATGGCCAATGATCGATGGCCACTTTCCAGTGTGATTTGGAAACTGGAGATTGGCGATTGGAGATTGCGGCTCGACTTGGTCGTTGGATATAGGATGTCGGATATTGGCTATTGGGTTTCTGCCGGCTATTGGATTGTCTCACGATCAACTCCACGACCGTAGAACCGCAGCACCGCGAACAGAACCGCAATCCCGATCGCGTACGACAGGAACCAGGGCACCCCGTACGCCGTCGGTATGTCACCGACGAACATGCCGACGACGGCGACCAGTAGAGCGTAGGGCAACTGTGTGCGCACGTGATCCACGTGGTCGGAAGCCGAGGCCATCGAGCTCAGCACCGTGGTGTCGGAGATCGGCGAGCAGTGGTCCCCAAAGATCGCGCCCGCCAGGACCGAACTGATCGTCCCCAGCAGAACGGTCGAGTTGCCCGCGCCACCGATGCCGCCGCCCAGCGCCACTGCCAGCGGGATCACCAGTGGGATCAGGATGGCCATCGTGGCCCAAGAGGTGCCGGTAGCGAAAGCGATGATCGCCGCCGCCGCGAAGACCGACACCGGCAGCAGGCGGAGCGGGAAGCCGGCCGTCTCGAGGATGTGCGTCACGTACTCCGCCGTGCCCACCGCCACGGTGGCGGAGCCCAGCGACCATGCGAGCACCAGGATGACTATGGCGAGCAACATCGAGCGCATACCGCCGGCCCAGGCCTCGATCCCTTCCTGCATCTTTAGGATCCGCTGCCCGACGGCGAGCAGGAAGGCGGCCAACACGCCACAGAGCGAGCCCCAGAGCAGCGCGTTGAACGCGTTGGCGGCGCCAAGAATCTCCGTCAGCGTGCCCGAACCACCCAGACTCGCCCGTCCATCGAAGTAGAGTCCCAGTAGCACGACGACCACCACCGTCACGACCGGGATCGCCGCGTTGAACCAGCGGCGCGGTGCATCCTCCCTCGCCTCCAACAGCTCGGCGCTCGTGTCGACCATCAGCATCGCGTCAGGTCGATGGATGCCATCACCGCGCGCGGCACGGCGCTCGGCTTTCAGCATCGGCCCGAAGTCGCGCTGGCTCCATGCGACCAGGAAGACCATGCAGAGCGCCAGGATCGGATAGAAGAGGTACGGTATGCTGCTGAGGAAGACGGTGAACGGGCTCGCCGCCTCGAGGTTACCGGCCAGAGCCGGGTTCGAGCCGGCGACCTGGGTGGCGGCGGCCTTCAGCCCGTCACCGATGAGCGAGATCTCATAGCCCGCCCAGGTCGAGACGAAGGCGATGGCGGCGACCGGAGCGGCGGTGGAGTCCACTATGTAGGACAGCTTCTCACGCGAGATTCGCAGCCGATCAGTGAGCGGGCGCAGCGTGTTCCCGACGATCAGCGTGTTGGCGTAATCGTCGAAGAAGATGGCCAGGCCGGCCAGGTACGTCGCCAGCTGTCCGCGTCGCCGCGTCGTGGCCAGCGGCGCCACCGCCTCGACGATGCCGCGCGTACCGCCGCTCCGACCCATCAGTCCCACCATGCCGCCCAGCATCAGGCTGAAGATGACGATGGCCGCATGGTCCGCGTCGGCCAGCGCCGGCGCTATGAACGTATCGATCGTGCGGAGCGTCGCTGCCAGCGGGTTCAGGCCGACGACGAAGAACGCGCCCAGCCAGATCCCGGCGAACAGCGAGATCACCACCTCGCGGAAGATGAGAGCCAGAGCGATGGCGAGCAGAGGTGGTAGGATGCTGAACCAGCCGGGCAGGACCAGCGCCCTGAACGAGCCGCTGCTATCCGCGGCGAGCACGCGAATCGGCATGTCGGGCCGGCGCTCGATCCGTAGGCCCGCTACTTCGACCTCCGCCCCAGGCTCGGCCGTACCGCTCGCCAGCACTTCGCCGTCGCGCTCGCGAACGACGCGCCACTCGATCGGGTCCGCCGCGTCTGGCACGTTGAACCGGAGCTGGAAGGGCACCCGGGTGAGCACCGCCTTTGGACCGGCTATGTCGAGGCGGTCCTGCTGGACGGCCGGGTGGGCCGGCGCAGCAAAGACGCAGAGTGTGAGCAGCGAAAGCGGGACGATTGAGCGCATTGACGTGACCCAGGTCTGAAGGCCGGGAGATCATAGGCGCGAAGGCCTACCTTGTAAAGGGAAGAAATGCCCCGTCAACCGCCTAATCCGTTGACACTTCGGGAGGTATACAGCTATACTGCCGGCGGCCCGCCTGGTGGATTGGGGCGGTAGGGGGAATTGTGCAAAGCGAACCGAAACCAGTAGTTATGGACGAGCGAGCCGTACGACGCGCGGTCGCGCGCATGGCCCGCGAGATAGTCGAGACGAACGCCGGGATCCAGGGCCTGGTGTTGGTTGGCATACATCGTCGCGGAGTCGAGCTCAGCGATCTGCTCGCCGAGGAGATCGAGAAGAGTGAGGGTCAGAGCATCCCGCGTGGTACCCTCGATATCACGCTCTATCGGGACGACCTCAGTGTCATCGGCCCCCGTCCCGTGATCGGCTCCAGCGACATTCCAGCGGACATAGAAGGTCGTAGCGTCGTCATCGTGGACGACGTGTGCTATACCGGCCGCACGGCCCGAGCGGCGATGGATCATCTGGCCGACTTCGGCCGCCCAGCGCGCATCTACCTGTGTGTCCTGGTGGATCGCGGCGGGCGTGAGCTGCCGATCCAACCCGACTTCGTCGGTCGGCACTTCGAGGTCACACCGGCCGAGGACGTCGCCGTGCTCGTGCCCGAGGAGGACGGCCGGCTCGCGGTTGAACTGCGGAAAACGGAATAGAGGTGGCTAGAACGGTAGAGTTCGGGAAAGACCTGACGGGCCTGGAAGGGCTGAGTGTCGATCAGATCACTACGATCCTCGATGTGGCCGAGCCCTTCAAAGAGATCAGCGAGCGGCCCATCAAGAAGGTGCCGGTCCTACGTGGCAAGACGATCGTCAACCTCTTCTACGAGCCCTCCACACGCACAAGAGTCTCCTTCGAGTTCGCCGAGAAGCGGCTGTCGGCGGATACCGTCAACATCTCGGGGAGCGGCTCTTCGATCGTGAAAGGCGAGAGTCTGGTAGATACCGCGCGCAATCTCGAGGCGATGCGGATCGACATGGTTGTCATGCGCCACGGCTCCTCCGGCTCCGCCCAGTTCCTTGCCGATCGTATCCCGTCGAACGTGATCAACGGCGGCGACGGGCAGCACGAGCATCCGACGCAGGGGTTGCTAGATATGCTGACGATCCGCGATCACATGGGCGGCATCGATGGACGCCGTATCTGTATCGTCGGCGATATCCTCCACTCGCGCGTGGCTCGCTCGAATATCTACGGCCTGCTCAAGCTCGGAGCTGAAGTCGCGGTGTGCGGCCCCCCGACGCTCGTACCGCATGGCATAGAAGATCTCGGCGTGACCGTATTCAAGCGGGTGGAAGAGGCGATCGAGTGGGCCGAGGTCCTCAACATCCTGCGCTTGCAGCTCGAGCGGATGAAAGGGGGCTATATCCCGTCGCTGCGCGAGTACAATCGCTTCTTCGGCATCTCGGTCGCGCGTCTCGAGAAGGCGCCGCGTGACATTCTGATCTTGCACCCCGGCCCGATGAACCGGGGTGTGGAGATCGATTCACATGTCGCCGACGGACCGCACTCGATGATCCTTAGGCAGGTGACCAACGGGGTCGCCATCCGCATGGCCGTACTCTACCTGCTGGCCGGCGGGTCACCAGAGCGGGCGGAAGCGGCGAAACGGGAGAACCGACCGTGAGCCGGCCGATCCTGTTGAAGGGCGGTCGCATCATCGACCCTTCCCAGAAACTGGACGAGCAACTCGACTTGTTGCTGGTCGACGGTCGCGTCGCCGGCATCGGGAAGGGCCTCCAGGTACCGGAGGGTGGTGACGTGGTCGATGTCGCCGGCCGGGTCGTAGCTCCCGGGCTCGTCGACCTGCACGTGCACCTCAGAGAGCCGGGCGACGAGCATAAGGAAACGATCGCCTCGGGTGCGCGGGCCGCGGCGGCAGGAGGCTTCACCAGCATCTGCGCGATGCCGAACACGCGGCCGGCGATAGACGATCCGGCCGCCGTAGGCTTCGTGCGTGCCCAGGGCGAGCGAGCCGGCTTCGCCCACGTCTACCCGGTGGGAGCCGTCTCCGTCGACCTCAAAGGCGAGGAGATGACCGAGATCGGCGAGATGGTCGACGCGGGAGCCATAGCCATCAGCGACGACGGCCGGCCGGTCTGGGATTCCGGCCTGCTGCGCCGCGCGATGGAGTACTCGACCGCCTTCGATATCCCTTACTTCTCGCACAGCGAGGAACTCGGCCTCAGCGCCAACGGCGTGATGAGCGAGGGGCCGGTGTCCACGGCGCTGGGGCTGCGTGGGATTCCCAACGCCGCCGAAGACGCCGCTGTGGCCCGCGATGTCATGATAGCGGAACTTACGGGTGGTCAGCTGCATATCCTACATGTCTCTACCCGTGGCGCCGTCGAGGTCGTGCGGGCCGCCAAGGCCAGGGGCGTTAGGGTCACCGCGGAGGTGACCCCGCACCACCTGGCGCTCACGGAGGAGGCAGTTCGCGGCTACCGCACCGAGGCGAAGATGAACCCGCCCCTCAGGTCCGCCGCCGATCTGGAAGCCGTGCGGGACGCGCTGGTGGAGGGTGTGATCGATTGCATTGCCACGGATCATGCGCCCCACCACTATGAGGACAAGGAAAGGGAGTTCGACGACGCGCCCTTCGGCATCGTCGGACTCGAGACGGCGCTCGGCGTCTGCTGCCGCGAGCTCGTGGCGACCGATCGCTTGAAGCTCAGCGACTTGGTCGACCGGATGTCATGCCGGCCTGCGCAGATCGCCGGACTGGCCGCCGGGACGCTGGTCGATGGATCGCCCGCCGATGTCGTGGTCTTCGATCACGAAGAACGCTGGACCTGCCAGCCGGAGGAGTTTCTGAGCCTGAGCCGCAACACGCCGTTCGCCGGAGAGCAGCTTGTGGGTAGGGTGGTGATGACGCTCGTGGGTGGTCGAGTCGTCTATGAGGCGAAAGCCGGCCACTGAAAACGCGGGCGGGGGTAGAGGTGAGCTAAATGCCTGGTGATGTATCGAAAGAAGTAGATCAACTTCTCAAGGACCGCGAGAAGTACGAGTCCTGGCTCAGTCGTCTGGAGTCGGAGCGAGGTAATACCAACGCGCGGGCCTTCGATAAAGTGCGCGGCGACTACCAGCAGCGCCTTGATGAAGTCGTCGCCAAGCTACAGGCCCACAGCGAGGGCGTTGCCGCCAAGCTCCGCAGTATGGAGCAGCGGCTGGGAGAGCTGGAAGGCGAGCGGCTGGCCCACTCCGAGCAGCTGGACGAGGCCCGCCTCCGTCGCAGCGTCGGCGAGTATCGGGACGACAACGAATGGGCGGAGCTGGAGAATCGGCTCTTCGCCACCGTTCAGCAGGCCGAGAGTGAGATCGAGGGCGCTCGCGCCGAGATGGGGCGCCTGAGCCAAATCATGTCGACGGTTAACGCCGCCGAGAGCCAGCCCGTCGCTGCGCCACCACCGCCGCAGCCGGAGCCGGTGGCACCGCCGCCACAACCGGCACCGGTGGCGGCTCCGCCACCGCCACCACCACCTCAGCCCCAGCCGGAGCCGGAGCCGCTCGTTGCCGGGCCGGAAGACGACGACGAGGGTTTCCTATCTCTCGAGGAGCTCGTGCTAGAGGACGCGGCCCCGGAGGACTTCGGGCCACTGCCGGACGCGCCACCGCCTCCGCCGCCGGCGCCGCCGGCGCCGGGACCGATGGCAGCCGAGCCGGTGATCGCGGAACCGGCGGCGCCGGAGCCCGGCGTCGGAGACGAGCTGGCCTTTCTGGAATCGCTGTCGCTGGGCGCGGGTGAGGGTGAGGAATCGGCGTCACCCGATTCGTTCTCGTTCCTGGAACAGCACGGCAGCGGGACCCCGCAGACGATCATCTGCCCTCATTGCTCGGCTGCGAACGACCCGGCGGAGTGGTACTGCACTGAGTGCGGGGAAGAGCTACCGGCCGAGTGATACTTGTGTGGGAACTCTCGAAGTCGATTCGGGGATTCTAAAAGGGCGCCAGCTCGACAGAGTGGCGCCCCTTCGTGTTTCTGTGGTCTGTTGCCGCTAGACTGACCCGCCGACTCGCCGTACGTGCGCCGCCAGCCGCCCCTTCGAGCGGGCAGCCTGGTTCTTGTGGATCAGCCCCTTGCTGGCGGCACGGTCGAGCATCTGGGCCGCCTCCAAGTAGAACTGGGAGGCCTCGGTGGGCTCCGACGCAGAGCGCACCTTCTTTACGGCGGTCTTCAGCCTGCTGCGGACCGCTTTGTTACGCACACGCCTGGTCTCGTTCTGGCGGAGGCGCTTGATTGCTGACTTCGTGTTCGGCACGTACTCTCCAGGTATTCAGTCTGTTGGAACGGGGAAAAAAACCGGCTAAGCATACTCGGGCCCACACGGGGTGTCAAGCGGCGGAACGCTAGCTTTGACAGGCAATTTCAGCCCCTTTAACTTCAAGCAGAGTGATCAACCAGCGTATCGCTGTCTTGCTAACCAGACTCAATAGCTGCACGCCGGTGTGGCTGGTAGGCCTGGCACCAGCGGCGCGCCCTTGCGCGGTCGGGCGCTGGGCTTGAATCGGAGAGGGTGGGGATGAGGCTTCCGACACCGGTGAGCTCCCGTCTTGGGGAGGTAGAGGACCGTTTCCTCGTCGATATCGAGCATTTCCAGGGCCCGCTCGATCTGCTCCTCCACCTGATCCGCTCGCAGGACATCGAGATCTTCGATATCCCTATCGCCGAGATCACGGCGCAGTTCATTGCGGCGATCGAGGATGTGGAGCAGCGCCTGTCGCTAGAACGGGCCGGCGAGTTCCTGGAGATGGCGGCGACACTGGTCCGTATCAAGGCGCAGATGCTGCTGCCGCGCCGTGACGACATGCTGGAGGATGAGGACCCGCGGTCGGAGCTGGTTCGTCGACTGCTCGAGTACGAGATCTTCCGCGAGGTCGCCTACACTCTCGCCAATGCGGAGGCGGAGCGAGCGTTGCACCGCGCTAAGGGCTACGTGGAACCGCGACGGCCTCCGAATCTGGCGGAGCTGCCGTTCGAGCTCAGCCTGGACGAGTTCCTGGAGGTGGCGCTGTCGCTGCCCGCGCCGCTGGAGAAACGCCCCCATAAGGCGCCGATACGGCCAGTCACCGTTGACGAGAAGATCGAGCTGTGGGTTAAGGAGTTGAAGCGCAAGGCGCGGGTACCGTTCGATCGATTCATCGGGCGCTGGAAGACGCGCATCCATGCGGTCATGTCTCTCCTGGCCTGCCTGGAGTTGGCCAAGCGAGGCGAGGTCCAGCTACGCCAGGAACGCCACTTCGGAACACTGTGGATCTACCCGAGTGAAACCGACGAGAATAGTTGAGGCGGTGCTGTTCGCCAGCGAGACCCCACTCGCGCCGGCCGAGATCGCTCGCGCCAGCAGCGATCTTTCGGCGGCCGCCGTCGAGGAGGCGATCAACGAACTGTGCCGGGAGTACGAGCGCGAGGAAAGGGCGTTTCAGATCTACCCGCTCGG
>JBDHHZ010000109.1:0-10384 GCA_039589115.1 Gemmatimonadota bacterium | reverse complement strand
CTCCCTGTCGAACTTCTGACCTAACTCTCACCACAACGCAACCTACCGGTGCATCTCGCCTTCTAGCTTGAAGGTGGAGGGGCGTACGCCTTTGATATAGAGCGTTGTGGATATGAACGTCAGCAGCTGCACGAAAGTCTTCAGCCCGGCGTTGCTCGCCGGCTCCCTTCTTCTCACGCCCATCGCGGTATCGGCGCAGGAGTTGGTCGAGCTACCCCGACTCTCCGGCCCGATCAGGCTGGACGGGTTTAGCGACGAGCCGGCCTGGACGGCGATCGACCCGCTGCCGTTGACTATGCACTGGCCGCGGTTCGGCGCTCCGCTGTCGGAGCGAACGGAGATCCGGGTGGCCTATGACGACGACTACGTCTACTTCGCCGGTCGCTTCTACGATTCGGAGCCTGAGGGGATCAGGGCGAACACTCTGTACCGCGACCGCTGGAACGGCGACGACGCTTTCGACATAGTCATCGACTCGTACAACGACAACGAAACCGCGCTCAAGTTCACGACTACGCCGCTCGGGATCATGCTCGATCAGGAGATCAGCAACGACGCGGACCCCTCGAGCGGCGGGAATCCGCTGAACCGCGATTGGAACACCTTTTGGGACGTGGCCACCAAGGTCAACGAGGAAGGCTGGTTCGCCGAGGTGCGGATCCCGTTCTCGAGCCTGGGCTATGAGGTGCAGGGTGATCGCGTCGTGATGGGGCTGATAGTGGGCCGATACATAAGCCGCAAGGATGAGAAGTACGTCTTCCCGGCCATCCCACCGAACTGGTCGCTCGCCGACATCAAGCCTTCGCAGGCCCAGGACATCATCCTGATGGACGTCGGGAAGAGGACGCCGATCTACGTCACTCCGTATGTCCTGGGAGGGGTCGACCGCACCCGCGACCCGTCGGAGCCGGTCGGGCCGCCGGGTACGGAGACGACCCGGCAGTTGGGGCTCGACGTGAAGTACGGGTTGTCGAACAACCTCACCCTCGACCTCACGGTGAACACCGACTTCGCCCAGGTCGAGGCTGACGATCAGCAGGTGAACCTGACCCGGTTCAGCCTCTTCTTCCCGGAGAAGCGGCGCTTCTTCCAGGAGCGCTCTTCGATCTTCCAGTTCAACACCGGCGACGACGGCCGCCTGTTCCACAGTCGTCGGATAGGACTGGACGACGACGGTATGCCCCTGCCCATACTGGCGGGCGCGCGCATGACGGGGCGGGCCGGCACCTGGGATATCGGCGTCATGACCATGCAGGTACAAGGTACGGCGGACCGACCGAAGGAGAACGATGCCGTGCTGAGGCTTCGACGTGGAGTGCTGAATGACGCCTCCACCGTCGGTGCCATGGCCACGAGCCGAGTGATCGAGGGCGGAATCCTCGATCTCAGCTACGGCCTGGACGCCCTGCTGAATCCGTTCGGTGACGAGTACGTGACCCTGCAGTGGGCGCAGAGCCATAACGAGAGCGAAGGGCACGTGAGCTTCGCAGATGCGACGCTGGCTCGGCTGTTTTGGCAGCGGCGCTCGCGCGACGGACTCGGATACGAGTTGGAGGCGGCACACGTAAGCTCCGGTTACGACCCGAAGCTCGGGTTCTTGGGGAGAGGTGACTATAGCGCGTTCAAGACGAACTTCACGTACGCCTGGCAGCCGGGCGACGGAAAGGTGAGCCGGCACAAAGGCTGGCTGACATCTCGGCTGTATCTGAGGAACGGCGATGGTAAGGTGGAGTCGGCGCTGCAACGGTTCCGCTGGTCGATGAACTTCAAGGGCGGGAGCTTCTTCAACGTGGCACTGAACTTCGAGTACGATGACCTGGCCGAGCGTCTCAAGTTCTCCGACGACGCCTTCGTACCCGCAGGAAGCTACTTCGGGCCGAACGTGCACCTGTACTATCGGCACAGTCCCGGTGCGAAGCTGAACGGAAACGCGACCCTGCACGTCGGGACATACCTGGACGGGTGGCGCGGCCGGCTGACGCTGCGCCCGGCCTGGGTGATCTCGTCTCATCTGACCTTGAGCCCGGAGTATACTTTCAACCGGCTCTGGTTTCCCGCGCGAGCCCAGAAATACGACGCCGACATCGCGCGCCTGCGGGTCCAGGCGGCGTTCAACACGCGCCTGATGTTCGATTCGTTTCTCCAGTACAACATGGCGGCGGAGCGCTTTGCCACGAACCTGCGCCTGCGTTACAGGTTCGCCGAAGGACGGGACCTGTATCTGGTGTACGACGAGACGCGGGATGTCGGACGGCTGGCCGAGGACATCATCATCTCCGGCAGCAGCGATCGAAAGGTGCTGCTCAAGTACGAGCACACGTTTCAGCCGTGATGGCCGGTGGCCGGTGGCCGGTGGTCGGTGGCCGGTGGCCGGTAGCCGGTTACCGGTGTGCAGTGTGCGGTGTGCGGTGGTAACTGATCATTTGACATCCCCCAGTTACCGCATACTGCATACTGCATACTGCATACCGCACACCGCATACCGATCACGGAGGTCAGAGTGAACTGGAAAGGATCCGCTGGTCTCGCCCTGCTTGGCCTTTCGTGTCCGCTCAAGCTGACGAACATCGAGAGCTCTTACCCGTTTTGGTCGCCGGACGGGGCGCGGATCGTCTTTCAGTCGGACAGGGTGGATGGGAACCGCGAGATCTACGTGATGAACGCCGATGGCTCGGGTCTCGTCCGTCTGACACACAACGCGGCTGAGGATCAGACGCCGGTCTGGTCGCCGGACGGGACCAGGATCGCCTTCCAGTCCGATCGCGACGGGAATCGCGAGATCTACGTCATGGATGTCGACGGATCGCGACAACTGAACCTGACCCGACATCGCGCCGAGGACTCGCATCCGAAGTGGTCGCCCGACGGGCGGCGCATCATCTTCGACCGTCCGGTGGGCGAGGACAACGACGAGATCTGGGAGGTTGGCGTGGATGGGAGCGGTCTTCGCCGGGTGACGGACGACCCGAGTCGCGATACGTACGCCTCGATCTCTCCCGACGGTACTCGCATCCTATGGCGGCGTAGACTCCGCGATCCCGAAGCGGAGGGCGGTTTCGGCAACTCCGAGGTCTTCGTGATGGACCGTGATGGCAGCAACCCACTCAACCTGACGGACCATTCCGCCTATGACGGCTGGCCCGCCTGGTCTCCGGACGGCCGGATGATCGCCTTCGCTTCGGACCGGGAGAGAAACCGTGTGTGGCATGTCTATGTTATGAACGCCGATGGCTCCGACGTCCGCCGCGTTTCGCCGGAGGATCCCGAGGACGGCTACTTCACCAAGCCGATCTGGTCCCCCGACGGAACGAAGATCCTCTGTACGCGGACCAAGGACGGCAATGTAGACATATTCGTCATCCCGCTTCGCGAGGATCTGCGCCACTAACCACCGGCCACCGGCTACCGGCTACCGGCTACTGGCTACTGGCTACTGGCTACCGGTCACCGACTGGCATCCCTCCGCCGCCATCCCTAGCTTTCGAGCCTCACTACTTGCTTTGCCGGCATCCTGGAACCGCGCGGAACGACCGGCAGTTTAGGGTTCGTAGATCGAGGACGTTGGGGCCACCAGCCCGAGTCTTTTCACTAGAATGACTCTATTATGACGACATCAAATGCAGGAACGTCCGCGAGGCCGATCGTTACCGACCGCTGGCGGAAGGCTATCATCCCCGTCAGCGCCGCGCTGCTGCTGGCGACGCTTGGGGGCTGTTCCACTCCGAAGTCACCCGTGCCGCCGCTGACGCCGACGCCGACCGGTACGTATCAGATCGGCAAGTTCGTGTGGTACGATCTGATCACCGATGACGTGGCCTCGGTGAAAGGGTTCTATGGGGGGCTGTTCGGGTGGGAGTTCGATGATATCGAGACGGAGAAGGACAACTTCACTCTGGTCTCGCTTCGCGGTGTACCGATCGCCGGAATCGTGTATCTGGAGCGAGAGGACCCGGCGGTGAGTCAGAGCCAGTGGGTAAGCTCGGTTTCCGTCCCCGATGTCGATGATGCCGCGGAGTACGTGAGAGAGCAGGGCGGCGAGCTGCACTGGGGTCCGAAGGACGTACCGGACCGCGGGCGGGTAGCCATCGTGGGCGATCCGCAGGGAGCGCTGTTCGCGTTGGTGAGGGCGAGCGGCGGTGATCCTCCGGACCAGGAGCCCGTCCCCGGCGGTTGGCTGTGGACGGAGCTTTGGACCCGAGACCTGGCGGCGGCGCTGTCGTTCTACGAATCGCTGGCGGGCTACACCCACGAGACTACGGACGTGATAACCGATGACGAGTATCACCTGCTGAAGCGCGATGATCGCGCCAGGGCAGGGGTGCGGCAACTTCGCTGGGAAGACGTGAGACCCAATTGGCTGCCCTATGTGCTCGTCGAGAATCCTGCGGCCGTTGCGGCTCGTGTTGAGGGCTTAGGTGGAAGAGTGTTGATCGCTCCGAACGACGAGATCCGCGGCGGCAACGTTGCCTTGATCGTCGATCCGTCCGGCGGTGTGTTCGCGATTCAGAAGTGGCCGATGGACGAGAGCGAAAGGGGCGCGCGATGAACAGGCTGTCGAAGCTTCTCCTGGCCGGTGTCTTGAGTTGCGTGAGCCTGCTGGCGCTCGCCTGTGCACCCAGCGGGGTCTATGTGGGCGTCGGCGTCTCGGGACCCTACGGCGGCTATCCGTATGGTGGCTATGGGGGGGGGTACTATGGCCGTCCGCCCATCCGATATGAAGAGGATGCCCTGATCGATCTGGTCGGGACCGGCGAGCGGTTGGCGCAGGCCGAGACGCGGGAGAGTATCAGCCGCTGAGCCGGGCTCTCAGCGCTCGCCGGCCGAGCTCACGGCCCGATCCCGGTCGAGATAGCCGCCAGGCCATGACCGAGCTTGGCGCGTGCGCGCGCCGCCTCACCGATCAGCACTCTCGTACATCCGTACTGGAAGAGCCTAAGCATGAAGGTTCAGTTCTGGGGAGCCGCGGGAACCGTGACCGGATCCATGCACTTGCTGGAGGCGAACGGTCACAAGATCCTGCTCGACTGTGGTCTGTACCAGGGCCGTCGTAAGGACGCGTTCAAGCGAAACCGTGAACTGCCATTCGATGCCGCGGATATCGATGCGGTGGTGCTCTCGCACGCGCACATCGACCACAGCGGTAACCTGCCATCGCTAGTTCGAGCCGGATTTAGCGGCTGCATCTACTCGACTTCCGCGACGCGCGACCTGTGCGCCTACATGCTCATGGACTCGGCGCACTTGCAGGAGAACGATGTGCGTTACGTGAACAAGCGGCGGAAGAAGCAGGGGAAGAAGTTGTTCGAGCCGCTGTACACGAAGGAAGATGCGATCGAGACGTTGAAGGTATTTCACAGCGTCGACTACGACCATCCGATCGAGCCGCTGCCTGGTGTAAGGGTCCAATTCCGCGATGCGGGACATATCCTCGGGTCGGCAGTCGTCGCGGTGGACGCCGACGAGAAAGGCAAGAGATCGCGACTGGTATTCAGCGGCGATATTGGGCGAAAGGGCCTGCCGATTCTGCGCGATCCACAGATAGTCGAGGGTGCCGACTATCTGATCATGGAGAGCACGTACGGGGATCGCCTGCACGACAACAGCGGGAACGCCAAGGCGCTGCTACGGCAAACCATCTCGGACGCGGTAGAGCAGGGAGGCAAACTGCTGATCCCGGCTTTCGCCGTCGGCCGCACGCAAGAGATCGTCTACCGCCTCAACCAGCTGTGGGGGTCCGGTGAGCTGCCGCGCGTCGACGTCTATGTGGACAGCCCGCTGGCTGTGAACGCGACCGATGTCTTCCGGGTACACCCGGAATGCTACGACCGGGAATACCTGGAAACGATGGCCACCGATGAGGATCAGGATCCTCTCTGGTTCCAGGGCTTACGTTACGTGCGGAGCCCTGAAGGCTCGAGGGCGCTGAACACACTCGACCGGCCGGCGGTCATCATCTCGGCGTCCGGTATGTGCGAAGGGGGCCGGATTCTCCACCATCTGCGGCATCACGCCGTCGCCCCGGAATCGATTCTGCTGTTCGTGAGTTACCAAGCGCAACACACCCTCGGGCGGAGGATTATGGAAGGTGCGAGCCCGGTCTCGATCTACGGGGAAGAGACCGAGATTCGCGCGAGTGTTCGGAAGGCCGAAGGATACAGCGCACACGCTGACCGCAAGGGTCTACTGAACTGGGCGAAGCGGGTTCAGGATGCCGGGGACGTGAAGCACATATTCCTCGTGCACGGTGAAGAAGAAGGCCTTACGGCACTCGCCGGAGGATTGAAGGAGCGAGGGGCTGCGGACGTCCAGGTGCCCGAGCGCGGCCAGAAGTTCGAACTGTAGACTCGAGTCAGCGTGCAGTGTGAAGTATGCGGTATGCGGTAGGAGGGGATCGAGCAATTCACTGCTTACCGCACACCGGTTATTGACTGGGAGGCGATGCCTAAACATCCTGTCTGCAGTACCCATCGACTCACTGAGATCTCTCGTGCGGGCCCCTACAAGAGGGCGCCTGGCGGGAGAATTATCCCCTCAAGGTGACTTTTCCACGCCGTTCAAGACGCCCGCCTCGTTCGCCTGCTAGCAGAAGGAGGCTCCGATGGATCCGGTCCTTCTAGCGCGGATCCAGTTTGCGGTGACGATAGGATTTCACTTCATCTTTCCACCGATATCGATCGGCCTGGCCTGGCTACTGGTGGTCGTGGAGGGTCGGGCGTGGCGGAGTGGGGATCCGGTGTACGTGGAAATGGGAAAGCTGTTCGGCAAGCTGCTGGCTTTCACGTTCGCCATGGGAGTTGCGACGGGGATCCTGATGGAGTTCCAGTTTGGCACGAACTGGGCGGAGTACTCGAAGTTTGTGGGTGACATCTTCGGTGCACCGCTGGCCGCCGAGGGCGTTTTTGCATTCTTCCTGGAGTCGACGTTCCTGGGCCTCTACCTATTCGGTCGCGGCAGGGTGCCGAAGGCGGTTCACTGGTTCTCGATCCTGATGGTGGCAGTCGGCTCGGTGATCTCGGCATTCTGGATTCTGGTGGCCAACTCGTGGCAACAGACGCCGGCCGGCTATGCGATCAGGAACGGCCGAGCCGAGCTCGAGAGTTTCTGGGGCGCGGTATTCAATCCCTCGACGTTCCCGCGCTTCTTCCACACGATCACCGCCGCTTTTCTGGTCGGCGCGTTCTTTATGGCGGCGGTCGCCGCATACCGCCTGCTCAGGAATCGCGAGGACGAGGTCGGCAGGCGAGCTCTCAGGCTTTCCCTGGTCTGGGGTTTGGTGATGGCGATTCTTGTGGCCTTCCCCTTTGGGCACATGCACGCCCAGCAGGTAGCGCGTACGCAGCCTGCCAAGTTCGCGGCGATCGAAGGACTGTACACAACCCAGGCGGAAGCACCGCTGGTTCTCTTCGGTTGGGTCAAGAATCGGCCGCCTGAGATCAAGGCGAAAGTCGAGATTAAGGGCCTGCTGAGTTGGATGGCGTTTGGAGATGCGCAGACGCCGGTCCGAGGCATCGATGAGTTCCCCGCCGACGAGGTGCCCCCTCTTTGGATGACCTTCGTCTCCTTTCACAACATGGTCATCCTGGGCCTCTTCTTCATCGCAGCGATGGCTTGGGGCGTGCTGCAATTGTGGCGCGGCCCACCATGGGAAAGCAGCTGGTACCTGAAGCTGCTGGTCTACGCCGTGCCGCTACCTGTGATCGCCTGCGAGTTTGGGTGGGTGACCGCGGAGGTCGGCCGGCAGCCCTGGATCGTCTACGGGTTGCTGCGCACCAGCGAGGCGCATTCGCAGACAGTCTCGGCCGGGGAGATCCTTTTCTCGATGCTGCTGTTCGGTGTGATCTACGTGTTGCTTGGCGCGCTCTGGGTCTATCTGATGATCGAGGAGGCGAAGCACGGTCTCGAACCGGCCGTCGGGAAGAAGGAGGTGATGGTGTGATGGACCTGAACACGATCTGGTTCCTGCTGCTCGGCGTACTGATCACTGGCTACGCAATCCTCGACGGCTTCGACCTGGGAGTCGGCGTGCTTTTCCTCTTCGCCCGTAACGAGGAAGAGCGGCGGATCTACCTGAACGCCATCGGCCCCGTCTGGGACGGCAACGAAGTGTGGCTGCTGACCGGTGGTGGCGCCCTGTTCGCCGCGTTCCCCATCGTCTACGCTACGGTGTTCAGCGCTTTCTACCTGGCGATGATGTTGCTCGTCACGGCGCTGATCGCGCGGGCCGTCTCTTTCGAGTTCCGCGGCAAGCTGACTGGTGAACGGTGGAAGAAGCTTTGGGACTGGTGCTTCGGGCTAGGTAGCCTGGTAGCCGCGGTTCTCTATGGTGTGGCGGTGGGCAACGTGATCCGCGGGATCCCCATCGACGAGAGCGGCATATTCACCGGGTCGTTCTTCGGGCTGCTGAATCCCTTCGCCCTCCTCTGCGGCTTGGTGGGCGTTGCCATGTTCACTATGCAGGGTGCCGCCTACATGGCCTTGAAGACGGAGGGAGAGTTGCGGGAGCGGATGCGCGATTGGACCGTGCGTGGCTGGACCGCATTCGTCGTACTGTACGCCGTCGCGACGGCGGCATCCATCCTCGCGGCACCGCACGCGTTCGTCGGCCTCCTCGGGAAAGCGGCCTTCTGGATCATCTTGCTGCTCTTCGCGGTCGCCGCCGTCTTGGTGCCCGTTGAAAGTAGGCGCGAGCGTTACGGGCGCGCCTTCCTGATGTCGTCGCTGTCTATCGCCGCGCTGATTGGCCTCGCTGCGGTCGGCCTCTTCCCCAGGCTCGTGCCGTCGAGCATCAATCTGGCGTACAGCCTGACGATCTACAACGCGGCATCGACGCCGCGAACGCATATGGTGATGCTGATCATCGCGTTGACAGGAATGCCGTTGGTGCTGGTGTACACGGCGTACGTATACAGCGTCTTCAAGGGGAAGGTGGTTCTGACGGAAGACAGCTACTAAGAAACCGGTGGCCGGTAGTCAGTGACCGGTGGCCGGTAGCCGCTAGGCAGTGATTGGCTCTTACCGGCCACCGGCTACTGGCCACCGACTACCGACCTCACTTCGCCTTCAGGACCCTCGCGGCACGAGCATAGTCCTTCGGCCTCACCCAGAGGATCATCCCGTAGCGGTCCTTGCCGGCTGCCACCGCGTCGGCCGCCGTGATGTTGATCTTGCTGTCGGCGAGCTTGGTGATGTGGCCGTGTACCGCGCCCATCTTGTCGGAGCCTTGAACCAGGAACCCCTTCTTAACCTTGCTCAGGCGCCAGTCGTTCTTCTTGGCGAGTCGGCGCAAAGCCGTCATGTTCTCGGGGATCAGGTCGAGTTGGGCCTTGCCTCCTTTAGTGGGGAAGCCCGAATAGGCGTGCAAGCCGACGCCGGCTTCCCTTAGTTCGCCCAGCACCTTCGCGCCCTGTCCCGCTCTGTTGGGAACGGTCAGGTAGACGTAGTTGACCTTCTTGACTCGGTCCGCCATGACAACCTCCTTGCAACGTCTGCCGCGTTCGAAGTGGATCTGTCTACAAGATGGCGAGGCGGGCGCTGAAGCGCGAGAGGAAACGGCTTGGGGCGGGCGGTTGCCGGGCCGCCCCCGGTATTCACATAATGCTGTGTAGATTCACCAGCCCAACCACCGACAGCTCGAGAGTACCGGTTCTTCCGCCAGAAGGAGGTATCTGCATGCGCAGGCTCTCCATCGTTACGACCCTAGTGCTTCTGGCCGCTCTGCCGGTCATCATCTCCGGCACGTTCAAGGACCGCGGTCCCGCTAGTTCGACGGCTTCGCTGTGTGTCGAGTGCCACACGCAGGTCACTCCCGGCATCGTCTCCGATTGGGAGGTGAGCAAGCACAGCGGTATGGGCGTCGACTGCGCGGTGTGTCACGGCGGCGAGCACACGACCGCCGACGATGCTGGCGAAGCGGCGATCCCGACGCCTGAGACGTGCTCGGTCTGCCACGCGGAGCGGGTGCAGCAGTTCAGTGCTGGCAAGCACGCGCTCGCTTGGGCGGCGATGAAGGCGATGCCGACCACCCACATGGCGCCGATGGCGCTGATCGAGGGGATGAAGGGGTGCGGTGGCTGCCACAAGATCGGCCTGAAGACCGAGCATGAGATCGAGGCGTTGAAGCAGACCGGCGCCGGTTTCGGCCTCGCTTCCTGTGACGCCTGCCACACGCGGCACATTTTCTCGGTGCAGGAAGCGCGGCAGCCGCAGGCCTGCCAAACCTGTCACATGGGGTTCGATCATCCCCAGTGGGAGATGTACTCCGGCTCCAAGCACGGCGTTCGCTACCTGCTCAAGCAGAACGGGACGCTTCCCGAAGAGGTAGCGGCCCCGACCTGCCAGACCTGTCACATGCAGGACGGCGATCATGAGGTACGCACGGCCTGGG
>JBDHHZ010000108.1:0-7935 GCA_039589115.1 Gemmatimonadota bacterium | reverse complement strand
ATGTCGGGAGCATGGAGCTTCCCGGCTGCTACGCGATGACCGAGGCCGCGCACGGTTCCAACGTGCGTGATATCGAGACGATAGCGCGCTACGACAAAGAGGCCGGCGAGTTCGTGATCGACACGCCGACGGGCCGGGCACGCAAGGTATATATCGGGAACGCCGCCAGGCACGGTCGCATGGCCACGGTTTTTGCCCAGCTCGAGGTCGGCGACACCCGCTACGGCGTGCACGCTTTCCTGGTCCCGATACGCGAGCGGGATGGCACGCTACGGCCGGGCGTTCGCATAAGGGACAGCGGAGAGAAGCTCGGCCTGAACGGCATCGACAACGGCTCCATCTGGTTCGACAAGGTCCGCACCTCGCGTGAGAACTTGCTGAACCGCTTCGCCTACGTCAGTGAGGACGGCGTGTACGCCACGACGATCCCCGGCGACGCCCAGCGCTTCTTCACTATGCTGGGCACGCTGGTGGGCGGTCGGATCGGCGTGTCTGCGGTCGCGCTGAGCGCGGTGAAGTCGGGTCTGACCATCGCGGTACGCTACGGCGCGCGACGGCGGCAGTTCGGTCCGCTAGGCATGCCCGAGGTGCGGATCCTCGACTATCCCAGCCATCAGCGCCGGTTGATGCCGCCGCTGGCGACAACGTTCGCACTCGATTTCGCGGTCAAGCACCTGGTCCGTAGCTTCCTGGCTCACCGCAGTGACCCGTCGCGGGAGGTCGAGGTGCTGACGGCGGGATTGAAAGCCTATACGAGCTGGCATACCGTGCGGACGCTGCAAACCTGCCGCGAGGCCTGCGGCGGTGCCGGCTACATGGCTAACAACCGCTTCGCCGCTCTGCGCGCCGACACTGACGTCTTCACGACGTTCGAGGGCGACAACACGGTATTGATGCAGCTGGTCGCCAAGGCGCTGCTGACCGAATACCAGCAGCAGTTCGAGGACGCCAAATTCCTCGGCACTCTGAAACATGTGACCCGGCAGGCGGCCCGAGTGATCACCGAGCTGAACCCGATCGTCACCCGGCTGACCGACGAGTCGCATCTCCGTGACCCAGAGTTCCAGCTCGGCGCCTTCCGCTACCGCGAAGCGCAACTTCTGGTCTCTGCGGCGCGACGGCTGAAGAAGCGAATCGATAAGGGCATCGACGCATTCACCGCCTTCAACGAGTGCCAGGACCATCTGCTCAAACTGGCGCAAGCCCACGTGGAGCGCGGCATCCTCGAGCAATTCGTCGACTCGATAGGTGACGTTCCCGACCCGAGCCTCCAGTCGCTCCTCAAGACGATGCGCGATCTTTTCGCGCTTTCCAAGATAGAGGAGGATCGTGGCTGGTTCCTGGAGAGCGGCTACATAGAGGGGAACAAGGCCAAGTCGATCCGCAAGGTGGTGAATCGGCTGTGCCACGAGGTACGCCAGCAAGCCGTGCCGCTGGTCGACGCCTTCGGTATCCCGGACGAAGTGCTCGGCGCGCCCATCGCGCTCGGAGAGTTCGGGACCGAGCGCGCTTAACGTCGGGCACGGCGGGGCCTTCGCTCCATGTCGTGGCGGCGGGTCGGCCACAGAGGGGGGCCTCGCTTCATGTCGCGCGGCGCTCGGACCGAGACGCTGCACAGGCCAGGGCGCTCCAAATGTCCGCTCGAGCCCCCCTCTGCGCCCTCCCTAGCGCGGCAATGACTGCGCTCAAAGCCCCAGCCGTGCCCTCCCTGTCGCGGTAGGAGGAGCTCGCCCTCACGCGGAACGCTTCCGGAACCTCTCAACTCCCCGACCCCCCGAATCACCGAATCGCCGAATCGACTTCGAGAATTCCCAATAAAGAGAACGCCGCCGGGGTAAAACCCCGGCGGCGTTTATGTGGATCGGAGGCCCGTTCGTTTTTCGCTCGACAGCTCCCACAGCGGGCAGGTGGGACAGCTGAGGTAGTCTTCTTCAGTTCAAGACCAATTTGGAAGCGCGAGCTTCCGACCGAGCCCCCGGAAGATTAGTCTGCTTCGTTCCTCCACACCCCAGGCCTCTTCAAATCAGCCCCACGACCAGGAAGATCACGGTCGTGAGGATGACAAGGATACCGACGCCGTAGTGGAGGCGTTCAGGTACCGGCAGGGCCTTGGCTTTTGTTCTCATGTATCATCTACCTGACAAGGCAGGGAGGCGTGTCGCACACGTGAACGCCAATCTACGTCGGGGGTATCAGGTGGCGATCAGTTAACGGTCAGGTGAGCCTACCGCCCTATCAGGTGCCTATCATGTGCACGGAATCCGGGACCAGGCAGTGAAACGGGCGGGTAAAATGTGATTTGTATCACGTTAAACGACGCACGCCTTGTGAGCTAGGAGAGGCGTGGGCATTTTGAGAGATCCGGACTGAGGGATCGTGGCCCCGGGCTGCGGAAGGCGGCCCCGGGCCGGGCTCGAAGCGAACAATGATAGAGATAAGAACGCTAGGACGCACATCGGTGGCGGTGGATGGTGAGCCGCTGACCGGGGAAGCCGTATGGCCGAAATCGCTGGCGCTGCTGGTCTATATGGCGCGGGAGCCCGGTCCGGACAGACGTGACGAGATTCTGGGCGTTCTGTGGCCTGACCGAGACGAGAAGCGTGCGCGTCGGGCGCTGAACCAGCTGCTTTACACGCTGCGCAAGGCGAGTCCAGAGCTCACTCTGGAGAGCGTGGAAGACGCGGTCGATTTCGGCCGCGAGGTGTGGCTGGACGTGGAGGAGTTCGAGGCGCGGCTGGAGGCGGGTGACCCGAAGCGCGCCGTGGAGCTGTACGAGGGACCGTTCCTGGCGGATTTGGCGATCGATGCGGCGGACTTCGATCACTGGGCGGACCGGCAGCGTGCGGACCTGCAGCGGAAGTTCCGGAAGGCTGCGCTGGAGCTGGCGGCGCAGGCCAGGGAGTCGGGCGACCACACCGGTGCCGTGTCCTTCTGCCGGCGTCTCGTCGACTCCGACCCACTGGACGATGAAGCTCAGCATCTGCTGATAGAGTCGCTGTACGTGCGCGGCGACCGACTGACGGCGCTGCGCCAGTATGAAGCGTACCGCGACCTGCTGGCGCGTGAGCTGGAGGTCGAGCCTCTGGAGCATACGCGCGAGCTGGTGGCGCGGATTCGCGGCAGCGAGCCCATGGCGGCCGAGCCGGACCCGCAGAGCGCCGAGGAGAGCGAAAGCGCCGCCGAGGAACCTGTGGCCGAGCCGCCGCCGAGCGTGCAAACGGAAGGCCAGCGGCCGAACGACCGGCGCAACCTGATGGCGGTAAGCGCCATGATGCTGATGGCGGTGCTGGCCGTCTGGTTCTGGCCGTGGCGGGGCGACGGGTCGGCGGGCTCCATGGGAGATGTGATGACGGCGGAGGCGATGCGGATCGCCGTATTGCCGTTCGAGCCGCACGGTATGGGCGATGATGACGAGGGCTTATCCGTTGGCGTGGCCCAGCTGATGTCTCTGAACCTGGACGAGCTGGGAACGCTGCAGACGGTACCTCACCGCAGAGTCATCGAGGTATGGGATAGCAGCGGCTTCGGCGCCGCGACGGCGCTCAATGCCGAGTCGTGGACCACCTTCGCTCGCGACCTGGGCGCCACATCGCTGGTGTTCGGTGACATTCACGCCAGCGGCGGCGATCTGCGGATCGTGGCGGAGCTCATAGGCGGCGGTAGCGGCGCGGTCCTCGCGCGTGCCGACGTGCGTGGTCCGCGTGACAGCCTCTTCCAGCTGCTCGACGAGCTGGCCGGCTCGCTGGCCGAGGATGCGCTGGCGCTGGCGGACACGACGACTTCCTGAGCGTGCCTGCCAGCGCCCGTTAGTAAGCTACGGCTACAGCATCTCCTTCTTCTTCCAGGGCGGCAGCGGCGGGTCGCCCGGGTCACCTTCGCTCAGGCCGGTGGCCTTCTCCAGCCTCTTGATGTCTTCGCGTACTCGCTGTCCCCACTCGTACAGACACTGGGTCCATTCGACCAGGTGATTGAACTGGTCCACGGTCAGAACGATACCGGCGGTCGGGTCTTTCGTCTCGAGTGACTCGCATCGCTCGATGGTCATGTACGCCTCCTACGTGAGTTGGTGAGAGGTAGCGGTCATCGGTCTCCTAATGCGGAACTTCCGGGATCAGATCGTCGCGCCCCAGTGCTGTGAGGCGTGCACGGGATCGTCTCTCCAGGTCGGCGTCGCCGAGCGCGCGCGCCAGGCGAATGCGGAGCGCCAGGCTTGCCGGCAGGTAAATCAAATCCGAGGTGGCCCGTGCTGGCGCATCGAAGTTCGCTGCGATGTCCAGGGCGTCGGCGTACTCGCCGCGAGCGTAGAGCAACTCGGCGAGCGCCAGTTTCTCTCCGCCCAACGATTCCCATGGGTACGCAGGGTCTTCGCGCTTCTTCGTCGGCGTCAGCGATGACAGCAACTGAAAGGCTCTCGCCGAGTCGCCATCCGCGAGCGCGGCACGCGCCTCCAGGCTGCGGGCCATCAAGCTGTCGGCGCGGTCGCCGCTCTCGGCGGCCATATCGGCCAGGGCACGGGCCATCGCCTGGAGTTCCTCGGCCCGGCCCTGCCGTGACGCCCAGACGCCGAGGAACCAGACCTCGCTGCTGTACAGATCGTTTGCCAGGAAACGCTCGTACTGTGTCTCCGCATACGCGGCCGCCTGGTCCCCCAGATCGACGCCGGCGTCCGCATCCAGCAGGTAGAAGTCACCCGTGTACAGACCGATCAGCGTGTCACCTTCAAGGAACTGTGCCAACTCGGCAGTCCGGCCCTCCGCCGCCAGCAGGCTTTGCAGGTCGAGTGCGGCTGTGAAATGCCGGCTGAAGCCCCAGGCGTCGCTGGCGGTGTCGCGGGTCAGCAGCGCGATCCAGGCGGCACGCGCGCATTGCGCCTGGTGTCCGCCCACGGCGAGCGACTCGCCGACCCGGAGCACGGAGTTCGGCCGCTCGAGGACCGCCGCGTGCCAGTCCACCAGGTCGGGCGATGCCCCTACGCAGGCGAGCATCAGTTCGGCCTCGGCCAGTCTGGCGGAATCAGGAGTAACGGCACGGAACTGCCGCGTCAGGTCCTCGGCGCGCTCGACGTCACCTTTGCGCAGCGCGATCTCGATCAGGTGGAACAGAACTGGGGAGTAGCCGGGATCGTTGCGATAGACCTCCAGGAAGGCGAACTCGGCCAGCGAGTCGAGCGGCGACTCTCCCGGCAAGAGGTGATAGAACACCTCGCCGAGGCGCGCCCAGGCGTCCGACCAGTCGGGCTCGATGGAGATGGCACGTCGGAAGTGCGCGACCGCGGAGTCCGCCTGACCCGCGAGGAACCCTCTGAGCCCGTAGGCCATCTCGGCGCGGTGTGGCGCCAGGAAAGCCGGCTGTCGGAGAGCGATCGCGAGCAGTTGCTCCGCGTCGGAGAAACGTTGAATCCATAGAGCCGCCTGGGCGGCACGCAGTGCGGCGTGTGCGAAGCTCGAGTCGGCCTCCACGGCGCTACGATAATGCTCGAAGGCGGCGGCGAACTGGGCTCGCCGGTACGCTCGCGCCCCCTCGGTGAATTGGGCGGCGGCCTGAGATGATGTGCTCAAGGCGGCCAGCTCGATCGGCGACTCGGAGGGAGCGAGTGCTGAGAGTAGGCTGCCGACGGCGCGCTCGGCCAAGCGGCGCGGCCAGTCTCGAGCGCGTGCGTCGGCGGCGCCTCCGTCGGCGAGGATAGAGTCCCCGGCGACGTCGTGGAGCTCGAGGTGAACGCGCGCGGAATCCCCGTAAAGAGACACGCGCCCTCGCGCGTAGAAGGCGGCACCTTGCGCGCGCGCTTGGGCGCGAGCGGTCCGGTGCGTGAGCGGTTGGAGGCCGGCGCGTTGCGGCTCATCCAGGCCGTACCAACCGTCGATGGCTCTGAGCATCCCCGCGGTCTCGAACGCGTACTCCACCCAGGTTGCCACGTCCTCTCCGACAGCCTCGTTGCCTTCCGGGACGACGTAGAGCGGGAAGACGACGACGCGGTTTCTATCGAGGTCGCCGGTTCCGATGAACGTCCGCTCCAGCAGAGTGGCGGCGAGCAGCGCGACGAGCAGCGCGCCGAGGAACCAGAGCACATGAACACTTCGCACCTGCTCCGCCCATTGCGGCCAGAGCCGGCGGCGACCGGGCTCACGCGCCGCGGCATCGGGCTTCAGTTCGTGGGCCCAGGCCAGGATGAGCGCGAAGGGGAAGCCGATGGCGAGCAGGAAGAGGGCTACGCGAAAGACGACGCTTGGCAGCATGCCCTGCTCGACCAGTGTGCTGGTGAACTGCATCGCCAGCCAAGCGACGGCCAGGTATGCGGCGCCGACGTGCATGACGCGATGCTCGCGGAGCTCTGCAATGAGGCCAGACCATCCGGTCTGCTCCGGCGGTGCGGCGGGCGGCGCTTCTGTGGACGGCTCCTCGTATTCCTGCTCGGCCACGTGCGGCGGTCGTTCCGCCGCCGCCAGCGGCCGGAAGTCCGGTAGCTCGCCGGCCCGGATCCGCTCCACAAGCGCCAGAGTCTCCTCCAGCGGCTCGACTTCGAGCTCGCTGGCCAGCCGTGCCCGGTAGGCCTCGTACTGCTCGAGGGCGGCGGCCCGGTCGCCCGAGCGGGCCAGCAGCGAGATCAGGGTGTGTTGTGCCTCGTCCTCGAGCGGTTCCAAGGTCGCCCAGCGCGCCGCCATGCCTAACGCGCCGGGGATGTCTTCCGCGCTCATCCGCCGCTCGACGACGTGGCGAAACGCGCGACAGGCCTGGCGTGCGAGACGAATACGGGTGCTGGAGCACCAGCTCTCGAATTCGGGCGATCCGGGCAGATAGAACTGATCGAGGAAGGGTCCGCGGTACAACTCGGTGACGGTCTCCCACCGCTCCGCAGCCGCAGCTTCCTCCAACTCCTTCGCGTCTACCGTGCATGCCTCGGCAGCGGCGGCGACAGATTCGCCCTCCACACGCACACACTCTTCACCGAGCTCACGCTTCAGAGCGTAAAGCGCCTGCGAGAGCGAGTGGCGAGCCTTGTCCTCATCTCGCTCCGGCCAGAAGAGCGCCACGAGATGGTCGCGCGAGGCATGACCCTCGATGGCCAGGTAGGCGAGCAGCGCGAATTTCTGCTTCTGCGCCGCTACGCTGGCCAGCTCCTCACCATCGCGGCGGAGCGTACTTCGGCCGAGGGTCGTCAGTTCAATCATCGGGCGCGCTTGGTTGAGCAGGAATTCTCGCCGGTCAGAGGATAGCCCGGCGGCTAGGCGGCCCAGCTTCGTCGTCTGGATGACCCAATAATTGTCGTCAGCGGCACAAGACCGCAAGCTTCGCTGCGATCCGGGCCAGCGCGTGACAGGTCGTTGTGCTGCTCGTGGCTTGGGCCTAGCTTGGAATCGGGTTGGGCCTGGGTCGTGAGCAGTAGCAGTCTTGACCGATAGGCCTTTTGCGGTGCCCGATACCTTCCACAACCCTGATCTCCTGATCGGGCCGCGCTTCTTCACCGCGGCCCCTGGTCCTAATCCGTATTCACCCAGCCTGGCACCGGAATCAGGTAGACCGTCGCTGGCCGGCCAGCAGGCGGCCAGCCGGTCGCCCGTTCTTGAGGCTCTGTTTCACCTCGTCCTTGTCCCCCGCTGGAGGTGGTCATGAAACGATCCATCACACACATTTCGTTGCTGTTGGGTGGCGCGGCCCTGATTGTGATAGTGGCTGGGCGTGTGACCCAGCAGGTAGAGAGCGCCGAGGGAAGAAGCATCGAACTTGCGATTGACGCTGGGACTTTGGCGCTCCAGGAGATTGAAGTCACGCCGGCAGGGCTGCGGCGCTTGGCGGCAGCCGCAGAAGCGAACGCAACAGGCGAGCCGATGTTCTTCCTTGTGAATCCGGAGTATCCCAACGATGTCATTGGGCCGTATGCCGATCTGGCGGCGGCTGGACCCGACCGCGAATCGCATGAGCAGTATCGCCTCGTCG
>JBDHHZ010000107.1:0-10334 GCA_039589115.1 Gemmatimonadota bacterium | reverse complement strand
GGGCCGCTTCCCTCTGCTCCTCCACTCACTGGGCCTGAACGACTATCAGCAGGAGAGCACGGTGCTCTGGGAGTACCTGGCGAGTCACGGCTATGTGGTAGCCGTGATCCCATTGTTCGGACCCGATCCCTCACGCTTGAGGTTGGAGCCCACGCTCGCCGACCTGGAGATCCAGCAAAGAGACCTGGGCGTTGCGCTCGCACGGCTGGTACATGCTGCCAACATCGATGAGACGCGGATTGCACTCATCGGCTACAGCTTCGGCTCCGGCGCTGCACTGTTGCTGGCGCTGGAGAACCGCAACATCGACGCGCTGGTGAGCCTGGACGGCGTATTAACGATGTCGGGCACTCTCATACGGGAAGTAGAATCAGCGGATCTGGATCCCGAATCTCTGACGCTGCCGATCCTCAACGTGTATGCGGCGGGTCGGCGCGATCTCGACCTGGACTTCATAGACGGATTGGAGGGCAGCGATCGTTACCACGTAGCGCTGGGCACCGAATCGCGACCGCAGCGTGCGTTGCATGGCGACTTCCAGAATTGGCCGCTCTATGCCGTGCTGGCGGGCCGCGATAATGCCGGCGCTCAAGATTCGCGACCGCGCGAGCTCGGTAGGGACTTTTACCTCGCCGCCTGCCGGATGACGCTTGCCTTCGTCGATGCGGTTTTGAAGGGTGACGCGGGCGCCATGCGACGTCTGCGCGGTGAGGACCCGCTACCATTACTCGACCCAACACTCATCGAATTCCGCTTCGACGAGAGAACACGTTAGGCGCTAGCCCTCCCCTCCCCCGCGGCGCCGCTTCACCCAGACAAGCCCCACCGCGCTGAGGATCAGCACACCGAAGAGGAGATTGGTGGCCAGGAAGACCACGAGCACTTCGTGGAGGTAGCTGGGGTCCTCGAAGAACCATTCGGCAGGACTGGAGTCACCGCCCGTCTTGCTGGGCACGATGGGCAAGGCTAGACCGATGAGGAGCGCGATCCACTGAATGATCAGCACGCCCTTCAATCTCGCGAACCTCTCCTGGCTATCGTCGCCCATCAGACGAGAGCTCCTTTTGAAAGAGGGCGAATGGTCTGGCAGCCGAGAACGCGACTGGCACGACTGCGCAAGCTCGAGAGTAAGAAGAGAGGTGCGAGCCGAAGCAAAAACGCTCCGGCCCAGCACGCCCTCGCCCTGACTCCATCATACTCGACCTATTATGAATATACCGCCTGAAGCGATACTCGCCCCTGACCTCGTTCCGACAGCCCTGTGCGAGTCACTCCGCCTGGAGTACGGCGGCCGGATCCACCCGGACGGCGCGCCAGGCGGGAATCAGACATGCCACGGCGGCGACCGCGAAGAAGAGGACGCTTACCACGACGAGCGTGGCAGGATCGCCGGGCTGCACCTGAAAGAGCATCCGCTCCAGGAGACGCGAGGCGGCGATCGCGCCTACGAGGCCGATGCCGATCCCGCTGGCGGCCAGCACCAGACCGTGCCTCAACACCATCTCCGTGATATCACCGGGCCCGGCACCCAGTGCCATGCGCACACCGATCTCGCGGCGACGCTCGACCACCAGCTGTGCCAAAACGCCGTAGAGACCGACTACGGCCAGCAGAACGGCCACGCCGGCAAGGAGCGCCAGCGCAACGGTTCGGAGCCTTCGCCCCAGTTGCGAGCGCGAGAGCAACGCGTCCATCGCGATCAGTTCGGGATCGGCGATGTCGGGCTCGAGGCTCCAGACAGCGTCTCGTATGGCACTGGCGACGGCCTCGGGACCGAGAGCGGTACGGACCCCCAGCCCCATGTCGAAGAAAGGAATCTGGGCGTGCGAACCGTACATCGCCGGGAACCGGTGATCGCCCAACCCACCCGTGATCACATCCCCCACGACGCCGACGACTTCAAACGTGGTCTCATAGTCGAGCACTACCTGCCGGCCGATCGGATCGCGGCCTCTGAGGATAGAATCGGCGAACGCCTGATTCACAACGAAAACCAGTGGTGAGCCGGCGACGTCGGTTTCCTCGATGTCACGCCCCGCCAGCAGCGGGACTCCCATCGCCTCGAAGTAACCCGGCAACACGGCCCGGAAATACGCTGTACGCGTCTCGACGAGCTCGAGCGGCGGATCAGCTGCGTCGTGGACGGGCTCGTTGTTCCCCGGCTGGCGGATCGGCAACTGACTGACCAAGCCGACGCTTTCGACTCCGGGGATCGCCTGGAGCGTCCGCGTCAGATCGCTGTAGAACTGGTTCCGCCGTCCGCGGTCCGCATATTCGTCACGCGGGAGCTGGATCTCAGCAGTGATCAGCCCAGTCGCATCGAAGCCGAGATCCTCGTCCAGCAGGCGCGCCAGACTCCGAATCAGCAGTCCGGCGCCGACGAGGAGCATGACTGAGACCGCCACCTGAACCACGACGAGGCCGCTGCGAAACCTGGCCCCACCACGGTCGGTCGTCCGGACGTTCGACTTGAGGCCCTCTGCGATATCGTCGCGTGCGGCACGCACGGCCGGGAGCGTTCCGAAGATCAAGCCCGTCAGGGCCGACACAACGAGCACGAACACCAAAGCCGTAGGTGACAGGCCGGACCCCTGGCCGACGGGTCCTTCCACTCCAGTAAGTTGAAACAAGAGCGGCTTCAGCCACTCGGCGACGAGTACACCCAGCACGCCCGCGACGCCCGCCAGCAAGAGACTCTCGCTGAGCAACTGCCGAACGATTCGGCCGCCCGAGGCACCGAGCGCGCCTCGCAGCGAAAGCTCGGCCCGCCGAATCGAACCTCGGGCGAGCAGCAGACCGGCCACGTTGCCGCATGCGATGAGGAGGACCAGCGCCACCGCAGCCTGGAGCAGAAACAGGCTCTCCCGATAGTTCTCCGACCACGACTGCTGCAATCTGGTAAGCGCGAGGCCGACATCGCGGTTGCTATCGGGGTACTGGCCCGCCAACTGCGCGGAGATGACGTCCACCTCGCTCTGCGCCTCGGCGATCGTCACACCGGTCGCCAGCCGGCCGATCACGCTCCAGTTGGTCTTGCCTCGCTCGGCGATGAGCGGGTCATCGGCCCGCATCGGCAACCAGATCTGCGCATCGGACCTGAAGTGGAACCCGGCGGGCATCACGCCGATCACTTCCACCGGGAAGCCATCGATGGTCAGCACTTTGCCGACCACATCCGGCGCCCCTCCCAACCGTCGTTGCCAGTACCCATAGCTCAGAATCGTCACGAACGGCGACGTCTCGAGCTCGTCCTCAGCGATGAACCCCCGGCCCATCAAGGTGCCAACTTCAAGAGCCGGGAAGAACTCGCGACTGACAACTAGGCCTGACAGCCGCTCCGGCTCCTCGACGCCGGTCACGGTGTAGTCACGCGGAAATCCCGAGTAGGCGGCAAGGTGTTCGAACGATACAGCGAGATCCCTGTAGTCCCAGTAATCGCGCGCCGAGACCCACGCCCGCACCGAGCCCCTGAAAGCCGTGCGAGCGGACACGAGCCGCTCGGCCTCCGCGTAGGGCAGCGGCCGGATCAGCGCCACATCAATCACGCTGAACATGGCGACATTCGCGCCGATCCCGACGGTCAGAATGAGTATGATCATGCCCGTGAGACCGGGCGTCTTGAGCAGCGATCGGCTGCCGTGTCGGATGTCCTGCCAGGCGCCGAACATAGACTGGACCTCCTATCGGCATGGGTAGGTGACGCCAAAGACCCTGAGTGGCAAACACCGTGCCGACATGATTCCTTGTACTGAGCGGTCGTTTGGAACGGCGAGCCCATGTGATGTGTTCGCTAACGGGAACAGCAGTCTCGATTTCGGACGATCCCGATAGGATAGGATCGCCCGTGTCGGTATCGCTTGATCCGTCAGTCCGACACGTTCATCTTGTCGCATCGCCCAGAACACAGTCTGTCGTGTCCGTCGGCCCGCCGAACCGGGAGCGCGGACGCCCAACCATCCTCGAAAGGCCCCGTGAGACATGACCGATAAGCCCGAGATCACAGTATATGGCGCTTTTTGGTGCCCCGACTGTCATCGCAGCAAGAGTTTCCTCGGCGAACATCAGATCCCTTACAACTGGGTAGACATCGAGCAGGACAAACAAGGCGAGGCGTACGTCATCGAGGCGAACCAGGGCAAGCGCCGAATCCCTACGATCGTGTTCGGCGACGGCTCGATGCTGACCAATCCGTCGAATGCCGACCTGGCCACTAAGTTGGGACTCAAGACGACGGCGGAACGACATCACTACGATCTGATAATCGTCGGTGGAGGGCCCGCCGGTCTCACGGCCGCGCTCTACACGTCGCGCGAGGGTATAGACACGCTGGTCATCGAGCGCGCCGCGCTGGGCGGTCAAGCGGCGGCCACGATGCACCTGGACAACGTGCCGGGCTTTCACGAGGGAATTACGGGCGCAGAGCTGGCCGAGCGGTTACGCCTGCAGGCGGAGCGCTTCGGCGTCGAGCTACTACAGGCCTCGGAAGTCACCGGCATCCGCCGCAACGGCAACTACCACTGTGTGATGACGACAGACGGCAGCGAGTACAGCGCGTTCGCGGTTTTGTTGGCAGCGGGGAGTCGTTATCGACGCCTCGGCGTCGATGGCGAAGAGGACTACCTGGGCGCCGGTGTGCACTTCTGCGCGACCTGTGACGGCCCATTCTACAAAGGACAGCCGGTGGCGGTGATCGGCGGCGGCAATAGCGCCACGGAAGAGAGCCTATTCCTCACCAGGTTCGCGGAGCGGGTCACGCTGCTCGTGCGCGGCGATTCGTTGACGGCCAGTCAGGTGATCCAGGAGAAGGTGCTGGAGCACCCGCAGATCGATGTCCAGTTCAATCGAGTCGTCGAGGAATTCGAGGGCGCCGAATCTAAGCTGAACACCATTAAGGTCCGCGACACGTCGACAGGCGACGTCGATAGCCTGAAGATCCCCGGCGCCTTCATCTTCGTCGGGCTCGACCCGAACACGAACTTCCTGGGAGAAAGCGCCGTGCAACTGGACGAGTATGGCTTTATCATAACGGGCCACGCGCTGGTGCATGACGGGGTACGTCCGCCTGGCTTCGAGAGCTGCGATCCCACAATGTTGGAGACGAGCGTGCCGGGTGTCTTCGCTGCAGGCGACGTACGCGCGACCAGCACCAAGCAGGTGGCCACCGCGGCCGGCGAGGGCGCGGCAGCGGCACTAATGGTCCGCGACTATCTGAAGGCAGTGTGACGCACGGGAGGGACGACCCAATGGAATTCGAATCACAAGCGCAGAAAGAGTGCTACGAGAGGGTGCTGCCATGGGTTACCGAGCTGTTCGGTGGCTCAGTGCTGAGAAAGCCCGACGTGCCAGTGCTCGGCGTCATGCACGGATCCGCCTTCGCTCAAATCGGCGTCTTCCCCTGGGGCGACGACGACGCGCTCATCACCACCCGTTCCTACGTCGTGACCGGAATAGAACTGACTGCCGAGCTCATGCGCTTCCTCCTCCATGAGAACGCTGGGATGCGCTTCGGAGCCTTCGGCATAGACGAGGACGGAGACGTCATCTTCGAGCACTCCATCGTCGGTTCCACTTGCGACCAGAGGGAGCTCGAATCGTCAGTCACCGCCGTGGCAGCCACCGCCGACGAGTACGACGATCGGATCGTCTCGCGCTGGGGCGGAGAGCGAGCGCTGGATCAGATTCGGTGAGAGGTGTGCAGGTGTGCTGTGTGCAGTGAGCGGGAAGGCCAAAGAGAAGCGGTGAGCAGCGACTGCACCAGCAGTCCGCAGCTCACCGCTCTGTTCTGTCGTTCTCTAGATACCGCAAACCGCACACTGCACACCGGCACCCAAATGCCTGCGAGATCTAATCGCCCGAGTACGCCGGTTCCAGCTCGTTACGCGATTTCTTCCTGCGGAACAGGACCCTCAGGTCGCTGACCACGTAGAGCGCCGACGGCAGCAGCATCAGCGTCAGCAGCGTCCCGAAGATCAGGCCGAAAGCGACCGAGACGGCCATCGGTACGAGGAACTGCCCCTGCTCGCTGCGCATCAGGATGATCGGCGCCAGGCCGCCAGCCGTGGTGATCGTAGTCAGAACGATAGGTCTGAACCTCGATTTGGCCGCCTCGTATAGCGCATCGCCGACATCGACGCCCCTGGCGATCATCTTGTTGTAGCGATCGACCAGCACCACCGAGTCGTTGATGATGATCCCCGCCAACGCCACGATCCCCAGGAACGAGAGGATCGAGACGGGGATGCCGACGATGAAGTGCCCGATCACCGCGCCTATGACGCCTAGTGGGATGAGCGCCATCACGAGCAGTGTCTGGATATAGGACTTCAGCAAGAAGAGCAGTATCGTGAACATCACTACCAAGGCGAGCGCCATGGTGTAGGTCATCGAGCCGACCATCTTCTGTACCTCTTCCTGCTGGCCGGTACCGACGGCTCTCTGCACACCGTCGACCTGCGACAGGACGCGCGGCACCACCTCACGGTTGACCTCGGCGAGCACGACGTTCAGCTCGTTCTGCGAGTAGTCGAGGTCGGCGTAAACGTTGACCGCGCGCATGCCTTCGTCGTGCCGGATCCGCCTCACACCCCGCTCGATACGGTAGTCGGCAACCTCCTTGAACGGCACATAGTCGCCGGCCGGCGTCCGCACTTTGAGGTTCTCGATCTGGGCGATGGAGACGCGATCCTCCTTCGGGAAGCGGACCCAGACCTTCACCTCATCACGCCCCTTCTGCAGCCGCATCACCTCGTCGCCGTAGAAGCCCTGACGAAGCTGCGAGGTCAGATCCCTGACGGTGAAGCCGAGCGCCTGGCCTTTGGGCTTCAAGATGACGACGAACTCGTTGTTGCCCAACGGTGTGTCGTCGCGGATGTCCTTGACGCCGGCGATCCCTCTCAGTTCGTCCTTCAAGAGCTCCTTCGCCATGATGAGCTGCTGGTAGTCGGAGCTCTGGAAGCGCACCGAGATCGGCGTGCCGCCGAACGAGAAGCCGCCGATGATGACGTTCTCCGCCTCGGGAACGGTGCCGATGTACTCGGCCAGGGCGTCGGAAAACTCGCCGACGTTGTAATCCCGCACCGCCGAAGAGGGGAGTACGAAGAAGACGTTAATCGAGCTGCCGTTCATCCACGACGTATAGTTTTGGATCGGGCTCTGCTCACCCTTCTCAGGGTGGTCCCACTCATCGGCGAAGGCCAGCGACTTGTTGATCAGCCGGGTGCGGATCTGGTCCGCCACATCCGCCGAGGTGCCCGCCGGGACCTCCACCTGCATCCGCGCGTAGGGCGGCTCGATCTGCGGGAAGAACTGCGCCCGCACGTGCTGGCCCTGGAACAGGCCGGCGATGATCATGATGACTGCTATGACAGCCGCGCTGACCGCCCACCTGTTGTTCAGACACAACCTCAAGATCGGCGCATAGACACCCTCGAGGACAAACTTGACTGCTGCGTCGAGCTTCTCGCGGACACGGGAGAGCATGCCGTGCGCCTGCGGCCGTTTCTGAAGCGCCCGCGAGTGTGCGAGGTGCACCGGCAGGATGATGAAGGCCTCGATCAGCGAGAAGAGCAGCGCGATGATGACGACGGCGGCTATCTGCCAGACGTACTTGCCGAGCATCCCGTAGAAGTAGAAGTACGGGATGAACGCCACCATCGTGGTGACGACGGAGATCGCAACCGGCTTGATGACGTCAAGGGTCCCATCGATCGCCGCCTGTACCGGCTGCTTGCCGTACTTCTCCCACTGCGAGTAGATACTCTCACCGATGATGATGCCGTCGTCCACAAGGATACCGATCACCATGATGATGCCGAACAGGCTCATCTCATTGATACTGATGTCCAGTAGCCAAAGGACGAAGAACATACCCAGCAGCGAGAAGGGCAGTAGCCAAAGGACGAAGAACATACCCAGCAGCGAGAAGGGGATGCCGAGCGCCACCCAAAACGACATTCTCAGATTGAAGAAGATGCCCAACAAGGTGAGGACGAGTATCAGGCCGATGATCCCGTTCGTGGTCATCAGCGACAGCCGCTGCTCGAGCTCGTCGGTGTCCTTGATGAAGGTGTTGAACTTGACGAGTCCCGCGTATTTCGCCTCGTACTCCCCGGCCAGCCGGTCAACGATTTCCGTGATCTCGATCACGTCCTCGTTGTTGTTGTACATGACGTTGAAGCCCACTGAGGCGCGGCCGTTGTATTCAGCTAAGAACACGTTCTCCGGCCATTGCTCCTGGACTTCCGCGATGTCGGCGAGCCGAATGCGCGTTCCGTCGATCGAAGAGATGACCTCGATAGCCTCGAACTCAGAGGCCTCGTATTTCCTGTTATAGGAACGAATCAGGATCTCCTCCTGGTCGGTCAGCACCGAGCCCGAGGAGATGTTGAGGTTCGAGTTGCGGATCGACTGGGCGATGTCACCGATGGTCAGCTTGTAGCGCCGCAGGTTCTCCGACGAGACCTCGATAGTGATCTCACGCGGCGGTAGGCCCCACCAGCGGACCTCGGAGATCTTGCCGGTGGCCAGCAGGTCGTCCCGGAACTCTTCGACGATGCGTTTCAGGGCGAAGAGGTCCTCGGGCCCGTAGATGCTGAGCATGACGGCCCGGTTCCATTGCGTGTCCTGGAAGACGACGGGATTCTCTGCCCCGGTAGGATACGAGTTGATCGAGTTGACGGCGTTCCGGATGTTCTGGAGCGCCTTGTTCATGTCGTATCCGGGCGTGACCTCCACATCGAGGGAGGCGAAGCCGTCCGACGAAATCGAATAGACTTTCTCGATCCCCTCGATCCCGCGCAGCGCTTCCTCGATCTTTATCGTGATCCCTTCCTCGACTTCCACCGCCGAGGCGCCCGGATAGGGTACGTTGATCGAGATCTCCTCGATCTCGAGCTTCGGGCTCAGGCGCCGCTCCAGGTTGGCGAGCGCGAACACGCCCGCGAGCATCACCGCGAGCATGATCCAGTTGGTCACCGCCGAGTATTTTATGAAATAATTTATGACGTTCTTCATCGTGCCGTTGCCAATCTTCCGTGATTCGTTCTCAGCGCTCGGTGATCAGTGACCAGTAGGCCGATCACTGACTACTGACGTCCCTCCTCACCCGCCGGCAGCCACGGGTTCGCCGTCTCCGCTCTGATCCGCCAACTCCGTTTCCTCCTGAAGCTCCGGCATGTTCGTGGAGCGGATGCCCATTCCGATCAGCGGCTTCTGCAGGATGGTCGTCACGATGACCGTCTCATCCGGGACGGAATTCCTGACGATAGCGAGATCACTCTGATAACCGACCAGCTCGAGCTCCTGGCGGCCGAGGGTGCCGTCCTCCATGGTGAACACGAAGTTATCCGCGTCCAGCAGGTGCCGGGGCACAGGCGCCACATTCTGGAGCGTCTTCCCGTCGATGCTCACATGCACATAACTACCCGGCAGGAAGTGCGGATTGAGGTCACCGTTCGAGAACGTGACATAGACGTTCAGGGTCTGCGAGTTGCGATCGACCAGCGTCTCCTTCCGAGTGACGTGGCCGATCTTCATCTCCTCGCTGCCCTCGTCGGCATACACCGCTACCCGCGGGGCCCTCGAGAAGTCCAATGCCTTACTCTCCTCGATCAGAAGAGGCACCGTCACTACCAGGTTCTTCGGATCGGACAGCGCAAACAGCTGCTGGCCTACCGACACGAAGCTGTTCTCGATCACACCGCTCGCGCCTGGATCGTGTGCTTCGAGAGCAGAATCTCCTGGTTCCTTACGGCGTAGTACTGCCCGATGATGTTCTTGGTGCTGATCTTGATCTTCTCTTGCGCGTTCGTGATCTCGGGCAGGTCCGGAACCGAAGTGTTTATATCCAGTGTGTTGAAGTAGTCGAACCAACGCCGGTAGATGCGAGCATCGTCAAGCTGCAACTCGGGCAATACCGAAGCCACAGCATTCAGGAAGTCGGATCTCAACGCGTAAAGGTCGTTCTCCACGTCTCGTGAGTCGATCCTGACGACGACTTCGCCCTCGCGCACATACGTTCCGTCCTTCAGGTCGTTCTTCGCGAACAGCACCACCCCGCTCGCCTCGGAGACGTAGTTGAGCATCCGTTCCGACTCCACTACGCCGTCGCCCTCGACCTGTAACGTCAGGTCGCCGAAGGCCAGTACTTGGGTCTCCACCGCCCGCGGTTCCGGGGTAACATCGCGCCGCGCGCTCTGCTTCTCTGTCGAGCCCAGACCCCGCATCGCCAGAACGCCAACGGCCAATATCACGGGAACGGCAGTGACCTTAAGGACAGTCTGTCTCTTCATCTCTCGAGCCTCTCAACTGTACAGGAAAACGACAAAGCCGCCTTC
>JBDHHZ010000106.1:0-7967 GCA_039589115.1 Gemmatimonadota bacterium | reverse complement strand
CGCGCGCCGCCTCGTTGTAGCGCAGCGTGTCGATCACGGCGTAGCAGGACCACAAGTGCTCGGCTTTGGCCCACATCGTGTCGGCGCCCACCAGGTCGCCCATTGCCGCGTAGGCGATACCTGCCAGCTCGTAGTGGCGCGGGTTGTCTGGCTGTCTCTGCATGCCTTCGGCCAGCGCCCTCAGCGTTTGCTCGTAACGGCTCCGCTTCTCGTCCGGCATCGGTGTCCTGGCTGCCACGGACAGATGCTGATCGGCGCTGCGGACCCAGGTGCTACCCGAGGGTTTCGAGCCGACACACTCCTGAGCCTGCACATCCGGTTGTGTCCAGGCCGCCAAAACGGCAGCTATCAGCGCTGTAAGTGAAAGACGAATCACACTCATAGAAATTCCCTCCCACAGCCAGTTCTTAGCTTGAGTCAGGCAAGTGTTTGCGTTACTGAAACTTACAAATCTCGGTCCAGTAGTCTACCTATCTCCTGCCGAGCTTCGAGTATTGGCACGCCTGATGCTTCGGCTGCCTCGACTACGTCATCATACTCGAGCTTGCAACGAACGTGCCCGTCGGGCGAAGTAGCCATTTTCACGCGTATCTTGAACCCGCGCCATTCTATCGTCTCAGTCGTGCGAGGCAATACCTCGCGCTCGACCGTCCAGAAGCGGGCGCCCAGGGTCGTGCTGCCCTCGAACAGAGCACGGCTGACCGCTTCCCTGCCCGTCTCGGGTACCAATGCCTCGACCCTGAGTCCGGTTCGTCCTTTCTTCATGGAAACAGGGTGCGTCCAGACATCTATGGCGCCAGCCGCCCGAAGCGATTCCAGCAGAGGCGGCACGTATTCCGGCGACATATCGTCGATATCAGCCTGCAAGAGGAACAGGATCCCCTCCTGGGGGTGCTCTGCGACGACGACCCGCAGGCAATTGGGATGAGTGTCCGGGTCGCGGCTGCCGGCCCCGAACCCCGAACGGATAGGCACATAGGAGTATGGGGCCGGGCGGCCGGCGGTCAGCACCCACAGCAGTACGGCACCCGTCGGAGTCGTGAGCTCACCTTCCAGCCCGCTTTCGTGTACGGGGGTTCCCTCGAGCAGACGTAAAGTGGCCGGAGCGGGAACAGGCAGAGATCCGTGCTGTGAGGAGACCCATCCGTGTCCGACTGACACGGGACGAGTGTAGCAGCGGTCTATTCCGAGGCGCGTGACGCCGGCGCAAGCACCGAGGATATCGACGATAGCGTCATCTCCGCCGACCTCGTGGAAGTGAACCTCGTGGGCTGGGAGGCCGTGCACAGCGCCCTCGACGTCTGCCAGTCGGCGAAAGGCTGAAGCGGCGTTGGCTTTTGCGGTCTCGTCGATTTGCGCGGCCTGGATGATCGCGAGCACATCGTCGAGGTGCCGGGAAGTAGGAGGACCCGAAGGTTTGACGTCAACAGCACAAGCGCTCAACGCGCCGCGAATCACCGAATCGACGGTGACGCTGACCTGAAGGTCCAACGCGTCGACGAGCTCCGTGAGCCATTCGGCTTCCAGGCCCACGTCGATGAGGGCGCCCAGGATCATGTCCCCGCTGATCCCGGCGAACGGGTCGAAGATCAGGCAACGCGTCCGTTCGTCCATTCAACCTCCCGGGCGGCCGCTGGGCTGGAAAACGATGCTGAGAGCCCAGCGAAACGCGAAAGCGCTCTTCTCCTCGGCGAGCAGAGACTCGCTGGCAAACGCAGGCTGGCTGGCCCATAACGGGAGAGAGATCGTCACCGCCACCCTCCGGTATCCGCCGGTGAGCTCTAAGCCGGCATCTGCCCAGATCTCCGATACCTCTAGGCTACTGGCGCGGAACTGCCCACCCTCTCTGCCCTCCCCATCCGGAAGTTCGCGCCAATCGAACAGCAGGTCACCCGCGTCGTTCATCTCGCCGGGCCCCATGCGGTCCGGAATACCCGGCGTCCAGGCCGCAGCCAGATACGCCGCCCCGCGGCCCCAGAGGCCCGACTCCGTCTCAGTGAGACCGCTGATCGTTGCGGCCGCTCCCAGGTAGCGCCTGACCAGTGGCCGGGTCGCCTCGTAGACGCGAAGGTAGGGACCGCCGGGCACGAAATACGGGATGTCGCTGAACAGAGCGCCGCGCGCATCGATGTAGGGGTTCAGCCAACGAGTGACGGGATCCGCTCCCTCCAGCAGGAATCGTCTTTGCTGAGGCGCGCCGCCCGAGCTCCATCCGCCGGCCAGGCGGGCGTCCAGACGCGCCGTGCCCACCCGGTCGGTGACGCGTGCCTCGGCCTCGAGGCGAACGTATTCGTGCTCACCACCGGCGACCCGCAAGCCGATCAGTCCGCTTCCTCTGACGCGCGGTTGGCGCCAGTCTCCCCTGCCCATTACGCCTTCCGCTATCAGGCCGTTGTCGCGCCCATCGCTCCACGTGTAGGGTGTCATGTTTCTCTGGCATGGCAGCGTGGGCGCTTCCTCGACACAATCGAACAGCGGTATCGTCTCCAGATAACGAGAGTCGTCGACCCAGACGGAGGATACGCCGAAGGAGATCCTGTCGAGCTCCCATGGGACGGGCCCGGTCGACCAACGCAATGGGAACAGAGCGGTGAACCCGATGCGCCCGTGCAGCTTGCGGAAGGCCATCGTCCCTCTATGGATCTGCGCCGCGGCTTCGATCGCCGCCGGCGTACCGCCGTCCGGATCGGTGCCGAACGCCAGGCCAAGCCAAAGGGTCGCAGAACCTACTCTACTTCTCACCGCCGCGCCGATCACGCAGCAGCCGTTGTCATCCCCGCCGTCTACGTAGTTGGTCCACAGGAGAGGGATCACGTCGGTGCTGCTGCTCTCGCTGACCGGGATCCAATATGGGACGGCAGGGAGAGCGGCCTTACCGCTGATCTCCCACTGGCCGGCGGCGCGGGCCGGTAGAGAGAGCCCGAGCCCCAAGAGGATCAAGGCTGACAGTCTTGAAGGCCGCATAAGCTACTCGAGGTACTTGATCCAGGAGCCGGTGTTGAAGCAGACCACGGTATCGTCGGGTCCGATGTGTCCCTCCTCTCTCAGCCGGTACAGCGCGGCGAGTGTTGCCCCTCCCTCCGGGCAGGCTCCTACACCATGACGACACATCTCCTGCGCCGATCGCGTTAGCTCGCTGTCGCTCACCGCGACCGCCGTACCGCCACTCTCCCGTACGGATCGCAGGATCAAGAAATCGCCCAGCGCGCTGGGGACGCGCAACCCCCAGGCGATGGTCTCCGGATCCTCCCAGCGCTCTGCGGACTCGCTGCCTTCGGTCCAGGCGCGGACGATAGGCGCGCAGCCGGCGGACTGGACGACGTACATGCGCGGGCGGTTGCCGGGCTCGATCCAGCCCAGCGCCTCGAGCTCTGCGAAGGCCTTCCACATGCCGATGATGCCCGTGCCACCGCCCGTTGGGTAAATTATCGCATCGGGAAGCTTCCAGCCCATCTGCTCGCAGATCTCGTAGCCCATCGTCTTCTTGCCTTCGATCCGGTAGGGCTCGCGCAGAGTAGAGACGTCGAAGAACCCGGACTCCTGTGCGAAGGCCTTCGCTTTCACGCCGCAGTCGGTGATCACGCCGTCGATGAGCGTGACCTCGGCGCCGAAAACCCGGCATTCGGCGATGATGGCAGGTGGCGTGTCCTTGGGCATGTAGACACGAACGGGCACGCCCGCCCGCGCGCCGTAGGCGGAGAGAGCTCCGGCCGCGTTACCGGCAGAGGGCGCAACGAAACCGGATGCGCCGCCGGCTACCGCCCTCGTCACCGCCGCCGACATTCCCCGGGCCTTGAACGACGCCGTAGGGTTCAGACCCTCCTCCTTGATCAGCAGCTCGCCCACGCCAACGTTCGCGCCGAGCTCCGGGATGCGGAGCAGTGGCGTTCCTCCTTCCCCCAGACTGATAGGCTCCTCGCCGGCGGCCAGAGGCATCACTTCACGGTAACGCCACATCGTCGAGGGTCGCCCCTCGAGTACGCTAGGTCTGAAATGCTCGGCGATCCTATCCAACGGATAGAACGCGAGCAGAGGAGCCCCGCAGTCTTCGCAGACGCTGGGGGTTCCCTGAACGTCGGCCGGCTTCTCGCAGCGCGAACAGCTGAGCGTGAAATCTGCCTTCATATCAAGCTCCAGTACCTCGTTTGGCCGCCGCTATGGCCTGCTCGATGACGCGGAGAGTGGTTGCCTTTCCCTGTACTTCGAAGACATCTGCCAGCTCTGGCCCCTGGGTCGATCCTGTGACCGCGGCGCGCACCGGCATGAACAGGCCGCGGCCCTTGACGCCGGCTCGCTTCCCGGCCTCGCGGATCGCTGCCACCACCGCCTCCCCTGTCCACTCGTCGATTCCCTCCAGGCCCGTCCGTACGGCTTCGAGGGTCCGATCTACCTCTGGACCACGCAGCGCTTCCAGCGCCTCCGCCGTCCAACGCATGGGGTCGGGAGGGTAGAACTGTGGCAGGAAGCGAGCGGCACCTGCAAAGGTCGTGATCCGCTCCTGAATCGCCGACGCGATTCGCGTTCGCTCGTCCTTGCGGTCCGGGAACGACTCGGACGACAGGTGTTCGGCCAGTCGCTCGCTCAACTCTTCTACACGCATACTCCTGATGTACTCGCCGGACAGCCACTCCAGCTTGTCGGGATCGAGGCGAACATCGCTCGCCCCGACGCGACCCAAGTCGATCTCTGCGATCAGCCTGTCGGGCGGCAGCACTTCATCGCCGCTGGGGCTCGACCAGGAGAGCAACGACATATAGTTGATCAAGGCGTCTGGGTGATACCCCTCATCGAGGTACTCGCGAAGACCGCGGGCGCCGTGTCGCTTCGACAGAGGTGATCCATCGGGACTCAAGACGTGAGGAACATGAACGAAGATCGGCGGCTCTCTGTCCAGAGCGTGGAAGAGCATCACCTGGCGCGGTGTGTTCGCCAAATGCCCCGCCCCGCGGATGACGTGACTGATCTCCATCGCGCTGTCGTCGACGACAACCGCGAAGTTGTAGGTCGGAGTACCGTCCGACTTCAAGATGACGAAGTCGCCGAACTCCGCCGGCTCGAAGACGATCGACCCTCGGACCACGTCGTTGACCACGACCTGCTCGACTGGGGCGATGAAGCGTACCACCGGAACGACACCCTGATCGCGATAGTGCCGCTCGTCCTCGGGGCTGAGATGCCGGCAGGTACCGTCATAGGCCGGCCTGGCGCCTCGCGCCAACGCGTCCTGCTTCTTGGCCTCGAGCGTCTCCGGCGAGCAGTAACACCGATAGGCCGAGCCTGCGGCCAGCAGCGTCTCGGCGCATTCGTTGTAGCCTGAGGACCGCTCGCTCTGACGGTAGGGGCCGAAGGGCCCGCCCACGTCGGGTCCCTCGTCCCAGTCCAGACCCAGTCCGCGAAGCGTCGACATGATCGAGCCTTCCGAGCCGGGCAGGTTCCGGTCGACGTCGGTATCCTCGATGCGGAGGATGAACTGGCCCGCGCAGTGCCGGGCGTAAAGCCAGTTGAGCACTGCGGTCCGCGCGTTGCCTGGATGTAGTTCGCCGGTTGGACTCGGCGCAAAACGGGTCCTGACGCTCATCGAAGTTACCGCTGGTCTAACAGGATTGTCGTGTCTGAGCGCGGCTCAAAATAGAGATCGCCCCGGCCCGGAACAAGCATGGACACTAGCCGCTGGACCCGTTTGCCGCCTCGAGATGCCGGGCGATCTCGACGGCGAGAGCCGGTCCAATGCCGGGCACCCGGGCGATCTCCTCGGCTGTCGCCTGCTTCACGGCCCTGAGGCTCCCAAAGGCCTTGATCAGTGCTTTCTGCCGGGCCGGTCCCACACCTGGAATCTCGAGCAGGCCGGAGCGCAGCGTGCGGCGGCCGCGCCGCAGGCGGTGGTACTCGAGGCCGAAGCGGTGTGCCTCGTCGCGGACCTGTTGCAGTAAGCGCAGGCCCGGCTCGCGTCGCGAGAGCCGGATCGCCTCGCTTCGATCGAGGGTGAAGATCAGCTCTTCACGCTTGGCCAGCGAAGCGGCGGGTAGATCGGGGACGCCGGCGCGCTCGAGGGCCTGGGCCGCTGCGGACAGCTGTCCCTTACCACCGTCGATCAATACGAGATCGGGTAAGCGACGATCCTCTTCGAGGCGCCTGGTGAAGTAGCGCCCGACGATCTCCTGCATCGCTGCATAGTCATCGACGCCTTCGACGGAGCGGATCATGAATCGTCGATACTCCGCTTTGTGCGGCTGCCCGCTCTCGAACCATACGGCCGACCCCACAGCATCGGCCCCCTGGATGTTGGAGACATCAAAGCCGACGATGGCGCGCGGTACACGCTCGAGGTTCAGCGAGCTCTGCAGCGAGTAGAGCGCTTCCGGCGCGCGCTTCTCCGCCTGACCCTCCATCAGTCGTCGCTCCTCCAGCAGGTGCCGGGCGTTCTCCGCGGCCCGCAGGACCAGTTCCCTGCCCGCGCCGCGCTGCGGGACGCGGACCTTGAACGGCCGCCCGCCACGCTCACGAAGATGTTGCTCGACGACGGAGCGATCTGCGAATTCGACGGGTATCAGCAGCTCCTTTGCGATCTCCTGCTGGGAGAGGTAGTAGCGCGCTATGAAGGCGGACAGAACCGCTTCCTCTCCCTCGCCCTCTACGTTGCCCAGGAAGTGGGCTTCCCGGCCGAGCAGCTTGCCTTCCCGGATCTTCAGGATGACGCCGCAAGCGGTATCTCCGTCGCGTGCAAGCGCCACGGCATCGATGTCGCCGCCTCTCGGGTCGATAGCTGACTGGCGACGCTCGAGCTGCTCCAGGCCCCGGATCGTGTCCCGGTACTCCGCGGCTCGCTCGTACTCCAGGGCCTCCGCCGCTTCCGCCATGCGCTCCGCCAGCTTCGCCGCCAGCTTCCCCGTGTGCCCCTGCAGGACAAGTAGGACCTCATCGATCATCTCTTGGTATTCGGCCTGGCTCTGATAGTCGACGCAGGGAGCCTTACAGCGACCGATGTAGTAATCGAGGCACGGGCGCGGCGGAGCCTGACGCGGAAGATCGTAGTGGCAGGAGCGGATCGTGTAGAGTTTCTTGATCGCCCGCAGTGCGCGGCGCATGTGGCCGACGTCGGCATACGGGCCGAAGTAGCGAGAGCCGTCCTTGATCAGTCGCCGGGTGACGAAGACCCTGGGTAGGGGCTCGGCTATCGTCACTTTGATGTATGGATAGGTCTTGTCGTCCCGGAGTTGGATGTTGTAGTGGGGAGCGTACTCCTTGATCAAGTTCGATTCCAGTATGAGCGCCTCGGTCTCGGAGGCGGTGACGATCGTGTCGAAGTCGGCTATGCGACGGTACATCTCCGGCGGCTTGTGATGCGAGGAGCTGTCACCCCGGAAGTACGAGCGTACCCTGTCCCGCAACGATCTGGCCTTGCCGACATAGATGGGCTCGCCCTCTGCGCTCTTCAGGATGTAGACGCCGGTCGCGGACGGTAGGGCCGCTAGCTTCTCCTCGAGGGGCTTCGTCAGCATCGATCAGGAGGCTCGCTCTGTCCAGAATCTGAGACCGCCGGCGGGGAACGCGCCGAGGGTGCGCGCGGCTGCAAGATAGACGCCGCCAAACGAACCCAACGTTACCGCCGTGACCCAGGCGCGTGTGACCAACGGCGCTTCGACCGCGGGCATCGGCGCCAACCAGAACACTACGGCAAGCCCCGCCGCCGCCGCTATGGCGCAGGCCGCGATCAGCTTGATCATGTACAACGCGTCGGCCGAAGTGAAGACGTCACCCAGCCGCTTCCGGAGACCGTGCCACAGCAACAGCAGGTAGAGCCATGAGCCAATGGCCGTACCGACCGCCAGACCGGGAGCGTAGAGAGGCCACATCAGCGAGGCCCCCGTCGCCGCCCCGATCACGAGGCCGACGATTGCATAGCGCACGGGGGTCCGCGTATCCAGCATGGCGTGGAACCCAGAGGCGAAGAGCTTGACCGAGGCGGA
>JBDHHZ010000105.1:0-8057 GCA_039589115.1 Gemmatimonadota bacterium | reverse complement strand
TAGGAGCTGGATTCCAGATCTCGGAGAAAGACTGGATCGTCTCCACTAGCCAGAAGATCACCGAAGGGCACGACGATCCCGTAATCGTTCACCACAACGTCGATCATCTCGGGGATCGTAGCAGGTACTTCGATCTGACCGTAGATGTTCTCCGGCTGCTTCAGCATCGTAAACAGGCCGTCGCTGTACCAGACGGTGTTCGTGGTGCCGTCGTCCAGCAAAGTGACCCAGAAGAGCCGATCGGGCTGGCTCACTGCGACACGCTGGACCAGGTCGAACTGGAGCTTTTGACCCGATTCCTGTACGGCTTCATAGGTGACAAGAGCCTCGAAAGCGATCTCGCTGTGTGTGCTGAAGAACTCGGATACTTGAGTCAACAGCTCTTCGGGTGATGGCGAATAACTGTCATCGGTACTGGGCGGCGGGGGCAAACGTATGCCGTCGTCGTCACTTTGGCAGCCGGAGACTCCGGCCAAAGTGATGAACAACAGGGCCAGGGTTGCCCCACCCATTCTGTTATGTGACCGCAGACCTCGTTTCATACGGACAACTCCGCTCGAGTTGTGGAGTGTGTGGGGCGCAGCATGCCGCCCCACACATCCGACCAGGTTGTTCCCGATCCCCCTGCTACAGGGACAGGGTCCCAGGCGTGAAGCCCTGCTGCTGCGGGTAGGGAAGCAGCTCACCCTTGCTGCGTGGGTGCTTTCCTTCTTGGAGCAGCTTGAAGCGATCCTCCAGCCACTTCTCTTCGTCCCTTGTCATGTTGAGCAGCGGCGTTCTCACCTTGTGACCACTGATGACGCCCTTCATTTCCATCCAGTACTTCCAGAAGCCGACCACGTACACGCCGCGGCGGTAGTTGTGCCAGAAGAAGTCGTTCAGCAGCTGCCGCCCGTCCTCGATCGAGTCGTACTTCTTGAGTCCCTCTTCCCACTTTCCGGCCATGATCAGGTCGGTGTAGTCTCGAATCGGGGTGTTGCCCGGCTCCTGCAGCAAGTACATGTGCCAGGCGCAGCACAATACCGGGTTCTTCATGATCCGCATCTCATAGGGCCAGTGGTCCTCGAGCGGGTTGCTGACCCAGATCTCGTAGTTGGCCTCGCGTTCGGCTTCCCAGCACCACATCTGGTCGGGCCTGCCGTCCTTTACACCAACGATGTTTGGGATTTCGCGTGCGATCCGGCCCAGGGTCTGCGCAGTGACGAGCTTCGACAGCGGACTGTCGTAGAACACGCAACCGATATCGAAGTGATCGGTCACGTGGTGCCACCACTCCTCAACGGCCTCGTCCGTCGCCGCCTGGAAGTAGGGTGATAACATTGCAACAAGATCAGCACCCTTCTCTTCGGCGTGCCGGCAGAGTTCGATGGCGTCCGCCGCGCAGTGCGAAGCTGTCTGCACGATAACGGGGATCTCTCCGCTCGCCTCGTCAATCACGATCTCGGCGAACCTCTTCCGTTCGGCCATCGACATGGAGTAGAACTCGCCCACGTTGCCAGTGATGAAGATCGCGTCGTTCTTGGTGTCGATGCAGTAACGGACGAGGTTTCTCGTGTCCTGCTCGTGAATCTGCAGGTCGTCGTCAAACGGAGTAGGAATGGTGGCCACCAAACCGCCCCGAAGGACTTCCATGGACCACTTCTTTGCTTCCTTCTTGCTGCCGTACTTCATGGGGTAGCTCCTCTCGATGAAGGATCTGTAACGGTTCTGAAGCCCCGTCGGTCTTGCAGCTCTGGTTGACCGAGTCAGCTCCTGGTTACTGCGCCCATCCTGAAGACCTCACTCGCTGCCGCTGTCGAGCATGAGGGCAATCAGCGGTGGCACCTGGGTGAGGCTTACACCTCTGACGGCCAAAGACTCAAGTGCCTCGATGCCAAGCGCGTCCGCCATTCGCAGCTCGGACAAATCGAGGACTAGCCCTGGCCTTGCGTCGTCCACGACGCGCAGAAGCTCCTCGACCCCTTCTCCCTCTAGCCAGCCGACTACGTGGAGCACGTAGGCTGTGCCGTCGGGGTCTCGCATGATTCGGATGGTCACGAGCGTTATTTGGGCAACTTGTGGGCCACCTTCTGCTCGCGCAAGCGGATCTGGCTAAGTCGTTGATTTCTTTGATAGCTGCAGGGTTGGCCGCACCGAAAGACGGGCTTGACAAGGTGCGGAGCGTGCCATATAAGACACCCTACCGTATCACATCGCACACCCTTGGACGTGAGCCGGCTACTTATCCGTACCGGCGAGATGGGAGTCGACCGTGTCAGGCGACACAGCTGATGCCGGAGGTTTTGACCGCCTCCTGGCCGATCTGTCCGCGCGCTTCGTGAGCCTTCCGCCCGAGGCAGTGGACGGGGAGGTCTGCTCCGCACTGGAACGCACCGGCGCGTACCTGGATGTGGACAGGGTACTGCTCCTCGAGTTCGCTGAGGACGGTTCTTCAGCGGTCGTGAAGCACACCTGGTCTGGTCCCGGAGTGCAGCCGATCGAGGAGGGGGCGGTGATGGGTTCGCGACTGCCCCGTGTCTTCGCCGGTCTACGTCGGGGAGAAGCCGTCGGCATCCCTGACACCGGGGCGCTGAGCGAGGATTGGGCCACGGACCTCCAGGAATTTCGTCGGTCTGGAGCCAAGGCCCACCTGTCGGTTCCGTTCGCCGTCGCGGGTGCGCCCGTCGGGATCCTCACCTTCGTGAGTATTCGCCAGCCTCGTGCATGGCCAGAGGATCTGGTCGAGCGTCTGAACGTGCTGGCGCACGTTTTTGGCAACGCTCTGAGTCGCCGCGACCGCGAGTGCCGGTTACGCTTCGCCCTCGCCGAGGTCCATGAGCTGAAGGCCCGGCTGGAAGCCGAGAACCTGTACCTACGCAGCGAGATCGGGGAGCGATACGACTCATTCGAGGGCATCGTCGGCAAGAGCGAGCTATTGAACCGCGTCCTGCTGGCCGTGGACCAGGTCGCGGCCACCGATGTGACCGTCCTCATTCAAGGAGAGACCGGCACCGGGAAGGAGCTGATTGCCCGCGCCATCCACACCCGCAGCGCACGGAACGAGCGGCCAATGATCTGCGTCAACTGCGCGGCGATCCCCAGCCCGTTGGCTGAGAGCGAGCTGTTCGGTCACGAGAAGGGAGCGTTCACGGGAGCCGTGAGCCGGCGGATCGGCCGCTTCGAGCTGGCGGATGGCGGGACGATCCTGCTCGACGAGGTTGGCGATCTTTCGTTGGAGATTCAGGCAAAGTTGCTTCGCATGCTCGAGCAGGGCGAATACGAGCGGCTGGGCTCGGCGGAGACGAGGGTCACCGACGCGCGAGTGCTCGCCGCAACGAGTCGGAATCTGGAAGAGGCTGTCGAGGAAGGCAGCTTCCGGGCCGATCTCTATTACAGACTCCGCGTCGTTCCCATCGAGCTGCCGCCGCTCCGGCGGCGCCGCGAAGATATCCCGCTCCTCGTCTGGCATTTCATCGAGAGGTCTCGCTCCAAGCACGGTAGGGCCGTTCGCGATGTGCCTACAGATGTCATGGATGCGCTAATTGCGTATGACTGGCCCGGCAACGTGCGGGAGTTGCAGCATGTCATCGAGCGGGGAGTCGTTATGTCGCAAGGATCGACGCTTGCGTTGCATGGGGCGCTCATTCACGGCAACGCCGCCGCTAGCCTGCCGGATTCCTCTCCGTCGAGCGAAGACCTCTCTGCCCTGGATCGATCTCACATCATCCGCGTTCTCGAGGCGTGCGACTGGAAGGTGAAAGGGCCTGGGAACGCAGCCGAGCGGCTGGGCCTCAATCCGAGCACGCTTCGTGGCAAGATGCGGAAGCTCGGCATCCAGAGACCGGCGTAGGAGCGAAGCGTCGATGCAGGCCGTTACGAGTTTCGTCATCCCCGGCGCCGTCATCTTTCTCATGTGGGTCGTGGGGCTGCAGCTGTCCCCGGTGGACTTCCGGCGCGTGGCGCAAAGCCCCCGAACGGTGGCAGTCGGCACTCTGGGGCAGTTCGTCGTCCTCCCGGCCATCGCGGGGGTGGCCATCCTGGCGCTCCGCCCGGCGGAAGCGATCGCGGTCGGAGTCATCTTGATCGCCGCGGCGCCGGGCGCCCCGATGTCGAACCTGTTGGTCTACCTGGCGCGAGGGAACATCGCACTCTCGGTCACGTTCACGGCACTCACTAATACTATCGGAATCATCACGTTCCCTCTGGTCACGGCTGCCGGCGTTCGGCTGTTTCTCGGTGAGCGTGCCGGAGTGGAGATCCCGCTGGGGACGATGATGGTGCAACTGCTGCTGTTGATGTTGCTGCCGATCGCCGTCGGCATGGTGGTACGGGCCCGGGGGCCCGCTTTCGTCGAGCGCCACCGCGCAACGCTCAAACGAGCGAGCCTGCTGATCGTAGCCGCGATCGTGATGTTCATCGCGTACGATCAGCGCGGTGCCTTCGCCGTACATCTCGCTAGCGCAGCCGGGCTTTCGGCGTTCTTCACGACCTCCGCCATGTTGATCGGCTTCGCTACCGGCTGGCTGCTGGGCGCCGCCCTCCCCGATCGCATCACCCTGGCGGTCGAGTTCCCGGTGCGCAACACTGCCCTGGCGATCGTCGTGGCTGCGACCACGCTGGGACGACTCGACTACGCGGTATTCATCGTAGCGTACTTCGTGGTCGAGATGGTGATAATGATGGGAGTGGTGGGGCTACTGCAGCTGCGGCAGCGCGGCGCGAACGCCTTCACGCTCTCCGACTAGGTCGTGACCGCCCCGCCGCTGGAATGGCCTTCTCGCGCACTCGAACGAATCCGATCACGACAAAGACCATGATCAGTACGAAGACTAGTCAGCACCACGATTGACGGGCGCCGTGGTCGCACGTATTATGTGTACACGTATTAAGTGTAACACGAGGCGCTCACATGAACATCACACTCGCCGTCGATGACGAACTGTTGAGGGACGCTCGCCAAGTTGCTCGTGCCATGGGCAAGAGCGTGAACCAACTGGTGCGCGAGTACCTCGAGCGGCTTACCGGGCGAGACCAGCTGGAGCGTGACGTGGAGGAGTTGCGCAGGCTCTCGGCCGAGGGGCAGGGCCGCTCCCGGGGTTGGCGCTTCGACCGGGACGAGATCCATGAGCGTCCGTAGCTTCTTCGACACGAACGTCTTGGTCTACACGGACGACCATGATGCGCCGGAGAAGCAGGCGCGGTCGTTGGAGCTGGTGGAGCAAGCGCGCCTGGAGGGCTGGGGAGTGCTGTCAACCCAGGTGCTTCAGGAGTATTTCGTCGCCACGACGCGAAAGCTTGGGGTGCCGGAGGGGGTCGCACGTCGAAAGGTAGAGCTGTTCAGCCGCCTCGACCTAGTCATCAACGGCCTTCACGACGTCCTCGCCGCCATCGATATACATAGGCTGAACGATGTCGGCTTCTGGGACGCCCTGATCATACGTGCGGCGAAGGAGTCCGGGTGTGTGGTCCTCTACACGGAGGACTTGCAGGACGGGTGGCGCATCGACGGTCTGGAGGTCGTGAACCCCTTTGAAGCGTCGGGCTAGCACGATAAGCGGGCACCCAATCGGTTGCCCGCTCTCCTCCTATGGCTCAAACGAAAAGACCCGCTTCCAGTCGCTCTTCATCGAGATCACGGTCCAGCCCCGCTCCGTAGCCTGATCGAGCGCTTCGTCGAGATGGCCGATTGACGAGTCACGGTCGTAGGCCCACTCGCGCTCGGCGTCGTCGTGATGGACCAGCGCCATGAGCGTCGGGCCTTGGCCGGCGGCCGTATACTGCAGCATCTGCAGGTCGCCGTCGGAGTTGCCGAACGCCGCTATGGGGCGCCGCCCTATGAAGCGGTTGATCCCTACCGGTTTGCCGTCTTTGTCGTCGACGAACTCGATCTCGGGCAACTTGACCAGTACGGCCTCGCCGTCCCGTAGCTCGAACCGGGTCGCCCCGACGCTGCCCACCACTTGCTCTGGCGGGATACCGTAGACCTGTTCGGTGAAGACGCGCATGAAGTCGATGCCTCCGCCCGAGACGATGAATGTCTTGAACTCGTTGGCACGCAGGTAGTCGAGCAGCTCGAGCATCGGTTGGTAGGCCATACTGGTGAACGGCTGGTCGAAGCGCGCGTGACGGGCCGTGGCCAGCCAGTCGGCGACGTGGCCGCCGAACTCGTCGACGGTCAGACCGGCGTGAGTCGCCATCACGATCTGCACGATGTCGTGCTCCGACATATGGCCGAGCGCTTCCCGGTCGCCCTCGAGCACTGCCTTGAACGGCTGCTGATCTTGCCACTCGGGGTGTTCGCCGGCCATGGCACGCACCTGGTCGAGGGCGAACATCAACTGGAAGTAGAGCGGCTGTTCGGCCCAGAGCGTACCGTCATTGTCGAAGACGGCGATTCGCTCCTCCGGCGCGACGTAGGCGGCGCTGTTGGGGTCGGTGACAGAGGCGACGAATCTCGTGATCGCCTGCTTCGCGGCGCCGTCGTTCCAGGAGGGCAGCGGGTCATCGCTCGTCCTCCTGAGCGGCTGCTCCGAGACGCTGCAGCCTCCGAGGATGGCGAGGCCAATCATAAGGATGGAAGCGCGAGACATACGAGCACTCCTGTTCAGGCGACTGCCAGCCCGAAGGCGAACGGGGCTCGATGCCGGCCCCGTTCGCACTCGGTGTCTTCTTGTTGATCGCTACTTCGTCGGCGGAACCAGCATCTCCATCACCTGGTCAAGGCTGAAGCTCGCCGGCCGCTGGCGTGGCGGGTAGTCCTGGAACGTCGCCAGGAAGTTACCCACGTAGGCTTGCGCCGGCACCAGCAGGTAGGCGCGGTCGAGTAGCCAATCGAAGTAGGTGTTCGACGTGATGGTCGCTCGCTCGTACGGATCGCGGCGCAGGTTGAGGATCAGCGGGACGCGCAGCGGTACGAACGGTTCCATCCAGACCCGGAAGGTCCCCGGGCTCTTCTGCTCCATGAAGATCAGCTTCCAGTCCGCGTAACGCAGCGCGGTGAGATCGCCGTCGTCGGAGAAGTAGAAGATCTCCTTGCGGGGGCTCTCGTCGCTCTCGCCCGTCAGATGCGGGAGGATGTTGTACCCATCGAGGTGGATCCTGTAGTCCCGGTCGAGTGCGCGGGAGCGGTACCCGTCCAGCAGATCCTCCTTGATGTCGTCCACCCCGGCGGCGGCGGCGAAGGTCGGGAGCCAGTCCATGTGGTGGACGATCTCGTTGGAGACGGAGCCGGCCTCGATTTGGCCGGGCCAACGGACCATGGCCGGTACGCGCCAGCCGCCCTCCCAGTTGGTGTTCTTTTCGCCGCGGAAAGGCGTGGCGGCGGCATCGGGCCACGTATTGTAGTGCGGGCCGTTGTCGGTGCTGTAGAAGACGATCGTGTTGTCGGCGATGCCGAGCTCGTCGAGCAGGTCCAGGAACCGCCCGATGTGCATGTCGTGCTCCACCATACCGTCGGCGTACTCGTCCTGTCCCGAGATGCCGCGCAGCTCTTCTTTGACGTGCGTGCGGAAGTGCATCCGCGTGCCGCTCCACCAGACGAAGAACGGTTCGCCTTGGGCGTGTGCGTCACGGATGAAGCGGATGGCGGCGTCCGCGGTCTCGTCGTCCACCGTTTCCATTCGCTTCTTGGTCAGTGGTCCCGTGTCCTCGATGCGTCCGTCGGCCCAGCTGTGGATCACGCCACGCGGGCCGAACGCCTCGTGGAAGGTGCGACCGTCTGCCAACACCAAGTCGCCAGGGTAGTCCTCGTTCTCCGGCTCCTCCTCCGCGTTCAGGTGGTAGAGGTTGCCGAAGAACTCGTCGAACCCGTGGTTGGTCGGCAGGAACTCGTCTCGATCGCCGAGGTGGTTCTTGCCGAACTGCCCCGTTGCATAGCCCAGCTCCTTGAGGATCACCGCGATCGTCGGGTCCTCAACCTGAAGGCCCAGGTCGGCGCCGGGCAGCCCCACCTTGCTGAGGCCGGTGCGGAACACGCTCTGCCCCGTGATGAACGATGAGCGGCCCGCGGTGCAGCTCTGCTCGCCGTAGTAATCGGTGAAGATCATCCCCTCGTTTGCGATCCGATCGATGTTCGGCGT
>JBDHHZ010000104.1:0-8126 GCA_039589115.1 Gemmatimonadota bacterium | reverse complement strand
CGGCGGGGAGCGGGTCGTCTCGCTCCGGCCTCCCCCGCGCTCACGGCTGCGCCGTGACCGCGGGGTCGCTAACCCCAGCTCCGCTCAACGACCCGCCCCCACGCCTCTCAATCTGGCTTAGGAGGAACTGGGGGACCGCCCCCACTCACTCTCGATCTGGCCAGCGAGGAACCGGGGGACCGCCGAGCGGAGCTGGTGTTAGCGACCCGGCTCCGATCCTTACGCCGAGTCTATTGGTGAGCTGCCCGATGTACTAGCGGGAAGCACCGAGCCGACTGCCGGGTCGGCCGGAGCGAGCGGTCCCCCGAGTTCCGACCCCTCCCGGGTCGACCGGAGCGAGCGGTCCCCCGGCTCCGACCCCCGACGAGCGGAGTTGGTTCTAGCGACCCGGCTCCGACCCACAGCAAACACGGTATCGGACAACCGTTGCGGCGGCGGGCCGCGATTCGCAACATCGTACTCCAAGCCGGTGGCCGGTAGCCGGTAGCCGGTGGCCGGTGGCCGGTAGCCGGTAGCCGGTAGCCGGTGGCCATCGATGGATAATCGCGATAGGAGGACTCCTGATGCTCCGCCGACAGATGGTGTTTCTCGGGCTCGCCGCGGTCGCCCTGATCTCTGTACCCGTCGATTCCAGGGCTCAGGAACGATTCGGTCTGGAGCAGGTGATGAGCTCGCCGTTCCCTAGCGACCTGGTCGCGGCTCCCGAGGGCGGGAGTATCGCCTGGATGTTCAACGCCCAGGGCGTGCGCAATATCTGGGTAGCCGAGGCTCCAGACTACGTCGCCCGCCGGCTGACCGAGTACGCCGAGGACGACGGCCAGGCGATCTCCGGCCTTCGCTTCACGCCGGATGGCGCCTCCATCGTCTACGTGCGCGGCGGAGGTCCGAATCGCCAGGGCGAGTACCCGAATCCATGGAGCCTGCCCGAGGCGGTACAGCAGCAGATATGGATCATCGACCTGGCAGGTGGGGAGCAGCGCCTGCTGGCGGACGGCTCGAGCCCGACCGTTGCACCGACTGGAGGCGTCGTCGCGTTCCATAAAGGTCGCGATATCTGGATCGCGCCTCTGGACGAAGGCGAGCCGGAAGCGCTGGTCAAGGCTCGGGGCAGCAACGGCTCGCTGCGCTGGTCGCCGGACGGCTCTCAACTCGCGTTCGTCAGCAGCCGCGGGGACCACGCCTTCATCGGCGTCTACGACATGGCGGCGAAGCGGGTGAGCTGGCTCGATCCAAGCGTCGATCGTGATCGCAATCCCGTTTGGTCGCCCGACGGCCGGCACATCGCTTTCCTACGCGTCCCGGCGACCAAGGGCGTGTTGCCGTTTGGGCCGCGCCGCGCTGGTGAGCCCTGGTCGATCCGAGTCGCCAACGTGGAGAGCGGAGCGGGACGAGAAGTGTGGCGCGCGCAGGAAGGTGCCGGGAGCGTCTTCCGCAGCGTGTCCGCGTCGAACCAACTCCTCTGGGGGTCCGGCGACCGCATCGTCTTCCCCTGGGAGGGTGACGGCTGGACGCATCTTTACGCGGTCCCGCTGCGAGGCGGCGAAGCGGAGCTGCTGACGCCCGGTGAGTTCGAGGTGCAACACGTCGCTCTCAGCCACGACCGGCGCGATGTGATATACAGCTCGAACCAGGACGACATCGACCGGCGACATCTCTGGAGCGTGCCCGTGGACGGGGGGCGGCCCGATGCGGTCACCAGCGGCCCAGGAATCGAGTGGTCGCCCGTGCCGACCGATGATGGTCGCGCCCTCGCCTTCTTACGTTCCGACGCGCGCCGGCCGGCGCGTCCGGCGATCAAGATCGGTTCGCAGAGCGCGCGCGATCTGGCCACGGAGGCCATACCGGGTGACTTCCCGAGCGACGATCTCGTCGAGCCGCAGCAGGTCGTCTTCCCCGCCGCCGATGGCATGCTGATACACGGGCAACTTTTCCTGCCCGCGGGTGCCAGACCCGGCGATGGGCGACCGGCGGTCATGTTCTTCCACGGCGGCTCGCGCCGTCAGATGCTGCTGGGCTGGCACTACCGGGGTTACTACCACAACGCGTACGCGCTGAACCAGTACCTGGCGAGCCGCGGCTACGTGGTGCTGTCGGTGAACTACCGCAGCGGCATCGGCTACGGGATGGAGTTTCGCGAGGCGCTGAACTACGGGGCGACGGGGGCGAGCGAGTTCAACGACGTACTGGGCGGCGGTCTTTACCTGCGGAGCCGGCCCGAGGTGGATCCCGAGAAGATCGGGCTCTGGGGCGGCTCGTACGGCGGCTACCTCACGGCACTGGGACTGGCACGCGCCTCCGACCTGTTTGCCGCCGGCGTCGACCTGCACGGTGTACATGACTGGAACATGGTGGTCAGGAACTTCGCGCCGAGCTACGATCCCGAGGCACGCCTCGACTTCGCACGGCTCGCCTTCGAGTCTTCGCCGATGGCGAGTATCGATACCTGGCGATCTCCGGTCCTGCTGATCCACGGTGACGACGACAGGAACGTGCCGTTCAGCGAGACCGTGGATCTCGTGGAGGCGCTACGGGCCCAGGGCATTGAGTTCGAGCAGCTCGTGTTCCCAGACGAAGTTCATTCGTTCACCACTCATTCGCACTGGTTGCAGGCCTATCGTGCCGCCTTTGACTTCTTTGGTCGGAACCTGGACCGGTAGCTTGTGGCCAGTAGCCGGTATCCGGTAATTCACACCTGACACTTCGCCTTTACCGACTACCGACTACCGACTACCGACCACTGGTCACCGATGAAGCAGGGGAAGAGATGACGGACAAAGGTGATATCCCGCTCGAGGAATTCAAGAGCGCAGCAGCGCGCGTAACGGACTGGATCGCCCGCTACTTCGAGCACCCGGAGGAGTATCCCGTGCTCGCGCAGGTCGCGCCGGGTGATGTCAGGGCGGCGTTGCCGCGCAGTGCTCCAAAAGCCGGCGAACCGATCGACGCGATTCTGGACGACTTCGAGAAGATCGTCGTGCCAGGGATGACCCACTGGAACCACCCCTGCTTCTTCGCCTACTTCAGCATCAGCGGCTCGGCACCGGGCGTCCTCGGAGAACTCTTGTCGGCTGCCCTCAACGTGAACGGCATGTTATGGCAGACGTCGCCAGCGGCGACGGAGCTGGAGGAGCTGGCGCTCGACTGGCTGCGCCAGCTGTTGGGGTTACCCGAAGGCTTCGACGGCGTGATCATGGACACGGCGTCGGTCTCCACGCTATGCGCCATCGCCGCCGCCCGGCACGCGCTCAGTGATCTAGAGATCCGCGAGCGCGGCATGTCGGGCCGCACCGATCTTCCCCTGCTGCGACTTTACACGTCGGAGCAGGCGCACTCCTCGGTCGAGAAAGCGGCTCTGGTCCTGGGCCTCGGCAAGGCGGGCGTTCGAAGGATCCCGACCGACGATGAGTTCCGGATGGATGCCGAGGCGCTGAGAGAGGCCATCGCAGAGGACCGGTCGGCCGGGCACCGGCCGTTTTGCGTAACGGCAACCGTCGGGACGACCTCGACGACGAGCATCGATCCCGTGCCGGCCATCGCGGAGATCTGCGAGCGTGAAGGCATCTGGCTGCACGTGGACGCCGCCTACGCCGGGTCGGCAGCGGTCATTCCGGAGTACCGCCATGTCCTCGACGGTTGCGAGGCGGCGCAATCGATCGTGGTGAACCCGCACAAGTGGCTGTTCACCCCCATCGACTGCAGCGCGCTCTACGTTCGCGACCCGGACGTGCTCAAAGGCGCCTTCAGCCTCGTCCCCGAGTATCTGCGTACCGGTGTCGATGAGGAGATCACGAACTACATGGATTGGGGGGTCTCGCTAGGCCGCCGATTCCGCGCCCTCAAGTTGTGGATGGTCCTGCGCAGCTTCGGTTCCGAGGGGATCGCCAAGCGCTTGAGGGAGCACATTCGGCTCGCCGAGCTACTGGCCGGCTGGATCGACGAACATCCGGACTTCGAGCGACTGGCGCCTACACCGCTAAGCGTCGTCTGCTTCCGTGCTCGCCCCTCACACCTCTCAGGCGAAGACGAGGGCCTGAACGCGTTCAACGAAACGCTGCTACAGCGCCTGAACGCCGGCGGCGAGGTGTTTTTGTCGCACACAAAACTGCGCGATCGCTACACTCTACGCCTCGCCATCGGTAACGTGCGCACGGAAGAGCGGCATGTAGCGCGGGCCTGGGAGCTGATCAAAAGCGAGAGCGACAAGCTCGTGGCGGAGCGCTGAGACCTATCGGGGCGCCTGGCGAGAGAACGCACCCCGTCGATGTAGTTCGCCGTCGAGTTCTCAATCCAGTCGCACTTCCGTCCACAGCATGCATTACGCTATAATCGAGATGTGATGGATCCTCTAGTCGAGCGCCCGGAGTCTATCGGCCGGGCATTCCTACCGGAAGTACGGACCGAGCTGCGTTGGCAGGAGTCGGCGCTCTGGCCGGTGCGACGGCCCTATCCCATAGAAGTGCCGTGCCCGGTCTGTGGGACCTACGCGCGCTGCGATTTTTTCGGGCGTCAGCGTTGCCCGCACGGTCATCTGTTCGGGCAACGCGCCTTCTGGAGCGGCCACGCTACCACCTGCTGGCTGCTGCTGGAAGATATCGGAGCGGGCCGCACCTTCGTGTTCCCGGCGCCGTTGCACTGGCACGACGACGGTCGCGTCATTGTCGGCCTGAGGTAGGTCGGAGCCGGCGCGCTACGCGAGCACTTCCCGGATCGAGACGAGCGCTTCTTCCAGTATCTCCTTCGTTATCACGAGAGGCGGAGCGAACCGCACCACCTGCTGGTGAGTCTCCTTGGCGAGTATGCCACGCTCCATCAATGCCTCGCAGAAGGGCCGCGCCGTGCCCGACGACTCTTTGATGACCACGCCGATCATCATTCCCCTGCCCCGCACCTCGGCCACGTGCTGCGAGCCGATGGCGGACAACTCGTCCATGAACCAAGCGCCGAGCTCGGCCGCACGCTCGGGCAGTTTCTCCTCGACAAGGACATCCAGCGCGGCTCGCCCCACCGCCGCGCCGAGTGGATTGCCACCGAAAGTGGAACCGTGATCGCCGGGCGCGAACACGTCCATGACCTCCTCGTCGGCGACGGCTGCCGATACGGGATAGACGCCACCGCCCAGCGCTTTCCCCAGCATCACGACGTCCGGCTTCACGTCATCCCAGTCGCTGCACAGCAGGCGGCCGGTGCGGCCCAACCCGGTTTGAATCTCGTCGGCCATGAGCTTGGCGTTCGCCTGCCGACACATTTCGGCCGCCGCCTTCAGATAGCCGTCCGGCGGCACGATCACGCCGCCTTCACCCTGTAGCGGCTCGACCAGGAAGCCGACGGTATTCTCGGTGAACGCGGCGCGCAACGCCTCGATATCGCCGTAGGGGATGAGCTTGAAGCCGGGAGTGAACGGGCCGAAGCCGGCGCGGTAACTCTCCTCACTGGAGAAGCCGACGATGGTCGTGGTGCGCCCGTGGAAGTTGTTCTCGCAGACGATGATCTCCGCCGCATCAGCGGCGATGCCCCTCACCGTATAGCCCCACTTGCGCACGGCTTTGATCGCCGTCTCCACTGCCTCGGCGCCCGTGTTCATCGGCAGCGCCTTCGCGTAGCCTACTAGATCGCACAGCTGATGCAGGAAGGCGCCCATCTGGTCGTTGTGAAACGCCCGCGAGGTCAGCGTCAGGCGCTCCGCCTGTTCATTCAGAGCGGCGATGATCTTCGGATGCCGGTGTCCCTGGTTGACGGCCGAGTAGGCGCTCAACATGTCGAGGTACCGTTTGCCGTCCACGTCCCAAACCCAGCAGCCTTCGCCGCGCTCCAGCACCACCGGCAAAGGGTGGTAGTTGTGAGCGCTCCAGCGATCGACTTCGCGAATCAGCTCCTCATTCTTCCCCATCAATCTTCTCCAATCTCCATCGTCATCTTCATCTTCATCGCGGGCGCGGACGCGGGCGCGGGTGACGACGAGGCGACGACGTTGACGAGTTAGCTTCCAGCTCGCACCGCTTCCAAAGCGCGCCGATACAGCTCCAGGCCCAGTCGGGTGATTTCGCCGGGTACACCGTCGCCCACCTGCTCGCCGTCGATCTGGACGACTCCCATCACTTCGGTCGTTGTGCCGGTGAGGAAGATCTCGTCCGCCGCCCTGAACTCGTCGACGGCGACAGCGACCTCTTCGACCGTCACTCCCTCGGAGCGCAGAGCGTCGAGGAGGAACTTGCGGGTGATGGCCGGCAGGATGTTGTCGATTGGGTGAGTGTAGACGGTACCTCCGCGAACGCAGTGGGCGCTCGAGTGGCATCCCTCCGTGACAACGCCGTCGCGTACCAGAATCGCCTCGAAGCACCCCTCCGAACGTGCGTGTTGATAGGCGATGATATTCGGCAGTAGGCTTATTGTCTTGATCTCGCAGTAGCCGAAGCGCAGGTCGGGCGCTGTGATCGTCGCCACGCCCTTCTCGAGGTTCTCAGGCTTCGGCCCGGCGAACGGCCGGGCGATCATCACGAGCGTCGGGTCCGCGCTCTCCGGGAAGGCATGGCCGCGGGGCGCGGCTCCTCGTGTGAGCTGCACGTAGACCGTGCCCTCATCCACATCGTTGGCGGCTGCGACCTGAACGATCGCCTCGTGCACCTCGTCCCGGGTGAGCGGCAGCTCGATCTCCAGCGTCCGGGCGCCTCCCTCGAAGCGGTCGAGGTGGGCCTCGATCCGGAAGACGTTGCCGCCGATGATACGTGCCACCTCGTAGATGCCGTCTGAGAAATTGAACCCTCGGTCCTCCACCGAGACTTTCGCCTCACCGCGCGGCACCAATTCCCCATTCAGATAGACTAGTTCCGTACTCGACATAGCGCTCCTCTGCTAGCTGGGCTCCAGGCTGGGGCCGAAGCTATGACGTTGCAGGTTAACGGGAAAGGGGCGGGTGTTAGAGAAATGCGCCAACCACAGCGAACCCGAGAATCGCCACGCCACCCGCTATCAAGGCATACGGGATCTGCGTCCTCACGTGATCGATCACGTCAGTGGCCGAGGCGAGCGACGAAACGATCGTCGTATCGCTGATCGGACTCGCGTGGTCGCCAAAGACCCCGCCGGACAGCGAGGCCGCCAGGAAGGGAGCCAGGGGCAGGCCGAGCGCCTGGGCCGCCGGCACGGCGATGGGGATCATGATCGCGAAGGTGCCCCAGCTGGTTCCGGTGGCGAAGGCGATCAGCGCCGAGGTGATGAACGTGGCGGGCACCAGCAGCACCGGCCAGGCTATGTTCCGCACTACCTCAGCCACGTAGGGGCCGGTTCCCAGCCTGACGCACACGTTGCCCAGCGTGATGGCGAGCAGCAAGATGAGCACAAGCCCGAGCAGCGCCTCGATGCCCTTGAGGCCGAGGCGCACCAGCTCGTCCAGCGACGCGAAGCGTTGGACCGCCATCAGGACGCAGGCGGTGAGGTTGCCCGCTATGACCGCCCAGAGCGCGCTGGTCGAGCCCGAACCCTGACCCAGGACCCCGTTGCCGGTGATGAAGAGACCGATGGGCATCATCGCGACCATCGCCACCATCGGGACCACCATGTTGACCGCGCGGGGCGGCACCTCGCGGCTGAGCCGGACTTCGAAAGCGGCCTCGTCCACACTCAGCTCGCCTTCAGGACTCAGCACGATGCCCTGAGCGGCACGCGCCTCCGCCTTCTTCATCGGTCCCAGGTTGAGCCCCTTCCAGGCCGTGAACCCGGCCAGTGCGACGGCGGCGATGGCGTAGAAGTTGACCGGGATCGAGCGCACGAACACGGCCAGCGGCTCGTCGACGGCGAGGCCGCCGAGAATTCCCAAGACGAGGGCGCCCCAGGCGTTGAAGGGGATCAGAATGCAGATCGGCGCCGAGGTCGAGTCGGCGATGTAGGCCAGCTTCTCGCGCGCGGCCCCGTAGCGGTCGAACAGGGGGCGGCAGACCGCGCCGGTGACGAGCAACGTGATGTTCGACTCGATGAAGATGGCGATGCCGATCACCCAGGCCAGCATGCCGGCGCCTCTGGCATCGCGCACGAGGTTTCTCCCTTCGAGCCAGCGCACGAAGCCTTCGACACCGCCCGACGCCTGCACGTAGACGACGAGTGAGCCGATGAGGAGGCTGAACAACAGAAGC
>JBDHHZ010000103.1:0-8380 GCA_039589115.1 Gemmatimonadota bacterium | reverse complement strand
ACCGTCGCCAGGTTCTTCTCTGGCACATCGCCTGAGTCCCAGTCGCGGAACAGCCGCTCGAGCTTCGGCTGGATCTCGGCCAGCGTCGCATCGCCGACCACCACGAGCGTCGCGTTGTTCGGCTTGAACCATGTCGCGTGGAATTCGCGCATGTCATCGCGCGTCAGCTGCTGGACCGACTCCTCCATACCGGAGCCGGAGAACGGGTTCCCATAGGCGTGGCCTTCTCCGTAGATCAGGGCGGGGAAGACCCGTAGATCAGGGCGGGGAAGACCCGCAGCGCCATGCCGAATGGCCTCACCTTCTCCTGCTGGATCTGTGCCAGGCGTTGTCTCTTCAGCCGCTCGAAATCCTGCTCGGGGAACGACGGGTTGAGGATCACATCGGCGAAGATGTCGAGCGAGGCGTCGAGATTCTCCTTCAGCGCTGCCATCGTCACACTGGTCTGGTCGAGGTTCGAGCCCGAGCCCAAGCTGGCGCCCAGCATGGCCAGCTCATCGCTGATCTCCAGGGCGTTGCGCCGCCGGGTCCCCTCGTCGAGCATCGACGACGCCAGGCTCGCCGTGCCCGGTATTCCGTGCTGGTCGGCGGCGAAGCCGGCGTCCACCAGCATCTGGAACCGGACGACCGGAATCGCGTGCCGTTCGGCCAGGACGATCTCGAGGCCGTTCGACAGCGTGGCGCGCTGCAGCTCGGGGAAGCTGACGGCCGGCGGCGCTCCGACCTCCGGCAGCTGCGAGCGGTCGACGTCAGAGGCGACGATCGCGTGCTCGGGGAAGGGGTGGACCTCGAGCACGTAGACGCCGTCGGAGAGCCAGCGCCGGGCGGCGCCCTGCAGGTCGCCGGCTTCGGTGTCAGCTACGCGGTCCACCGTCACCTTATAGAAGTCGGGGCTGCCGCCGTAGACCTCGTTCATCGCCAACACGTCCGACTTGCCGCCGAACCCGCCGATCCGCTCGATCCCGCGGATGAAGCCGGCGCGGTACTGGGTCTTTACGCGCTGGACCTCTTCACGCGTCGGTCCGTCGGCGAGGAAGCGCTCTAGCTCCTCGTCGATAGCGCGCTCGACCTCGGCCAGCTCGACATCGGGACGCGCCGTGCCGTAGATGATGATCTGGCTGCCGATCTCCCGCGAATCGATGAACGCGGTGACGGCCGTCGCGATTTGGTCGTCGTAGACCAGCCGCTTGTAGAGGCGCGACGTCTTGCCGGAGGCGAGCACGTCGGTCACCAGGTCCAGATAGGTGGCGTCCGCCGAGCCCCACTCCGGTACGTTCCAGACTTTGTAGACCCGGGCCTGCGGCACACGGTCCTGCATGATTTGCCGGTGCTCGCCGGTCCGCGGGGCGATCCATGTCTGGTGGGCGGTCACCGGCGGGCCCGCCGGAATGTCGCCGAAGTACTGGACGACCTTCTCGTAGGCCGTCTGCGCGTCGATGTCGCCGGCGATGGCCAGCACGGCGTTGGCGGCGCCGTAGTACGTCTCGAACCACTCGTGCACGTCTTCCAACGCGGCGGCGCTCAGATCGTCCATCGAGCCGATCACGCTCCACGAGTAAGGATGCCCGGCCGGGTAGGTGTTCCCGGCGATCGTACCGTAGACGCGGCCGTACGGCTGGTTCTCACCCTGCCGCTTCTCGTTCTGCACTACGCCGCGCTGCTCGTCCAGCTTTTCCTGGGTGATCGCGCCGATCAGGTGGCCCATGCGGTCCGACTCCATCCAGAGCGCCACGTCGAGCGCCGGCGTGGGCACGTTCTGGAAGTAGTTGGTGCGATCTTCGTTGGTGGTGCCGTTCAGGTCGGTGGCGCCCAGCGGTTCGAGGACCTTGAAGTAGTCGTCATCGTAGTTCTCGCTGCCGTTGAACATCAGGTGCTCGAACAGGTGGGCGAAGCCGGTGCGGCCTAGCTTCTCGTTCTTCGAGCCCACGTGATACCAGATGTTCACGGCGACGATGGGCGCTTTGTGGTCCTCGTGCACGATCAACGTCAGCCCGTTGTCGAGGACGAACCTCTCATACTGGATGTCGATCTCCTGGGCCTGTACCGCCGGGGCTATGGCCAGGGTCAGCACGGCGCCGGCGATGAGGCTTACGGCTAACCTCCTCATGGGTGTACCTCCTGTGACGGGTCGAAGAGCTGCAAATCTGCCGGGAAATGCTACTGGTACCTGCATGACCGCGGGATGGGCCGCCGCGGTTCCAGCTGTAGTTATGCGAGCATTCACGGTACGGCCCTGGGGGGCGTGCGGTCAAGACGGGCTGGATTCACAGGGAAATCAGTTGCGGCACCCTGCAATTCTTGCCGATTCCGCGCCACGGCACGCCTCTGACTGTGCAAACCTTGCGCACCCGGCCCGCTTGGGCTTAGATTGATTTCGACAACTAGTCCCGCCGCAAACGAGTTTAGGCTCGTGTGGCGGTTTTTTGTTGGGCTGACCTCCCCCCTTGTCCGCCCAACGGCTGACGCGTCCGCTGCGTCGGCAGGGTGTCCATTTTGATACAAAAGACCGGTTCATTCGGCATCAGGGTGCTGGACGAGCGTCTGAGCGGCCCCGTCAGGGGCGGCGTGCATGCCGTCATCGGTGGCCCGGGCACCGGGAAGACGGTTGCAGCGCTTCAGTTCCTGAGAGAGGGTATCCGCCAGGGCGGCCGGGTCGCCATGCTGACGCAGGCGCGGCCCGAGGATGTGATCGACCTGGCGCACTCCGTCGGCATCGACCTGACGACGCATCTGGATGCGGGTCGCTGGTTGCTCCTGTGCTACCAGCCCGGGTTCCGCGAACGGTACCGCCGCAGCATCGAGCCCCAGGAGGTATTCGAGGAGCTGGCGGGCTTCGTCGGGGAACAAGGCGTGCCCGACCGGCTGGTCATCGATACGTGTGGTCCCCTGGTGGAGGCGCGAGAGTCGGGCAACGGTGCGGAGCTGCTGGTAGATCTGCTGAGCGAGCTGGGCACCACGGTGATGTTGACCTTCGCGGCGGAGGGCCCCGGCGCGCTCGACTCGAGCTTCGATTTCATCTCGCAGCGCGCTTCGCTGATCCTCAACTTCACGCTGGGCAATGAAGGTCGCCGCGAGATGGTGGTGCGCAAGACGCTGGGCCCGGTGGAAGCCACGGGTCCGATCACCTTCGACATCCGCGACGGCTGCGGGATCGTGCCGCCGGATACCGTGCAGAAGAAGCGGCGCAGCGATGTGGCGCCCGAGGTGCGACGCCGCGTGCTGCTTCTCGACGTGCCCGGCGAGCTGCCGGAAGAGCTGCGGCTCTGGATGGAGGAATCGTTCGACCTGGTCTACACCGCCGACGCCGTCGACGCGTTTCCCGAACTGGCGCGCCGTGACTTCGGCCTCGTGATCGTCAATGTGGACCGGCGTACGGTGGATCGCGGTCTGCACGTGATGCACCAACTGCGTCGCGTCGCCAGCCGGCCGCCCATCCTGCTCATCTCCCGTGTGGTCGTTCGAGCAAGCGACCGGGCCCTGGCGCTGCGCTGCGGGGCCGACGACTTCGTCTCCGGCGGGCTCAACCCCGACGAGCTGTCATCGCGCATCGAGGCGCTGTTGCGCCGCGGCCGCTCGGAGGTCGAGGAGAGCGATGATGGACCGCAGACGCCCGTACCGGAGCGCCCCGGCGTCAGTCTGGAGCCTCAGGAAGTTCTCGAGATCGTCCGTGCCCAGCTCAGGTCGAAGGGCGCGCCGATCTTCTCGCTCATCGTGTTGAAACCGATGAGCGGCCGTGGGCTGCACGCACTGGCCAGCCATGTGGCGGACCAGATGCGCCAGGACACCGGCGACCGGATGAGCATCAGAGGCGAGCAGGTCGAGGTGTACCTGCACGGCGCGATGTCCAGTCATGCCGAGCGCTTCCTCAAACGTGTCAAGATGGATCCGTTCAAGGAAGTCGATGCTGATGTGTACACGTCGCCCACCGATCGGGCGCGATTATTGGAGGTCGTGAGACAGTAACGATGGCTAGACTCCCCCGTCGTTGGCCTTACTGGGGGCGGTTCGCGACGCTGACCGTCATGTCGCTGGGCCTGCTCTTCTTCTTCGTCTTCGGGTTCCTCCCGCAGAGGTTCTTGCTGGAGCTCGATTTCGCGGAGAGCGGCTTCGCCTTTCCCGTCATTCGACCTCCGCTACCGGTACCTCCCCCACCGCCACCTCCGCCCGCGGTTGTGCGCCGGCCTGTCCCTCGCGGCCCGGCCGAGCGTTTCTGGGCGGAATACGTCACCATGGCGCGCTCCGGCTATGACGAAGGGGCGCTCCGGCTGATCGTCGACTACGTCGAGCGTCACCCCGACGACTACGGTGCCCGGCTCGAGCTGGGGCGAGCCCTCTGGCGGGCCGGCCGGCTGCACGACGCCGTCACCGCCTATCGTACAGCGCTTGCCGAGCGTGAAGATGAAGTGGCGCTGCTCGAGCTGGCGCGGCTGCACGTCGCCGCTCGCGACTGGGATGGTGCCCTCACGATCTACGAACAACGCGCCGCAGCTTCACCCGACGATCTGGAGCTGCTACGCGAATACGCTGCTGCCGCAACCTGGGGCGAGCGCTACGTACTCTCCTACCAGTTGTACGTCCGGCTTGTAGCGCTCGACCCTGGGGACCCGGAGCTTCGCCTCGACTTGGCCCGGGTTCTCTATTGGTCAGATCGTCCTAAGGCAGCCGCCCTCGCTCTCGAGGGGCTGCCCGCGGAATTCGCGAGCCCCGGCCTCGACACGCTGCGTTCCGCCATCGCCGCAATACTACCTCCTCCCAACACGTTCACTTTGAGCCTGCTTGAGCAGGCGCGTGGCTTGGCGATGGCGGGCGCAGCGGATTCGGCTCTGACACTCTACCGGCTGCAATTGAGCGAGGAGCCGGGAGCCGATTCGTTGCTGCTCGAGATGGCGGATGTCTTCGAGTACCGGGTGTACTCCCCGGACAGCACCGCCGTCTATCTCAGTGCCTATCTCGCTCGTGACCCTGACGATGCTGACGTGCGCCTGCGTCGTGCCCGGCTGATGACCTGGTCCGGTAGTCTCGCCGAGGCGGAGCTGGAGACCGAGGCGGTCGTAAAGGCGCGGCCCGATGACGCAGCGGCTTGGGCGCTCCTAGGCGACCTGCGCCGCTGGCGCGGAGATCGTACGGGTGCGGCGCAGGCCTATCAGCAGTCGCTCGAGCTCTCCCCGGAAGAGACGACGGCTGTTGAAGGCCTCGCCGTGCTCGATGCTGAGATCGATGCCGAGCTGGCTGCACGAGGAACCATTGGGCCTGCGGGGCACGTTGATGTCTTCTCCGACTCCGACGAGTTCGGCCTGCTCCGCTGGCGTGGCGCCTGGACGTTCGGCGGAGCCAGGACCCGAACGGGAATCGATGCGGCGCTGGAGCGCCTGGAAGGCTTCGATCCCACGGGGCCGGCGGCGCAGCTCACGGCCGTTGACCTGCGTGCGACGGCCCAGCGTTGGTGGCTGCGGGGCGGTCTGCTGGCCAGCGCGGCTCTGGGCGCCTGGATTCCCGAGGCGGAGGCCTCCGTTCAGCCGGTCGTCGAGCTGACGCTGGCGGCGCCCGATTGGCAGGGCGCGGCCGTCCGCTTCGAGTACCGGCACGGGCCGGCCTACCGCGAGACCGCGACGCTGGAGGCTGCGCTCTCCGATTTGCGCGCCGACGTGGCGGAGCTCGGCTTCTACCGGCCCATCGCCGGCCGCTGGGATATGTCGGCGAGCGGCAGGCTGGCCCGCTTCTCCGGGGTCGGCGACCCCAACCTGCGGGCCGACGCGTCGCTGGCCTTCTTCTTCAAGCCCGATGACCACTGGGTCCTCGGCTACGAGAGCCGGGCGCTGACTTTCCGCGATCCGGCGCCGAACCCGGGACGCCGCCTCTACTGGGACCCCGAGTGGTCGTGGACGAACTCGGCGGTGCTGGGCTGGAGGGGTGAGCCGGGATCGGGTTGGGAGCTGGAGGCGCGGGCGGCGCCGGGCGTCGCCTGGCTGCAAGAGCGCGGCACCGAGTCGGCGGTCGTCTTCGAGCTGGGCGCGAGCCTCGATGCGCGGCGTCGCTTCGGCGTGTGGACGGTCGGCGGCGGTGCCGGGTACGGGCAGAGCCGCCTGGACGGGTACCGGACGTTCCGGTTGGGGCTCGAGGTGAGCCGTGGGGTCGGGCGATGACGATGACGCGGGAGATGGAGATGGAGATGGAGACTAAGTGAAGGGGAAGAGACCTTTTCTGTTGATGCTCGCTGCGGCGATCGTGGTTGCGATCGGCGGCCTGCTGCTCGTTTGGGCGACGAGGGCGCCGCTCCAGGTGCAGAGCTTCATCGTGCGCGTCTCCGTGGTCACGCTGGTCCTCTTCCTGATCATCCTCATCGCACGCTACTTCACGCTGCTCTGGTTCGGCTACCTGCACCACCTGGAGTCGGGCGGGTTGGCGAAGCGGAACGGAGTCGAGCATCCGCCGGTCTCGCTGATCGTGCCCGCCTACAACGAGGGGTTAGTGATCGAGTCGGCGCTCGAGAGTCTGCTGGAGCTCGACTACCCGCACTACGAGATCATCGTCATCGACGACGGGTCGACCGACGACACACTGGCCAACGCTTCGCGCATGGCCGGCGAGTATGGGCGTTGCCGGGTGCGCGTGACGACGAAGAAGAACGGCGGCAAGGCGAGCGCGCTGAACGCCGGACTGGCCATGGCCGAGCACCCCATAGTGCTCTGCATGGACGCCGACGCGCGTCTCGAGCCGCAGACTATCAAGGCGGCGATCGTCCACTTCCGGGACCCTTCGGTCGGCGCCGTAGCTGGCAACGTCAAGGTAGTGAACCGCGTCAACCTGTGGACTCGCTTGCAGGCGCTCGAGTACATCGAGGGGCTCAACATGGCGCGCCGCGCGCAAGGGTTCCTCAACGCGGTGAACATCGTGCCCGGCCCCATTGGGCTGTTCCGCCGTGAAGTCCTCATCTCGGTCGGCGGCTACGACCGCGACACCTTCGCGGAGGACGCCGACTTGACCCTGAAGATCCTCACGGCTGGCTGGAAGATCCGCTACGAGCCGCGTGCCGTCGCCTGGACCGAGGCGCCGGAACGATTGATCGATCTCATCCAGCAGCGCTATCGCTGGACGCGCGGGATACTGCAGGCGATGGGCAAGCACAAGCGCACGCTCTTGATGCCGGTGCCCGACGTGCCGCTCTGGCTGTCGCTGGTACAGATGGGATTCGAGGCGACGCTCTGGCCGATCATGAACGTCTACGGCCACCTATTCTTCGCTTATGTGGCGGTGGCGTTCGGGATGAGCGAGATGTTGCTGGCCTGGTGGACGCTGCTCACGCTGCTCGACCTGGTGGCAGCGCTAGCCAGCGTGGGCATGGAGGAAGAGCAGCTGTCGCTGGTGCCCTACGCGTTGATCTACCGCTTCTTTTTCATTCTGCTGATCGATGTGGTGAAGCTCTGCTCGACATTCGAGGAGGCGCTAAACTTGCGGATGGGTTGGGGGAAATTGGAGAGGGTGGGAAGGATATGAGCATAATACAAATCATGGTGACGATCATCATCGTGACGATACTCGTCACGGTGATATTGGGAGTGGCTTCTTACGCAGCCTACTGGATGCGACGCGGCCGGCAACCGGCGGAACCGGTGGAAGTGGATACCTCCCCCCGCTTCTTCTACCGGCACCTTCCCGACGGCGACGAGGGTGCGTCGAGCACTGCGCGTGCGGAGGCTGGCACCGGCGACCATCAGATCGATAGTCCGGTCCCGATGAGATGGCCGGGAGTGGCGAGTCTCGCCCCGGTGGGGCCGACCGATGGCGGTAATGGCAATACCGGTCTCTGAGCCTCCCCGCCACCGCACGCCCTGGGCGTGGGGCGCCGCTTTGTTGCTGCTGGGCACGCTGGTCGCCGGGCTCGTCGGCGCCGCTGTGCTCCTCTGGCGTTTCATCGATGTGGACTCGTTGCTCGAGGCCGCTACGAACGAGGCGCCGCCGGCGGTCGAGGAGATCGTGGCGGAGATCCCGCTGCCCGATCTGCCGGCAACCACTCCCTGGACCGCGTACGTATACGAGTCGGAGCGTGCCGGCTCCTTCTTCCCCGATCCCGACTACTATGCCGGGCTGCTTGCCCGCTGGGAGTCGACTCTCGCAGCCATCGGCGCCGATGTCGGCCGCATCGGCGGCGCGGCTGCTATCGACTCGCTGACCGGTGATGTGCTGCTGGTCGTACCCGCCGGCGTATGCATGGATGACGCCGAGCGTGATGCGATCCGCCGACACGCCGACGGCGGTGGCGATCTGGTGGTCACGTGGGCGCTGGGCGCCCGGGACGAGAAGTGTGATTGGCTGGGATACGAGTTCCTGCGGGATCTGGCCGGAGCAGAGACGGCCGGGACCCTAAACGGACGACCTCCCT
>JBDHHZ010000102.1:0-8154 GCA_039589115.1 Gemmatimonadota bacterium | reverse complement strand
CGAGTTGATCATCATGATCGTGTTCCTGCCGATCCTCGCACTCGAGGGGGTGGAGGGCAAGCTGTTTCGGCCCATGGCGCTGACAATGATCTTCGCTCTCCTCGGCTCGCTCGTCTTATCTCTCTCATTGATGCCGGTGCTGGCGAGTCTTGTCCTGCCTCGCAAGATCAAGGAACGAGAGCCCTGGCTGGTGCGCTTGGCACACCGGGCTTACGCGCCGATTCTGGATCTCGCGTTGCGTTTCCGCACGACGACCTTGGTCGTCGCGACGGTCCTCGTCGTCCTCGCGGCCGGCATTGCTTCGCGCACGGGCGGGGAGTTTCTCCCGAAACTCGGCGAGGGCACGCTCGTAGTGAATGTGATTCGGCTCGCCGGCGTCCATGTGGACGAGGCAGCCGCCTCCAACATCCTCCTGGAACGACTGATTCTCGAGGAGTTCCCCGACGAAGTCGAACGAGCGTGGAGCCGACTCGGCACTGCCGAGATCGCGACCGATCCCATGGGAATCGAACTCACGGATATTTTCCTGACTCTCAAGCCCCGACGGAGCTGGAAACGGGCCCGCACGCAGCAGGAACTGGCGACGGAGATCGAGAGGGCCATGCGGGACTTTCCTGGCATCAACGCAGTACTCACGCAGCCCATCGAGATGCGCATGAACGAGATGATCGCGGGAATCCGATCCGATATCGGCATCAAAATCTATGGTGACGACCTGGAAACGCTCCGGCGGCTCTCGGACGAGGTTCAGGAAGTACTTCTAGACACGCCAGGCGCCGGCGAGATCTCCGGCGAGCAGATCACGGGCCAGCCCATGTTGCAGGTCGCCGTGGACGCTGATGCCATCGCTCGCTACGGCATCCCTACGCGGGATGTGCTGACCATGGTGGAGGCGGTCGGAAACCGGAAAGCCGGAGAGATTCGAGAAGGCCAGCGCCGCTTCCCGCTCGCCGTGCGCTTGCCGGACGCACAGCGTACCGATCCGGACGTGTTGGCCGCGACGCTGATTCCCACAGTCGCCGGGCCGGTGGTGCGCATGGACCAAGTCGCACGCCTGGAACAAACGGAAGGGCCGTCGACGATTCAACGGGAGTGGAGCCGGCGCCGCATCACCGTGCAATGCAACGTGCGGGGGCGGGACGTGGCGAGCTTCGTCGCCGAATCCAAGGACAGGATTGCTGAGAAGGTGAGTCTTCCGGAGGGGTACACCGTCGAGTGGGGCGGCCAGTTCGAGAACATGGAGCGAGCCAATCGGCGTCTCAAGATCATTGTGCCGTCGGCGCTGGGTCTCATCTTCATCATGCTCTACCTCAGTCTGGGTTCGGTTCGCGACTTGTTGATCGTGGCCACGGGCATCCCGCTCGGCGCAGTAGGAGGTGTTGGCGCTCTCACCTTGCGAGGTCTTCCGTTTACTGTGAGCGCCGCCATCGGCTTCATTGCCTTGAGCGGTGTTGCCATCCTCAACGGGTTGGTGCTGGTGACGTTCATCAAACAACGGCTCGCGGCTGAGGTGCCACTGGAACGAGCAGTGCGAGAGGGCTGCCAGGTCCGTCTCCGACCTGTGCTCATGACGGCCCTGGTTGCCGCTGTGGGGTTCATTCCGATGGCCATCAACACCGGCGTTGGCGCCGAAGTGCAGCGGCCGTTGGCGACGGTCGTGATTGGTGGCATTGTCAGCAACACGCTGCTCACGCTTGTGGTTCTACCGACGCTCTACACGAGTTTCCGACGAAAGCCATCCGCCACGGCCGAAGCGGGACCTGTGCAAAGAGGCGAGCCATGAACAGGATCACGCAGCTCTCATGCATCATCGCGGTTACTCTGTTGTCCGCCTCAGACGGCCTCGCCGACGAGCCACCCGGGCGGCAGCTCACTCTCGACCGAGCACTACAGGAGGCCTCTGCCCGAAGTCCGATTCTGGCGGCGCAGAGGGCCTTAGTCGAGCAGACCGAGGCGCGAGTTGTCACTGCCGAGACCTATCCGCATGATCCTACGCTGAGTCTCGAAGGGGCGAATCGAGAAGGTGGCAGCGATTCGAGCACGGATTGGGCTGTCAAGGTGACGCAGCCTATCGAGATCGGAGGACAACGCCGCCGCCGCGTGGCACGGGCGTCAGTCGACCTCGATTCAGCCAGCGCCAGTTTCAGACGCGAGGAACGGTTACTTGCGGCGAAGGTCAGCGCGATATTCGTGGAGGCGCTCAGGGCGCGCGAGCTTCTCGAAGTCGAGCAGGCCAATACCGAGCTTGCGCGGTCACTCGCGGAGGTCGCTCGCAAACGGTTCGAGGCTGGCTCCGTGCCCCAGATGGAGGTTAACCTCGCGCAGGTCCAGGTAGGCCGTGCTGAGCGCGATATGTGGCTTGCACAAGGCGCCTACGTCGTCGCGCGTGCGGCCTTGGCGGAGATCGTTGGCCTCGATCCCGAGCAACCTCCGGAGCCGATGGGGGAACTCGATCTGCCGCCGCGGCCCCCCGCTACGCTCTCCGAACTTGTCGACGGAGCACTCCGACACCGAGCCGACCTTGAGGCGTTCCGCACCACGATCGAGGCAGCGCGAGCTCGAATCGATCTGGCCAGGCGCGAGGTCGTCCCTGACCTCGCGGTTGGGGCCTTCTACGGACGCGAGGAGGGCACCGATCGCTTGCTTGGTGGCGAGATTGGTGTCCGGATCCCGCTGTTCAACCGCAACCGTGGCCCGATCGCGGAGGCTCGCGCCGCGGAGCGCCAGGCTGTCGCCGAGACCGAGGCCGCCAAGCTCCGAGTTCGCCGGGAAGTCGCGGCGGCGCGGGCGCGGTACGACGCGTCTTCCGAGGCATCATCGCATCTCCAACAGCAAGTTCTGGGCACGCTCGAAGAGAACCTCCTGCTACTCCAGCTTTCGTTTGAGGCTGGAAAGACTGGTTGGACCGAGGTCTTGGTCTTCCGACGGGAATTCGTCGACATCCAGCGCGACTACATCGACACGCTCGCAGACGCTCGCCTCGCCGGCATCGCTTTGGATCTCGCTGCGGGGGCGCCCGCGTCGACACCACACCGATGACGTTCGCCCACCAGTGGTGCGAGTCCAGCACTTTGAACCATCCCCCGTTTCCCGGAGAGCTCGTTAGTCGTGTGATCGACTCAGCACCGGGACGGCCCGCCAACTCAGGTGTCCATCTGGGTGAATCCATACTCCTCGGACGGTAGAGCACTCCTCGTACTCCTCGTAAAGGGAAAAGGGCAACGAATCAAATAAACGTTGATTCGCCGCCCTTTCTGTTTCGGCTTAAAATCTCTCCTCGCCAGAGGGTCCGGGTTCGAATCTCGGCTCCGGCACCATTCGCGGGTTGATGCATAGTCTCGGCTAGAACCGCAGGGTGAAGATCGTTCGTTCCCCCGCTGAGGAAACGACCCCGATATCGCCTCCGTGCATGGTCACGATCTGCCGCGCCAGACTGAGCCCTATGCCGCTGCCTTCCGCCCTGGTGGAGAAGAAAGGCACAAAAACCTTCTCGAGTGCCGCCTCGCTGATGCCCGAACCGTTGTCCGCAACCTGGATCAGGGTGCGGCCACCATCCCCGAGCCGGGCGCTCAACGCGATCTCTCCTTCATCATTGTCCTGCAGCGCCTGGACCGCGTTGATCCCGATGTTCAGAAGCGCCTGCTCGACCAGCTCACCGTCGGCCATCAGTTCGAGCTCCGGCGGGATTACACTGGCGGCAACACGCAAGGAGCCGATGTCCGGACGAGCCAGCAAGAGTTGCCTGACCCTCTCCAGCAGCTCTTGCAGGCGAATCATGCGAATGCGAGGTGGCGGCAGGCGGGTCAGACGGCGGTATTCCTCGATGAAGCGGACGAGCCCTTCGCTCCGCTTGGCGATCGTGCCGGCGATCTCGCTCAGATCACCGAAAGACTCTGCATCCAGCCGGTAATCAGCGTCACGCCCCCGGCCGGCCTCGACATCGTGCAGCAGATCCCTTGCCGTCGTCGCCAGCGAGGCGATCGGAGCGATGGAGTTGGCGATCTCGTGGCTGAGTATTTGCGCCAGCTGCTGCCAGGCCTCCAACTCCCTTTTGTCCAGCTCCCGGGCGATGTTGTGCAAAGAGATCAGCTTCAGCGACCGCGACCCGATCCGCACCTTTGTCGCCGCCAGAGCCAGTTCGGCAATCCCCGCAGTGCGGTCCAGCTTGAGCAGCGACCGCGCTCCCGGTCGGATGTTCTCTATTGCGGCTGCCAGCTCCGCGGACTGTCGTTCGATGTCCCGGATGTGCCTCGCTGCGCCGACCCCGAGACAGCGCTTGGCCGCAGGATTTATCAACTCTACATCGCCCTCATCCGTCACCGCGATCAGGCCGATCTCGACATGCCTGATGGCGGTACTCAGGTAGTGAAAATTCTCCTCGCGCTCGGATCTGGCCTTGCGGAAGAAAGTTACGGCCTCGGCCAGCTCGCGCCTCAGCTCGTCGTGCGAGCCACCCCGGCCATCATTCCGAAATGACTGGCTGAAGTCGTCCTGGCGCATTCCGGTCAGAAACCTGGCCACGTCTCGGTTCGAGCGCTCGACGTAGCGGATCAGCTCCCAGACCTGGGCGGCCAGCACCATCGACAGCATCACGGCGTTGATCGCCAGATGCAGACGCAGGCCGACGAAAGCGATCAGAAGGCTGTTGACGGCCAGCAGTAGCGCACGCGTGGTTACCGCAACATGGAAGCGCCTAAACATCATGGAGACGTCGCCGGCGATAGAGAGAGGCCCTGGTCAAGCCGAGTTCTCGCGCTGCGCGGCTGATGTTACCGTTGTGCTTCTCCAACGCTCTGGAGATTGCGGCTTTCTCGATTTGTTCGAGGTTGTAATCGTCCAGCTCTAGGCCGCTGGCCGCCGCCAGCTCGGCCGAGAAAGTGAAGTCCTGCCGGCGCAGCCGCTTACCGTCGGCCATTATCACAGCCCGCTCGATCACATGTTGGAGCTCGCGGACGTTTCCCGGCCAGGAGTGCCGGCAGAGCATCTCCAGTGCGGCAGGTTCGAAATCATGAACCGGCCTGTCGTACTTGCGGCGGAACGTCTGCAGGAAATGCTCTGCCAGCGTCGGGATGTCTTGGCGACGCTCGCGCAGCGACGGCACTCGGATCTCCACCGTGTTGATGCGGTACAGCAGATCCTGGCGGAACTCGTCCCGGGCCACCTTCTCGTGGATCGGCACGTTGGTGGCCGCGATGAGGCGCACATCGATGGCGCGCGGGGAGTTGCTGCCGAGCGGCACCAGTTCCCGGTTCTCAAGGACGGCCAGCAGCTTGGGCTGCAAGCTGAGCGGCAGGTTGCCGATCTCGTCCAGGAAGAGAGTTCCGCCGGCGGCGATCTCGAAACGGCCGATCCGGCTGTTGCCGGCGCTGGTGAAGGCTCCCTTGACGTGCCCGAAGAGCTCGGACTCGAACAAGGTGTCCGGGATCGAACCCATGTCTACGGTGACGAAAACATCGTTCGAGCGCCGGGATCGCCTGTGGATCTCCCGGGCAACCAGCTCCTTGCCGGTGCCGTTTTCGCCGAGGACCAGGATACTGGCATCGGTGGTCGCCACCTTTTCGATGATTGAGTAGACCCGCTGCATGGGCAGGCTGGAGCCGACCAGCTTGCCGAAGGAGCGGTCGAGATCGGCGCTCAGCTGGCGCTGCCTCTGCCGCAGCTCATCGACCTCGCGACGGGAGCTGCGCAGCTCGACGGCAGCCTTGATCGTGGCCAGAAGTTTCTCGTTCTGCCACGGCTTCATGACGAAGTCGGTCGCCCCCGCCTTGACCGCCTGGACCGCTGTGTCGACGCCGCCGAAGGCGGTGATCAGCACGACCACCGCCTGCGGGTCGATGGCCAGAATTCTTTCCAGGCAGGCAAAGCCCTCCTCGCCACTGGTGACGTCACGGGTGAAGTTCATGTCGAGCAGGATGACATCGAAGTCATCGGCTTCCAGCAGTTCGGGAATGCGCCGGGGATCCGACTCTGTCCGCACCTCATCCACCTGCGAGCGCAGCAGCAGCTTGGCTGCGAGCAGGATGTCCCGGTTGTCGTCGACGACGAGTATTCGTCCTTGTCCGACCGCCATTTTCTCCCTCATTTTCCTGTGACGATTCTACATGAACTGTGCGTTGGCGGACAGTAAGAGTGTTCGCCAGCGTACAGACTGCAGCCTCTACCGACGCTAAATTACTGTTATTGAACAAGTTATGTTATGGCAGCTGGATTGCTCCATATACGATCGGGAGTAAACGGACAGGCCATGGGCATGGACCGCAAGATCGAGCGCGCCTGGTACCGACGGCGCAGGCTCTGGTGGGCGATCGGCGTCGGGTTGGTGATGGTGCCGATTTCCCTTCTTCTCTTCTCGGAACGGTCGCAGCAGGCGGTGAAAACCGATCGTCTGACGATCGCTGCGGTCCAGAGGGGACCTTTCATGGAGTACATCGCCCTGACCGGCACCGTCCAGCCGATCAGGAGCGTATATCTCGACGCGATGGAAGGGGGACGCGTCGAGGAGGTGGTCCGGGAAGCGGGCAGCCTGGTGGCCGCGGGAGAGACAATCCTGCGCCTCTCGAACCCCGCACTGGTCCTGGACATCATGAACCGAGAGGCTCAACTCTTCGAGCAGCGCAACAATCTGCGCAACACGCGACTGCAGATGCAGCGCAACAGCCTGGATCTTGAAGGCCGGCTGCTCGAACTCGAGGGACGGATCCAGGTGGCCGGGCGCTCGTACGAGCAGAACCGTCAGCTGCGCGATGATCAACTGATCTCGCTCGACGAGTTCACGGATTCGCAGCAGGAGTACGAGCACTTGCTCGCGAGCCGTGATCTGCTGCTCCGCACTCAGGAACAGGACGCCACCTTCCGCAGCCTGCAGGTCGTGATGCTGGAGGAGTCCGTGGCGCGACTGCAGACCAATCTGGATCTCGTGCAGAGGAACCTGGAAGACCTCAGTCTGCGCGCGCCCGTTTCAGGCCACCTCACTTCCCTCAACGCCGAGGTCGGCGAGTCCAAGTCGAAGGGCGAACGCCTGGGGCAGATAGACATCCTGGACGGCTTCAGGGTCCGTGCCGAGGTCGACGAGTATTACATCGGCCGCACGACGATTGGCCTCACCGGCTCTTTCGAACTGGCGGAACGGCCGTACCGGCTGCGCGTCACCAAGGTCTTTCCCGAGGTCAACAAGGGCCGCTTTCCGGTCGATATGGAGTTCGTCGACGGCGCACCCGAGAACATCCGCCGGGGGCAGACACTCCACGTGCAGCTGCAGCTCGGCGATCAGGCCGACTGTGTCATGCTGCCGCGCGGCGGCTTCTACTCCACAACCGGTGGCCACTGGGTCTTCGTGCTGAACGAAGAGGGTACCGCCGCCACCCGCCGCGATATCAGTCTCGGTAGACAGAATCCACGGATGTTCGAGGTGCTCGAGGGACTGGCCCCCGGCGAGCGGGTCATCATCTCGGCCTACAACGATCTTAGCGATGTCAACCGGCTGATCCTACAGGACTGAGGGGCAGGAGAAAACGGAGATGATCAGAACCACGAGCTTGCAGAAACTGCACCGCACCGAGGAAGTCGAGACGACCGCCCTCGACAACGTCAGCCTGGAGATCCGGGAGGGCGAGTTCGTTGCCGTCATGGGTCCGTCGGGGAGCGGCAAGACCACTTTCCTGAATATCCTGGGACTGCTCGACCGCCCGACCGCCGGCAAGTATCACCTCCTCGACCAGGAAGTGTCGAACCTGGGCGAACGGCAACTCTCGGCCATCCGCAAGAGCAACATCGGCTTCGTGTTCCAGAGCTTCAACCTGATCGACGAGCAGACGGTCTTCGAAAACGTCGAGCTGCCATTGCTCTATCTCCGCCTCCCCCGCGCCGAGCGCAAGAGCCGAGTTGACGAACTGCTTGACCGATTCGGTATCCGGCCCCGCCGCGATCATTTCCCGCCGCAGCTCTCGGGTGGACAGCAGCAGCGGGTCGCGGTGGCGCGGGCGGTCGTCGCCGATCCCCGCTTGATACTTGCCGACGAGCCGACCGGCAACCTGGATTCGGCCCACGGCGAGGAGGTCATGGGCATGCTGACGAAGGCGAACGAAGGCGGAACCACGGTGGTCATGGTGACGCACTCACGGACCTACGCCGATTACGCCGACCGCGTGATCCATC
>JBDHHZ010000101.1:0-9513 GCA_039589115.1 Gemmatimonadota bacterium | reverse complement strand
CCGGGTCGCTAACACCAGCTCCGCTCGGCGGTCCCCCGGTTCCTCCCTGGCCAGATCGAGAGGGCATCGAGGTGGTCAACCGGTTCCTCCCAAGCCAGATCGAGAGGGCGCGGGGCGGTCCCCCCGGTTCCTCTTAAGTCAGATTGAGAGGCGTGGGGGCGGGTCGTTGAGCGGAGCTGGGGTTAGCGACCCCGCGGTCACGGCGCAGCCGTAAGCGCGGGGGAGGCCGGAGCTCGACGACCCGCTCCCCGCCACGCCGCGACGCCAATACAGGCGTGCAATGCAGAATCCGGGTTCATTGCTGGGCTGCCACCGGCAGCGGTATCTTCCCTGACCATGACCGTGACAGCGATCTGGATGTTGAGCGGTTTCGCGCAAGGGTCGAACGGTGCTGCTTCGCCGCTGGCCGCGTTCGGCTTTGCCGCGTTCACGGCCTTCGGCATGCTCGCCGGTGTTTGGATCGTACGCCGCTTCGAGCCGTGGGCGATCAAGCATACGGCTGAGCTGATCGTCTTCGCTGCCGGACTGCTCGTTTCCGGCGCGCTCCTTCATCTGGTCAGTCGATCCGTCGAGCTCGTGGGAACCGGGCAGGCGATGGCGTGGACGCTCGGCGCTTTCCTCGCTTTCTATCTCATGGAGGCTCACTTCATCCCCCACGTTCACGCGCGCGGGGAATCACCCATCGAAGATCACCACGAGCGGGAGCACTACCATCATGGCGTGGGTCCGGTGGTCGTGCTCGGATTGGGAATCCACTCGCTCGTCGATGGGATCTCCGTGGGCGCCGGGCTGTCGGCCGGGCCGATCGTCGGATCGGTCGCCGCTCTACTGGTCGTGATGCATAAGCTGCCCGTCGGCATTGCGGCGATGTCCGCTCTCTATCACTCCGGCGTTCCCGGTCGTCAAGCTGCCTGGATCACCGGCGCGCTGGCGATGGTCACACCCATCGCTGTGATCGTGAGTTACCTCACCTTCAGAGATGTGTCCGATCAGTTTCTCGGGATCCTGCTGGCGCTGGCCGGCGGGTCGTTTCTCTATGTCGGGGCGGCAGATCTGCTCCCGGAGGGTCAGGCGCGCGGCCGACCGGCGAACACCTTCATGTTCCTCCTCGGCGCGATCGTCATGATAGTCATAAAGTTAGCATCTCACTGACTTCAGTTTCGGTATTTGTTCAATTGACGCTCACCCACTTCGCTATTAAGATGATCCTAAGCGAAATACGGGCCGCAGCGACCCATTCTTGAGCCAACACGAGAATGTGCGGACCTGACTTTCTCGACTGACGCCATGCCCTCACGGGAAGGCGGAATGTTGAGGGGAAGGTACCTAAGGTTGCAGTAGGGCTTCAAGCAATACCCTGCGGTCCCAACTTCGCCGTGTCGGCCTCCGATCTTCGGGGGCCGACGTCTTTTTTTGTGTCGGGTCTTACCCCTCTGAGCCCACCCCGAAGGTCACAACTGGCATTAACTCATGCGATGCTCTAAGTTACGGCGATTTGCCACGCACTATCGGGGTTCTTGAGCGCTTTTCCGCGGGCTTCATGTGAGCTAGTTAACCAAATGCCCATCGTGCGCGTCACTCGTCGCCTCCATTTCAGCGCTGGACACAGGCTCCACAACCCGGAGCTGTCGGACGAGGAGAACCAGGAGATCTACGGGCTGTGCAACAACCCGAGCGGTCACGGTCACAACTACGGCCTCGAGGTAACGCTGAGGGGTGAAGTGGATTCGAGAACCGGTTACGTCTTCGACTTGAAGCGTCTGAAGCGTGCTGTGGAGGAGGCCGTACTTGAGGATGTGGATCACGCGAACCTGAACGTCGATGTTCGCTGGATGGAGGGAGTGATCCCGACGGCGGAGAACATCGCGGTGCAGGTTTGGCGTCGACTGGAAGGAGTACTACCCGCGGGGATGCTGGAGCGGGTGGTGGTCTCGGAGTCGGAGCGCAATCTGGCGGAGTACAGGGGGGAGTAAACGCGCGACGTTGTGGTCCGGCGCGCTGGCGAGGACCGCGGTTCGCGACAACCTACTGGAGACGAAGGTAAGCCGAATGGGTGGCAAACCAGGAGTGGCGGCGGGGCCAGACACGGGCGCGAGCGAGGGGAGCAGTCTGAGTGAGCTGGTCAGGCAGCAGCTCGTGCTGTTCGGGGAGGACCCCGAACGTCCCGGGCTGGCAGCGACGCCGGAGCGGGTCGAGAATTCGTGGCGCTGGCTGCTGCGTGGCTACGAAATGAAGGTGGAGGAAGTGATCGGAGACGGAGTATTCGAGGCCGATCACGATGAAATGGTGATCGTGAAGGACATCGAGCTCTACTCGATGTGCGAGCACCACCTCCTGCCCTTCTTCGGCAGGGCGCACATCGCGTACATCCCCGACGGCAAGATCGTCGGTTTCAGCAAGCTGCCGCGAATCGTAGAAGTGTTTTCGCGGCGGCTTCAGGTGCAGGAGCGGCTGACGGACCAGGTGGCGCGAGCGATTCAGGACGCCCTGCAGCCGAAGGGCGTGGGTGTTGTGATCGAAGCGGCTCACCTGTGCATGATGATGCGAGGCGTGGAGAAACAGAACTCGAAGACCATCACAAGCTCGGTGCAGGGTGTTTTCCGTGACGACCCGGGAACGCGAGAGGAATTCCTGCACCTGGTAGCCTCTCACACTCTCAGCTCGTGAGACAGAAGGGAGGCGAGCTGGCCGGACTCAGGGTATTGCTGACGGGAGCTACCGGCGGGTTGGGTCGAGCCATGGCGGCGCGGCTGGCGCGCGCCGGTGCCGAGCTCGTGTTGACCGGCCGGCGTTCGCGGTTGCTGGAGGAGCTGGCGGCGGAGCTCGGCGCCCGGTCACTGGTTGGCGACGTGACCGATCGGGAGTTCGTGCGCTCCCTCCCGGCGCGCCTCTCGGAAGCTTGGGGCGCGGCGGCCGATGTCTTGATCAACAACGCCGGGGTGTTCGAGCTGGCGCCGGTCTCTCAGACGGAGCCGGCGGCTTTCGAGAGCGCCCTCGCCGTCAATCTGCGTGCGCCCTTCGAGCTGATCCATGTGCTGTTGCCGGACATGCTCGAGCGGGGCTCCGGTCACATCGTGAACATCGGTTCGGTGGCCGGCCGCAAGGCATTTCCGGGCAACGCCGCGTATTCGGCTTCGAAATACGGGCTACGCGGCCTCCACGAGGTGTTGGTCGAGGAGCTCTCCGGGACGGGAGTCAGGGTGACGTGGATCGAACCGTCGGCGATAGATACACCGCTGTGGGACCGCTTCGACCCGGATGGTCGCTCCGACCTCCCGGCGCGGGCGGAGATGCTGGATGCGGCTGCGGTTGCCGAGGCAGTCTGGTTCGCCGTCGCGCAGGGCGCGGGAGCTGTGGTGGAGGAGATAGTGATAAGGGCGAACTCATCGGTGGGTCGAAGCTAGGAATAATGTCGGCTTAGGCGGGGAGAATCATGATACTGAGACATCTCAACAAGTTCAAATCAATCAGCGAGACCAAAGAGGGGACCACGCGGCTTGGCCTGACCGATTGGGAGGACAAGGCGCATGCCGCTGCCGCGGCGGTCTTCTCGCGCAGCCGGCGCATCAGACACATCCGTGACCGGGCCGGAAACACCTTCCTGGTGAACGGTGATGGCCCTGGCCCATACGTGGTCATGGGGTCGCATCTCGATTCGGTGCCGATGGGAGGCTGGCTGGACGGCGCACTGGGGGTTGCAGCAGCGCTGGAGGCCATGCAGCGCGTCCTGAAGAAGCACCGCAATGCCCCGGTCGCTGTTGCGATCTGGGCCGACGAGGAGGGTCACCGCTTCGGCAACGGGCTGTGGGGCTCGCGCGCCTTCGCCGGCAGGATCCCCGAAGAAGAGCTGCTGCTGCGCGATCGCGACGGCATGCTTCTGGCCAATCTCCTGGCAGAGCGTGGCCTGCAGAAGAAGCCGAGGCGAAGCCGAGAGACCGGCGAGCTCGTGACGAAGCTCGTCTATAAGCAGCCGATCGAGATCGCCGTCTACGCCGAGGCGCACATCGAGCAGGGCCAGCAGCTCATCTTGGCCGGCAAGAAGATCGGACTGGTAACTCACGTTTCGGGGATCCGGCGCTGGCGGCTCGAGAGCATGGGCGAGACGAACCACGCGGGCACCACGCCGATGCGGGAGCGGCGCGACGCGCTGGTCCCGATCGCGGGGATGGTCGGACGGCTGCCTCAGCTCGTCCGTGGCGTGACCAACGGGGTGATCACCTGCGGCGCGATGGGCGTCGAGCCGGGTGTCGCCAACGTCATCCCGAACCGGGCCTGGGCGATCGTCGAGCACAGGGCGCCCACCGATCGAGAGCAGGATGAGGTCGCGCGTCGGTTGAAGGAACTGGTGGCGACCACCGGCCCGCGAGCGCCGGGCGTCGCGTTGGAGATGATGCCGATCGCGGCGGTGAGGCCTACACCGATGTCGGAAGAGGTGACCTCGCGGCTCGAGGAGGTGTGCCACAAGCTGGGCGCCGAATCGATGCGCATGGTCTCGCTGGCTGCGCACGATGCGATGAGCATAGCTCGCGTCGCGCCTGCCGGGCTCTTCTTCATACCCAGCCTCAAAGGCATCAGCCATCGGCCCGACGAAGACTCGCGGCGCGAGGACATCAAGCTGGCCGGCGATGTGCTATACAAATGGGCGTTGGCCGAGCTGGAACGTGTTCTTTGAGCTGACCGACCTGCTCACCTGCCCGAAGTGCGGTCCCGCTCACGGCCTGGTGCTACTGGTACGCGAGGTAGACGATCGGCGCGTGCTGGGCGGCTGGCTCGGCTGTCCCAATTGCCGCGAGGATTATCCGGTGAACGCCGGGGTCGCCGACCTCAGGCTAGACGCAGAGACGGACGCCGAGGCTCCCGCTCCCTACCAAACCAATGAGCTGCCCGTGAAGATCGTGGCGCTCTCCGGCCTCGCGCAGGAGCGGGGCTACTTGCTCCTCGACGAGCGGCTGGCACATGCCGCCGCCGCCGTCGCCGAGCTCGCCCCACAGCTGGAGGTGATCGCCGTCGCCAGGCTGCCCGACGAGTCGACCGAGTCTCATGGCGTGAGCCGAGTTCTGTCCGATATGCGGTTCCCTCTGGCCGAGTATCGCCTGAACGGTGTGGCGATCTCACCTGGTGGTGACGTCGAGCTGGTCACGGCGGCGGGCCGGCGTCTCGGATCCGGAGCTCGCCTTGTCCTCTTCGATGCCACGGACGAAGACCTCGATGAGGTCAGGCGTGCCGGTCTGACCGTTGTTGCGGCGGAGAGCGGTACCGCCGTCGCTGAACGGAAGTCGCTTCCGATCACCGGAGTCGGTAGTGGCGGCCAGGCAGGGCGCCGCCTGTAACGGGCGGTGCAGTGCGCGATTGCGTCTCCTGTACGCAGCCGCTACCATGTTCTAACGGTTCGCCGTCATCTCCTAAGGAGGGGTACGATGAAACTAGATGCGAAGGCGTTCGGCCTTGCGTGTGGGATTGTGATGGGGCTGCTGGGTTTCGCGGCTACGCTCTTCTCGCTCTGGCGCGGCGCAGGTTACACGATCACCTCGCTGGCGGCCATTTATTTCGGGTACAGCTGGAGCTTCATCGGCGCGCTACTCGCCTTGGTCTGGGGCCTCATTTACGGCTTCATCGGTGGCTGGGTGCTCGCGACGGTCTACAACGCGGTGATAGGCGGGAGAGAAGGCTAGGGCTGCCGCGCGACCGGCGAGCCGGCTCGGGTGTCGCGTATGGGATGGTGGCCGTTTTCGCGGCGCGACAGGGTACTTGGCGATCCTCCTGACTACTACCGGGAGGGGCTGAAACTCGCCAACCAAGAAAAGTACCACGAAGCCCTCACGTCGTTTCGCCTGGCGCTGCGAATACGGCCAGATGATTCCGAGATCATGGAGCAGATGGCCGTCGTCTACACCCACATCGGGATGCCCGACGAAGCGGTCAAGTTCTATCAACAGGCGATAGAGATCGCAGGACACTCACCAGCTGCACACTACGGTTTGGCATTTATCCATCTCCACCGTGGTGATGATGCGAACGCGCGGCTCCACCTAAGAGCTTTCCTCAAGCGACCTCCGGCCGGCGCAGAAGCCGCCGCTCATATCAAGCACGCCCGGCACACGCTGGCGCAGCTCGAGGGCGGTGGCATGGCTGGCGCGGATCCGGATCCCCGGGCCGGGGAGTAGCCCTTGGAAGAAGACACGAGCAGATCGAATCTCCAGCGCGCTGGTGGCCCGGCCGACATCCCGGAGGGTAACGTCGCCGAGCTATTCCTCGAAGCCGTCGATACCCACCAGAAGCCCGCCGCCCTGAAGTACAAGAAGGACGGCGTTTGGCACCCTATCTCACACCGCGAGGTCTACGACGATGTGAAGCGGGTGGCTCTCGCGCTCCAGGCGCTGGGGATCAACCCAGGCGACCGGGTGGCCATCCTCTCTCAGAATCGCCCCGAATGGCTGATCGTCGATTTCGCCTGCGTGATGAGCCGGACGACGAGCGTCCCGCTCTATCCCGTCCTGTCCGCCGAGCAGATCTGCTACATGCTGCGCGACAGCGAGGCGCGGGCCGTCTTCGTTTCAACGGAGGAGCAGCTGGCGAAGATACGCGAGGAGAGGCGGAACGTACCCTCGCTGGAGCACATCATCGTCTTCGAGGAGGGGCTGCCGCGCGCTCCCGATGTTCGCTCGTTCACGGATCTGCTGGCGTTGGGCGATGCGAGGGTCGGCGAACAGCCGGATGAGGAATACCGCGGGCAGGCGCTGGCAACGGATCCAAACGATACCCTAACGATCCTCTACACCTCAGGGACGACGGGACAGCCGAAGGGCGTCATGCTGACGCACAAGAACCTGTTCTCGAACGTCCGCTCCTCGCTGCAGGTGCTGGACATCGACGCCAGCGACACTTCGCTCAGCGTGCTGCCGTTGAGCCACGTATTCGAACGTATGGCGGGCCACTATACGATCTTTGCCGCCGGTGCCACGATCTGCTACGCCGAATCGTTCGATGCAGTCGGTGCCAATCTCATCGAGGTCAAGCCGACCGTGATGAGCATGGTCCCGCGCGGGTACGAGAAAATCTATGCTCGCGTTGAGAGGGTGGCCAGCGAGGGCGGCCCGGCCAAGCAGCGAATCTTGCGTTGGGCCATCGGTGTCGGATCCAGACACCTGGACAGGAAACTGGCAGGGCAACGGGTGGGCCCGCTGCTGGCACTGCAGTACGGACTGGCGGACCGGCTGGTCTTCTCCCAACTGCGCAAGCAGACGGGCGGCCGCATCAGGTTCTTCACCTCCGGGGGAGCCCCTCTGAACAAGGATCTGGCCCATTTCTTCCTGTCCGCCGGGATGACCATTCTGGAGGGCTATGGCCTGACCGAGACTTCGCCAGTGATCTCGTTCAACACGCTGGGGGAGATCCGGCTGGGAACGGTCGGCAGGCCCATCCCGGGCGTCGAGGTGGCGATCGCCGATGACGGCGAGATCCTGACCAGGGGCCCGCACGTCATGAAGGGCTACTTCAAGATGCCGGAGGCCACGGCCGCGGCGATCGATGCGGACGCCTGGTTCCACACGGGCGACGTTGGCCAGTTGGATGAGGACGGTTATCTGTCGATCACCGATCGGAAGAAAGACCTGATCGTGACCGCGGGCGGTAAGAACATCGCGCCCCAGCCGATCGAGAACCGGGTAACCAGCAACCCGTATGTCAGCCAGGTGGTCATGCTCGGCGACCGGCGGAAGTTCCCGATCCTTGTGATCGCTCCCGACTTCGTCGCTCTCGAGAGTTGGGCCAGGGCGCACGGTCTCGATTTCGAGAGCCGCGAGTCGCTGGTCCGCGACCGGCGCGTCGTCGACTTCGTCGAGTCCGAGATACTCGGTTCGCTCACCGATCTCGCCAGGTACGAGCGGCCGAAGAGAATCGCCCTATTGCCCCGCGAGCTCAGCATCGATGCCGGGGAGATCACGCCGACGCTCAAGGTCAGAAGACGCATCATCGAGGAGAGATACTGGGAAGTCATCGAGCCGCTGTACACGGAAGAGTAGTTCTTGTCCACCCGCCACCGGCTACCCGGAACAACATCGCCCTCATCCTTGTAACAGCACCGGACGGGCAGATCGCCGAGACGCTCGCACGGAGCCTGCTGCAGGAGCGCCTGGTGGCCTGCGTCAACATCGTGCCCGGCCTGCGTTCACTCTACCGGTGGGAAGGGCGGGTGCAGGGTTCCGACGAGGTGTTGATGCTGCTCAAGGCGCGGAAGCGGGACGTTCAGGCCGTTGCGGAGCGGGTCCGTGAACTGCACCCGTACGAGGTCCCGGAGGTCATCGCCACCGAGATCACCGGCGGACTGGAGGCGTACCTGGACTGGGTCGGTGCCGAGACGGAGCGCAGCGATGCCGGAGAAGGGTAAAGCGGCAACGGCCAGCGAAGAGCTCTATCGCCGGGCCAAGAAGCTGAGCGGCGATGGGGCGCTGGAGGAGGCGAGCCGCGCGTATCGAGAGCTGCTCGCCCTCGACCCGAAACACCTCCGCGCCCACAACAACCTGGGAGTGCTGTACGATCAGCTGGGTGACTACGAGCGCGCGCTGTCCGAGTACCGGGCGGCCGAAGAGCTCGACCCGGATGACGTGCGCTTGCAGTGCAACATCGCGGCCGTTTTGGCTTCGCTCGGCCGGTATGCTGAGGCCGAGGCGAAGCTGGCCAAGGCGTTGCACAGCGACCCAAAGAACGCCGATGCGAGGGAGAACTTGGGACTGGTCTTCTTCAAGAAGGGGCTTTACGCGGAAGCGGCGGAGGAGCTCCGGCGAGCGGCCGAGCTCGACCCGGAGCGCGCCAGCGCTTTCCTCTACCTGGGCGAAGCGTTGAACCAGGCGGATGATGTCGACGCCGCTGTGGCTGCGCTGGAGCGTTCAAACGAACTGCGACCCAGCGCGCGAGCCTACTACATCCTGGGCATTCTCTACGATCGCAAGAAGCAGCCGAGCTTCGCGCAGTCGATGTATCGAAAGGCGGAGGAGTTGGGAGGATGGTAAGGGTGCGGCGACGGCGGCGGATAATAGGCATCGCGATCCTCGTCGCCTGGATCGGAGTGATGGGCTGGCACTTCCGGCGCGAGTACTTCCGGCCGCTGTCGGTCCGTATGGCGGAGGCCTCAGCCGACTTGATGCCATCGGACTGGTATTACTCGATAAAGCTCGGCGATGCGACCATCGGCTATGCGGCTTCCGGCATCGACACCGTGACCGGCGGGTTCGTGCTACAAGACGACATGCGGCTGCGGATCAACGCGCTGGGAAGCGATGCGCTCGCTACGGCGCGTACCGAGGTGAGGTTGGGAGAGACCCTGGAGCTGCAGGATTTCCGGTTCGCCCTCCGATCCAACTACGGTGACTTCATCGTGCAAGGTGTGATGAACGGGGACAGCGTGCTCGATGTCGAGATCGATGCGGGCGGCGAACTCCAACAGCTGTCCATGCCCACCGATGGACCCGTGGTGCTGCCACAGGTCATGCCGATCCATTTCGCGTTGGCTGGGCA
>JBDHHZ010000100.1:0-8534 GCA_039589115.1 Gemmatimonadota bacterium | reverse complement strand
CATCATTTGGCCCCGCCGCCTTCCGGGGCCGCACAGTCGCTGGTCCTCAGCCGCGGGTTCCAATAGGCCGTGTCGGTCCGGATTCCGGGAACGCGGGCGGCGATGTCCTGCCATCTCACCGCGCGAACGGCGCAGCCGTGGTCGGAGCACCCCGTGCCATCGTGAGTGGCGAAGACACCCAAATCGAACGTCGAGTTGAGCGGCAGGTTGAGAACGTCGATGCCGTCCGCATCTTCAACGTCACCGATAGAGAACGTGCCTACGAAACTGTGCGGTTGGGCACGCTCATAGACCTTGAAATCGTCGGAGCCCTGACTGCTGGCAATGATGTAACCGCGGCCGTCCGAACTGTAATAGATGGCCAGGCCCTCCACATCCGCTGTGAGTCCGTTCTCACCTGTGCTCGCCATTCTTCTTACGTCGGTATCGTCCTCGGCGCTCACGCGCCAGATCCCAGATGACTCCTCACCGAGGTAGACGTATCCCGTCTCGTCGTCTCCGACCATCCCTTCGATCGTGGACTCCGGTGTGAAGTGCCACCCGGTCAAAGTACCGATGACCTGTCCCTCGTCGTCGGTCAGCCCATACTGGCTTATGGGCCCGGAGCCCTTCGGTCCGGTGTAGGCGTAGAGGGTTCCGTCCGGCATCCGCTGGAGGGCCAGGCCGTAGTTGCCACCGAGCGTGCCGATGCCGGCGTCGACGCGCAGCAGATGCCGGGTTGCCGGATCGACCTGGTAGATCCTAATCGTCTCGTCGTCGCGTTCGTTCCAGGCGACGAGGTCGACGCACTCGGCATCGAGGCTGAATCCGTAGCGAACGCCTACGTTGCCTGGATGCGGTGAGGGAACCTGCTGGATGAGTCTCCCGTCGAGGTCGTAGACGAAGACGAAGCCCGCGGTCTTGTCCGACGCGATGAGTGTGGAGAGGGACGGGTCCGTCGGGTGTAGCCAGAAGGCCAGGTCGTCCTGATCGAGTACCGCCGGGTTCAAGTAGGTGACGGTCGTGGTGACAGCCGAAGATTGATCCGCCTTACGACCGGCGACGAGCGGGTCCGGCATGTGCAGGACGTAGATGGCGACGAGCCCGAGCGTCCCCACGACGAGTAAGTAGTAGAGCGTGGGCAGAATCGTCTTGCGCAACGTGGCGCCCTCCTGGCCCAGCAGGCCGACGGTGGCCGAGGCGGCGACCACGTTGTGGATGGCGATCATGTTTCCGGCCGCCGCTCCCACCGCCTGCAACGCTACCACCATAGCCGCGCTGATGGCCAGCTGTGTTGCGACGCCGTGCTGGAAGAGGCTGAACATCAGGTTGCTGACGGTATTGCTGCCAGCGATGAAAGCGCCGAGGGCGCCGACAGCCGGTGCGACGAGCGGCCAGACATGTCCGACGTTCTCCGCGACCCAGGCCGCCATGGCGATCGGCATCGACGGCAGGCTCCCACCGCCGGCGGCATCGAAGCTGTTGATCCCCGAGTTGATATAGATGCGCACCATGGGGACGGTGAACAGCAGTACGAACCCGGCGCCGAGAATAACGCGGCTCGAGTCGCGCAGAGCGCCGACGATCTGCTGGCCGTTCATGCGGTGCAGAAACCACGTCGCGACCACGGCTGCCAGCAGCATCGTAGCGGGCAGGTAGAGCGGAGTGCTGGCGGCGCTGATCGCGGTACCGAAGATGCCGGTCCAGGCGATGCGCGCCGCTCGCAGGAGCCCGCCGAGCGGCAGCTGCTGTAGTCGCGTGAGCACCAGCAAAACGGCGAGCAGCGCGTAGGGCGCCCACGCCAAGCCGAGAGGGATTCGGCGCTGGCCGGCATCGTCTTCCGGCGCCGGCTCGAGGCCGCTCCAATCGGCTGGCCAGTCATCGGCCGAGGCGAAGTCCCAGGTGTCTTTCGGTATCAGGAAGCCGCGGCGTGCGGCGAAAGTGACGACGCTGAGCCCGATCGCCGCGCCGAGCAGGGAGGGGAATTCGGGCCCGAGCAGCGCGCCGATCAAAGTGTAGGGAATGGTGAAAGCCAGGCCGCCGAAGATCGCGAAGGGTAGGATGGACAGGCCCTCCGTCCACGACCTATTCCGGCCGAAGAAGCGGGTCATCATCATGACCATCAAGGTGGGCATGAGGGTGCCGGCGATCCCGTGGAGGAAGACGGCGTAAGCGGTGATCGTCTGACGGTAATCGGCGAAGCTCAGGCCGACCGCGCTCAGCTGGGCATCGAGCTCGGGGCTGGAGAGCCCTTCGGTGACTCCGATGAGAATCGGTGTGCCGACGCCGCCGAAGGTGACCGCCGTGCTCTGGATCATCATCCCGATCATCACGGCGGCGGTGGCGGGGAATCCGAGCGCTACCATGAGGGGAGCGGCGATGGCGGCGGGTGTGCCGAAACCGGCCGCGCCTTCGATGAACGATCCGAAGAGCCACGCGATGATCACCAGCTGGACGCGTCGATCGTCGCTGATCCCGTGGAAGCTGCGGCGGATGGCGGCGACACCGCCGGAACGCTCGAGCGTCTTGAGCAGCAGTATCGCGCCGAAGATTATCGCCAGGATGTCGAAGGTGATGAAGAGGCCCTGGACCGTGGATGCCGCGATATGCCGGACGTCGACGCGCCATAGCGCGTAGGCCAGGAGCGCTGCAGCGACGTAGACCGCGGGCATCGCGTACTTGGCTGCGACGCGGAAGCCGACCAGCAGCACGCCGGCCAGCAGGATGGGCGTCACCGCCACCAGGGCCTGAACGCCGAGGCTCACTGGTACTGCCTCATCTCGTGTCGTCGAAGACGAGCGCGTGAACGGTTCTTGGCCCGTGCACTCCGAGCGTCAAGATCTGCTCGATGTCCGCCGATTTGCTGGGTCCGGTGATGAAGGCGATCTGTCCGCTCACCCTCAGGTAGGAGCTCAGCCGCTCCTCGCGTCGCAGCGTAGCCAGCCACGCCTCGAATGTCGGGTGGATCCTACTCATGGGGACGATCGCCAGGTGGCGCAGCGGCAGGAGGCTGGCCGCTCTGCTTCGCCCGCGCCCCGGTGCGAGGACCAGCGATCCGGTGCTGGCGAACGCGGCGTCGACGCTAGTCAGCCCGATGCTCGGCCGGGCCGCACGGGCGCGCCAGCTCTCGTCGTGCAGGTCGTCCGGGACCAGGAGCGAGATGCCGGAGTCCTTGAGGAATCCCTTCAGTCCCTCCAGCGGCAGCTCTTTCGGACTCCAGCTCAACACCTCGATAGGTTGTGGGTCATTGGTATCGGCTGTCGCGTCGCCGTCTTCGGCGCTCCAGTCTTTGACCAGCTCGACGATGCGGTCGGCGACATCGGCCGCTCTATCCAGTATGTCGCAACTTCCAGAGATCTCCTCCAGCTTCGACCCAAAGAGCTTAGCGAGCGAGGCGCCTTCGGCGTGCGTCACGGGCGATGGGAGTTCCGGCAGCCCCGCCGCCTTTGACCCTGATTCCATGCGTCGCAGTTGCGACAGGATGGCTACGCGGGGCTCGATGTAGTCGGGGATCATTCGGCCGTCCGATCCTCGTCGTGGCGGACGCGCTCGGGCCACAGGTCGCGGAAGCGTTTAGAGGGGAAGCGCAAGAAGCCGCGGGTCCTTGACCAGGCTCTCAGCGGCGGCAGCAGCAGTGCCAGCCAGCCGAACCAGCGCGCCAGCCTGGCCAGAGAGTGATAGGGTCGCGACCGTCGCATGGCCTTGCCGTAGGCGGCGACCGCGGTCCGCTCGAGCCGCGATGTGGCGCCTCGCTCGACGACGTTGCTGCGGAGATCGAGCAGGAGTTGCGGTAGGTCGATCTTCACAGGGCACACATCTCGACAGGCGCCACACAGCGTGCTAGCGAAGGGCAGCTCGCGTGCCGCAGTCACGTCGTACTCCAGCAATGGTGTGATGACGGCGCCGATGGGACCGCTGTAGGGTGTCGGTCCATAGGCGTGCCCGCCGATCTCGCGGTAGACGGGGCATATGTTGGCGCAGGCGCCGCAGCGGATACAGAGCATGGCCTCGCCGTATCCGCGTTCCATGATCCGCGAACGCCCGTTGTCGAGAAGTATCACGTGCATCTCGTCGGGGCCGTCGGTGTGTCCGCGTCGACGCGGCCCGCTGCTCATCGAGAAGTAGACCGACACGTCTTGCCCCGTCGCGCTGCGTGATACGAGCTGCCATAGCAGCATGGCGTCCTCGACGCTGCGCACCACTTTCTCGATCCCGACGATGGCGACATAGACCCGCGGCAGGCTGCTCACCATCCGGCCGTTGCCCTCGTTGGTCACGATGCAGATCGTGCCGCTCTCGGCGATGGCGAAGTTGCAGCCGCTGACCCCCATGTCGGCGAGCAAGAACTCGCTCCTCAACTCGCTACGAGCGGCGGCGCAGAGGTCGGCCGGTTCGATCGTTGGGTCGATACCGAGCTTCTCCTGGAAGAGCTCGCTGATGTCTTCCACTCGCTTGTGAATGACCGGCGCGATGATGTGGCTGGGCGGTTCCCCGGCGAGCTGGACGATGTACTCGCCGAGGTCGGTCTCTACGACGTCGATCCCCGATCGCTCGAAGGCGTCGTTGAGGCCGATCTCTTCCGTCACCATCGATTTGGACTTGACCACATCACGGACCTGGTGCTGCTGAGCGATATCGAGGACCGCGCCCAGCGCCTCTGCGGCGTCGCGCGCCCAATGGACCTGGCATCCGTTGCCGAGCAGGTTGCGCTCCAGCTCCTCGAGCAGATCGGGCAGATGCTCGATGGCGTGGTTTCTGGCCGCCCGGGCCTGGTCACGCAGCGCTTCGCTGTCCACCGCGGCCATGGCTCGTTCGCGGCGCTCGCTCAAGTGTGAAGTGGCGCGGTCGAGTGCGTCGCGCAGCCCCTCGTCGGCCAGCGCCTGCCGGACGCGTGTGCGATACGGTGCGCGTACCTCGACTCTCATCCGCCGGCCTCCCCGTCGCCATCGAACGATCCGTCCAGCAGCTCGGCGATATGCACGGCTTTGCAGGGGTGGCGTTGGCGCCTCAGCAGCCCGTTCAGGTGGGCCATGCAGCTGACGTCGTTCATGACGACGACTTCGGCTTCGCTGTCCTCCAGGTTACGGATCTTGCGGCGGCCCATCGCGGTGCTGATCTCGGCATTCTTGAGTGCGAAAAGGCCGCCGAAGCCGCAGCATTCTTCCGGGTTCAGCAGCTCGACGATTTCGGCGTCCTTCAAGAAGGCGAGCAGCAGGCGCGGCTGGGCATCTACGCCGAGCTCGCGCAACAGGTGGCAGCATGGATGGTAAGCGAGCTTTCCGGGAAAGCGGGCGCCGGTCTCATCCACGCCGAGAACGTCGACCAGGTACTCCGTGAGCTCGTAGGTCACCTCTCTGACGCGCCGGGCGCGGCGCAGGTAGTCCGCATCTTCTTTTGTCGTGAACAGTCGAGGGAACTGATGCTTGACCATGGCGACGCAGCTGCCGCTCGGTGCGACGATGGCGTCGATCAGCCCGTCGTCCAGCCGCGGATAGAAGATGTCCAGGAAACGGCGAGCCATCATCCGTGCTTCGCGCCGGTATCCGGCGTTGAAGGCTGGCTGCCCGCAGCAGGTCTGCGCCTCGGGGAAGACGACGTCGGCGCCGTGCCGCTCCAGAAGATCTGCGGCGGCCATGCCGACACCGGGATACAGGTTATCGACCATGCACGTGACGAAGAGAGCCACGCGCGGGCGAGTGTTCGTGAGTTCTGGCATTGGCGCAGTAAGATGGGACACGCGTGGTTCGTGCGCGAGCCCGGCGCGCCGCCATCTGTTCCCGCACTGCTGGCCGAACGGCAACCGGATTGATCGCCCGTTCCGGGTACAGCATTATTGACCCGCAGCCTAAGCACGAACCCTCGCGCGGAGACCAAGAGGGCCTATGCTGGAGATCGTAGTCGTCGGTGCGGGAATCGCTGGGTTCAGCGCAGCGCTTGCCCTGTGGGAGCGGGGCGCCGCCGTCACGCTGGTCGAGGGTAGCCGTCCCGGCGCGGCGGCGACGGGCGCGTCGGCGGGCATGCTGGTCGCGCAGTACGAGTCCGCCGGCCCGGGCGCGAAGTTCGACCTCGGCCTGGAGAGTCGCAACCGATACCGCGAATTCGCGGCACGGCTGGAGGAGCTGTCGGGTCGCGACCTCCAGTTGCGCTGGGACGGGATGCTGGTGGCGAACCTATCGGAGCGCGAGCACGAAGAGGCGGCAGAAACGGTACGCTGGCAGCGGGAAATGGGCCTGGAGGCGGAGCTGCTCGATCCAGCCCGGGCGACGGAGCTGCAGCCGGGCGTCGCCACCGGGGTGGTATCGTACCTGTGGCTGCCTCAGGAGGGACAGCTCGACAGCCAGCGGCTGGCTGAGGCGCTGTCCGATGCGATCGGCCGGACGGACATCCGCCTGATCGCCGGTAACCCTGCGGCGGAGATATTGTCGAGAAGCGGGAGGGTGACCGGGGTAGCCATGGCGGATGGCCGCACGCTGGAAGCGGAGCGTGTCGTGCTGGCGGCTGGTGCCTGGAGCGGGACGATCGGCGGGTTGCCCCGCGCGCTGCCGGTACGGCCGGTGCGCGGCCAGCTGGCGCGCTTCCCGGCGCGAGCGCTGGCCTTGAAGCGGCTCGTAGCTAGCCACGCCGGCCGCTACCTGGTGCCGCGTGCGGACGACACGGTACTGGCCGGCAGCACCATGGAGGACGTGGGATTCGATCGCTCCATCACCGACGATGGTTTACGAACCGTCCATGAGTCGGTCTCGCAGCTCGTGCCGGGGCTGGCCGACCTGAGGCCGATCGAGCGCTGGGCCGGGCTGCGACCGATCAGCATCGACTCCTCACCCATCATCGGTCCCGATCCGGAGCTGGACGGGCTGCTCTATGCGACGGGCTACGGACGCGACGGGATCCTGATCTCTCCGCTGGCCGGCCAGATCGTCGCGGAGCTCGCCCTGTCGGGTACGGCGAAGATCGACTGGGCGCCGTTCCGGCCCGATAGGTTCGCAGACCCAGGCGGTTGAGCTTCAGCAGCTCACTAACGGTCAGGATGACCGAAAGCTTTGCCGGGAACAAGTGTTCCGCGCCGCTGGCGCCACCGCTATCCTAAGAACCCACAAGAAGTTATCTGCTGAAGACCCCAGGTTCGGGGGTGGCATGCCGCTTGCCCCGGTTTGGGGCGCGAGTTCAGCGCGCTCCAGCCTACGTGACCCGCCGCGAGGGCGAGGTACGAATTAAAGCTGTCATGAAGCAACCGACGAGCCAGCTGAAGAAGGAGCTGATGACCAGGAGGGGCTTTGTCCTCCCCATGGTCATTTTCGTGTTGATGGTTATGAGCGTCGCGACGATAGCGGCGATCATGACGAGCGGCGATGAGCGTTTATCCTCCCAGGCGATGCGCCAGTCGAGCCTGGCGTTCTACGCGGCGGAGGCGGGGCTCCAGGAAGTGGCGGCGATCTGGAAGGACAGTGTCCTGACGGACATGGAGCCGGGAGACAGCGTCGCCCTGAACTGGCGGACCCTGGGCAGCGGCTCCGCCTATCGAGGCGTGATAATGCGCCTGGACAATGGAGAGGGCAGTCAGCCGCTGTTCATGCTCAGCACGGAAGGCCGGGGGCCGGGAGCGCAGGCCGGGCAGCGGGTCGTCAACTACGTCCTCACGGGCGGCGCCTCGGGTGGCAACGATGCGTTCATGCGGGCCGCGCTGGTGGCCCGCGGCGCGATCCACATGGGCGCCGACGACCGGGACTACCTGGGTGATATCGTCACCGATCCGGGCTTTTGCGGTTACGGCTGCAGGTACAACGGCCAGCCGTGGATCAGTGCCCAGGACGGCGCGCCGCCGGGCTGGGACGCCGCGGACTGCTCCGACGACCCGGTGAGCACGGCGGCGATCGTGGTCGACGACGTGAACGACATCGACCTGCACCCTGAGAACGACGACCTTCATCAGGACCCGTATCCGGCGTCTGAGAGTATCACCGACCCGATCATCGAAGACCCGACGATAGACAACGAGACCTTCACGCAGTTCGGCAACCTGACGCGCGACTCGCTGATCGCGCTGGCCGACCACGTATTCCCGGGCTGGGACGGCTCGGAACGTCAGATGTCGTTCCCATCGCTGAACGGAGACGGGACCTGCAACACCGATGACCCCTACAACTGGGGCTCGGACGATCCGGGCCATGCGTGCTACGACTATCATCCGATCATCTACTTCCCGGATGGTGCCGAGATCAGGCCGCCGTATGTACCGTCGGACGAACGCGACTACGAACCGTGTGGGTACGGTCAAGGGATCCTAATCGCCAACGGCCCGCTCAAGATGGGTCACCTGGAGTGCGAAGGAGATGACCCGTACAAGTTTGCGGGCATCGCGATCGTGACCGGCTGCCTGGAACTCGAGTACGGAACACAGTTTTACGGAACCGCCATAGTCGACGACGACATGTCGGGCAGCGCGCACGCCGACTGCGATGTTTCGGGCGACTTCCCGGACAACGGGGTAATCGCGAACCAGAACGGCACGTTCAACTTCAGCTCGTGCGCGATCAACAGGGCGTTGAGGGCCAACG
>JBDHHZ010000099.1:0-8656 GCA_039589115.1 Gemmatimonadota bacterium | reverse complement strand
CGGCGATCTATGTCACCCACGATCAAGAGGAAGCGTTCGACCTCAGCGATCGGATCGCCGTGATGCGAGACGGCCGCATCGAACAGGTCGGCCCGGCCGAGGAGCTCTACCATCACCCTGCCACACAGTTCGTCGCCACTTTTCTGGGCCGCGCGGGCAGCGTCGCGGGCGTGGCGGAGCAGGACTCCGACGCCGGTACGTTGACCTGCCGCCTGCCCGGGGATGTGGTATGGACGGCCCTGGTGCCCTCGAGCGCCGGGCGCATCGGCAGCGGTGCTAGCATCCGAGTTCTGGCGCGACCGGAGGCGCTCGAGCTCGCGCAGCCCGACGATGCCGGCGCTGTTCGCGGCACGGTGACCGACCGGCGGTTCGCCGGCTCGGCCTACGTCTATACCGTAAAGGTCGAGGGCGGCGAGCTGGAAGTTCAGGCGACGGGCGATACAGCCGGGCCGGGAGCGGTTGTAGCGCTGAGGCCACGCGCGGCTCCGGCGGGCCTGTTCGCCTTTCCGGAGCAGGAGGGACCCGACAGCGCATGAAGGTTGGGAGCGGGAGGAGCGGTGGGCGGCTGAGCGGGCGAGCCCGGCTCCTGGCGGTTGCGGTATTCGTCGTCCTCATCTGGGCCGTCGTCTACCCGAACTTGGTGGTAGTCGGGGAGAGCGTCCGGGGCGACGGTACGATCACGCTTCGTCACTACGCCGAGTTCTTCAATACGCCGGCCGAGCTGAGGGCGCTGTGGGCGAGCTCCTGGATCTCGGCGCTTACCGTTCTGCTCTCCGCGCTCATCGGCGTGCCTTTGGCCTTGCTGTTCGCGCGCTACGAGTTTCCCGGCCGCCGTCTGCTGGGGGCGCTGGCTGCGATGCCGGTCCTGTTGCCGCCGTTGGTCGGTGTCATCGCGATCCTCTTCATCTACGGCGAGAGCGGGATCGCCACTCGGCTGGTGCAAGACGCGCTGGGGCTCGATTCGCCGCCCTGGCAACTGCGCGGTGCGGGCGCGATTCTCGCCGTGCACGCCTACTCGATGTACGTCTACTTCTATCTCTTCACACTGGCCGGCCTGGCGCGGCTCGATCCCGCTGTGCTGGAAGCTTCCGCTTCGCTGGGTGCCGGGCGGTTCCGCACATTCACCAGAGTGACCCTGCCGCTCCTCACGCCGACCCTGGTGGGAGCCTCGCTGCTGACTTTCATGACCTCGATGGCCTCGTTCAGTGCACCATACGTGCTGGGCGGAGGCTTTCGGGTGATGACGACCCAGATCTTCAACAGCAAGCTCCAAGGCGAGATGGCGATGGCCATGGTGGAGACGGTCATGCTGGCGGCTGTGTCGCTGATGGTGCTCTGGCCGCTGGCGCGCTGGGAGGGAGCCCGCGAGTACGTGGCGCCGGGCAAGGGGACGGCTCCGCTGCGCGTCCCGGTCAGGTCGCGCCTGGCGGCAATCGGTTTACCGGTGGCAGCCGGGCTCGGCGTCCTCGTGCTGGTTCTACCCCATCTCACGCTGCTGCTCGTCTCGTTCGTCCCCGACGGTACCTGGACCACGCAGACCCTGCCGCCCAGCTATTCGCTGGAGAACTACGCGCAGCTCTTCGCCGAGCCGCGGACGCTGCGACCGATCGTCAACTCGCTGGTCATGGCCAGCGCCGCCACGCTCATCGCCGTAGCTCTCGCCATCGCCGTCGGCCAGCTGATCGTGCGCTGGCGCGTCAGGGGCAGCCGCCTGCTGGAGGGCATGCTCGCTCTGCCGTGGGCTCTGCCCGGCACGGTGCTGGCCATCGCTCTGGCCACCACCTTCAGCGTGAGCCAGCCCTGGCTGGGACGTTTCGTGTTCGTGGGAACGGCCTGGATACTCGTGATGGCTTACACACTGCGGGTGTTGCCGTTGACCGGCCGGGCCGCTCTGGCCGGCTACCGTCAGCTCGATCCGAGCCTCGAGGAAGCGGCCGCTTCGCTGGGCGCCGGGCCGTGGCGCACGTTGCGGCGCGTCACCATTCCCGGCCTGCTCCCAGCGATCGCCGCCGGCGCCTCACTCGCCTTCGTTACCGGGCTGGGCGAGTTCGTCGCGTCCATCGTACTGTACACGCATCGCACCCGCCCCATCTCCATCGAGATTCTCTCGCAGCTCCGCGACTTCGATCTGGGCGCCGCTGCGGCCTACGGCGTGCTGCTGATGATCATCGTGGCAGCGGCTTTCACGCTGGCTCAGCGTTGGATACAGGGTGAGCCGGTCGGGTAGGAAAGGGCCTGCGACACCTGCGGGGCACCTGGTGGAGCGGGACTAGGCCGGGCCGCTAAGTCCTCCGGTCGCCCCAGACGTTCGTATCCTCCACCTCCTTGTTGCCGGAGTGCATCCCTCCGGCTACGCCTGCTCCGAAGGCGGCGGCGGTGAAGGCCGTGATGACCGGCAGGGCCGCGGCCACAGGGGCGGCCAGGATCAGAGCACCCGCCCCGGCCAGCCAGGGGGCGACGCCGCGCCGTGCTTTGGGCACGAAACGCAGCTTCTTGACCACGAATTTCTTGGTGTATTTGTAAGCGCCGTAGGCAGCGCCGCCGGCGAGCAATAGCTCGATCATGAACATCGGCTCCGGTTCCTTACGGGGTGGTTGCCAACCCGCTTCTAAAGACCACTACGGCTGCACCCGCTGCGAGGATTCATCGCTGCCTCCGATCGGGCCCTGGACCCGCGTGGCGTGGGGCGCCGACGGTGGTATCTTGAAGAATAGCCCAGGGACAACCGGCAGACAAAGAGATCATGCGATGGACCTTCTGAGCAAAGACGAAGTCAGGGCGCTCACGGCTGAGCGCGGTAGCCTCTGTGTCTCGCTCTACCTTCCCACTCACCGGGCGGGGCCCGAGACCCAACAGGACCCGATCCGCTTCAAGAACCTACTGAAGCAGGCCAGCGACCGTCTGCGCAAGAACGGACTACGTCGCGCTGACGCTGACAAGATCCTCGAGCCCGCTCAGCGCCTTCTCGGTGACAAGGTCTTCTGGCAGCACCAGAGCGATGGTCTCGCTGTGTTCATGTCGCCGCAGACGTTTCACAGCTATCGCCTCCCGACAGAGTTCTCAGAGCTCGTGGTCGTCACCGAGCGGTTCCACGTCAAGCCGCTCTTGAGCCTGCTGAGCGGCGACGGACGGTTCTATGTCCTCGCATTGAGCCAGAAGCAGGTGCGCCTGCTGCAGGGCACGCGACAAAGAATCGGCGAGGTGAACCTGGAGGACGTACCGAGGAGTCTGGCGGAGGCGCTGGGCGGTGAAGAGCGAGAGAGGCAACTCCAGTTTCACACCGCCGCACGAGGAGGGTCGGCGATCTTCCATGGACACGGTTCGGCTGGCGATGAATCGGAGCACAAGAAGGATCTGCTCCGCTACTTCAAGCAGATTGACAAAGGGCTGCAGGACCTGGTGTGCGCGGAGCGTACGCCGCTCGTGCTCGCGGGCGTCGACTACCTGCTGCCGATCTATCGTGATGCGAACACTTGTGCCCAACTGATGGATGAAGGGATCACTGGGAATCCGGATGGTCTGTCGGCAGCCGAGCTTCACGAAAAGGCCTGGCACATCCTGGAGCCGCACTTCGCCAGAGCGCAGGAGCGGGCGGCGGCACAGTATCGGAAGCTGACCGGAACGGGCAAGACATCACGAAACCTGAGCAGGATCATCCCGGCGGCGCATCAAGGTCGCGTGGACGCGTTGTTCGTGGCGGTGGGAGTCCAGCTATGGGGTACGTTCGATGCCGGTGCCGGTGAGGTGGTCCTGCGCGAAGAGCGGCAGCCGGGCGACCAGGACCTGCTCGACCTGGCCGCCGTACAGACGTTGAGCCATGCTGGCGACGTCTACGCAGTCGGCCCTAACCAGATTCCGGACGCGGAGACCGACAGCGCGGCGGTCGCTCTGTTCCGCTACTGATCGACCCTAGACCTTCTCGACCTTCACCGCGCAGAACTTGAACTCCGGGATCTTCCCGAAGGGGTCCAGCGCGTCGTTGGTCAGGACGTTCGCTGGGGCTTCCCTGAAGTGGAACGGAACGAACACGTTCCCCCGGGCGACACCGACAGTCGCACGGGCCCGCAATGTGATGGAGCCCCGCCGCGTGCTCAGAGTCACCAGGCCTCCCGAACCCACATCGAGCTCGACCAGGTCATTCGGGTTCATCTGACAGTGGGCTTCCGGCTCGATGGCGTTGAGAACACGTGCTCTACGCGTCATCGTGCCGGTGTGCCAGTGCTCGAGCACTCGCCCCGTGTTGAGTATGAAGGGGTACTCTCCGTCGGGTAGCTCGGCGGCCGGCTGGTGGTCGACCGGTACGAACTTGCCGCGCCCGCTCGCCGTCGGAAAGCCGTCGCCGAACAGAAGCTGCACGCCGTCGCTCGTCTCGGGGTCGGGACAGGGCCAGAGCTTGCCGGTCGGCTTCAGGTTCTCGTAGTCGAGGCCCGCGTAGCTGGGGGCGAGAGAAGTGAACTCCGCGAAAACTTCCTCGGCGCTCTCGTAATTCATCGGGTGGCCCATGCGCGTGGCGATCTCACAGACCAGCTGCCAATCGAGGCGTGCCTGTCCCGGCGGATCGAGCACCTTGCGCCCGATCTGCACTCGACGATCCGAGTTCGTGTACGTACCGTCCTTCTCGAAGAACGATGTGGCCGGCAGTATGACGTCGGCGACCTCGGCGGTCTCGGTGAGGAAGATGTCCTGCACGCAGAGGAACTCGAGATTGGCGAGCGCTTTCCGGACCTTGTTCACGTTAGGATCCGAAAGAAACGGGTTCTCGCCCATCATGTACATCCCCTTGATGCGACCGCCCAGCGCGCCGTTGATGATCTCGACCACGGTGAGGCCGGGCTTGCTGTCGAGGGACGTGCCCCACGCCGCCTCGAACTTCTTCTTCGATTCGCCGCTCGCTACGCTCTGGTAGTCAGGGAAGACCATCGGTATCAGGCCGGCGTCCGAGGCGCCCTGCACGTTGTTCTGGCCGCGCAGCGGGTGGAGCCCGGTACCGGGGCGGCCCACGTTGCCGGTCAGCAGCGTCAGAGCGATCAGGCAACGTGCGTTATCGGTGCCGGTGGTGTGCTGGGAGATCCCCATCCCCCAGAACACGATGGCGGCGCCGGCGTTTCCGAAGACGCGGGCGACTTCGGCGATCTTCGCGGCGTCTACGCCGCAGATCTTCTCGGCCATCGCCGGCGTGTACTTCTTCACAAGATCGCGCAACGCTTCGTAATTCTCGGTGTAGTCGCGGATGTAATCGTGATCGATCAGGTCCTCTTCGATCAGCACGTGCATCATCGCGTTGTATAGAGCCACGTCCGAGCCCGGCTTGATCTGCAGGAAATGATGGGCGTGGCGGGCGATCCCGGTCTCCCGCGAGTCGATGACGATCAGCGCGGTGCCGCTCGCTGCCGCATCCTTTATGAACGTTGCCGCAACCGGGTGGTTTGACGTGGTGTTGCTGCCCGTGACGATGGCGACGTCGGCATTGCGTACGTCGGCGAATACGTTCGTCACCGCGCCCGACCCGATGCCCTCGAGCAACGCGGCCACCGACGATGCATGACACAACCGCGTGCAGTGGTCGACGTTGTTCGTGCCGAATACGGCGCGGACCAGCTTCTGGAACAGGTAGGCCTCCTCGTTGGAGCACTTCGCCGAGCCGAAGCCGGCGAGTGTCGAAGAACCGTGCTGCTCCTTGATCCCCTTCAGACGAGTTGCCACCAGGTCCAGCGCTTCATCCCATGTCGCTTCGCGGAATGCCGGCATCACCTCGTCGTAGTCGACCAGCCCACCGGGCTTCTTGCGACGCTCGCCTTTCACCGCCGATGAAAGCGGACCCTTTGGATAAGAGCTTTCCTTGCGGATCAACGGGACCGTGAGTCGCTGCGGGTGCTTCGCATAGTCGAACCCATAGCGGCCTTTCACGCAGAGGCGCGACTCGCTGGCCGGGCTCTCGCGGCCCTCCGCGAGTACGACCGCATTCGCATCATCGTCGACATGGTAGGTTATAGCACAACCGACGCCGCAGTACGGGCACACCGACTCCACTTGCCTCAGTGCGTGCGCGGGTTGGATAGGAACCGTGATCGTCTTGTTGGTCAGAGCACCTGTGGGACAGACCGCAGCGCATTCGCCACACGAGACGCAAGTGCTATCGCCCATCGGGTCGTCGAAATCGAAGGAGATGCGCGAGGTGTAACCCTTGCCGGTGCGCCCGATCACGTCGTTGTGCTGGACCTCGTCGCAGGCCCGGATGCAGCGGTCGCAGAGAATGCAGGCGGCATGATCCACCGCGATCACCGGCGATGACGCGTCCTGCGGCCGGGGATCGCCGGCCGGCAGAGCGATCGCCGCTTGGTCGATACCGTAGTCGCGGCCCAACTCCAGCAGCTTATCGTCGCCGGTGCTCGTCTGGCGCGCCGAATCGGCCGGATAGTCGGACAGCAGTAGCTCGGTGAGCGTCCGGCGGCAGCGTTCCACTTTCTCGGAACGCGTCTGCACGTTCATGTCTTGGGCGACCTCGCGGGTGCACGACGCGGCCAGAACGCGCTCGCCGACATCGACGACGCACATGCGGCAAACGCCCACCGGTCGCAGGCGCTCGTCGTGGCAGAGGACCGGGATCTCGACACCCGCCCCCTTCGCGGCCTCCCAGATCGTCGTGCCCCCAGGGACGTTGACCTGTATTCCGTCGATCGTCAGACTTATGGTCCCGGTGGATTCCGCCTTCTTGATCATCGCTCTCTCGCAAGATGCGCGTTCAACTCGTCACCCCAGTACTTCAATACTGACGCGACCGGGGTCAGTGCTACCTGTCCCAGCCCGCAGATCGATGACTCGGCCAGCGATTCTTCGAGGCCGGGTAAGAGCTCCACGAGCGCTCCGTCACCCGCACCGGCCAGCGCGTCCTCGAGCATGGCTACGACTTTATGCGTTCCCACGCGGCATGGCACGCATTTCCCGCACGATTCGTTGCGGAAGAAGCGGGTGACGTTGGTCGCTGCATCGATCATGTCGGTGCCTTCGGCTATCACGATGAACGCGGCGGCACCGAGCATGCTGCCGGCGTCGGCGATCGACTGGAAGTCGATCGCCACGTCGACTCGCTCGGCGGGCAGGAAGGCGGAGCTCGCCCCGCCGGGCGCGAACGCTTTGAGCGGCATACCGTCTTTGACACCTCCGGCCCTCTCGATCAGCTCGGCCACAGTGGTACCCAGGGGGATCTCGAAAACGCCCGGATTCTCGACGTGACCCGACACGCCGATGAACTTGAGCCCCGAATGGCCGCGTACTCCTTGACTCTTCCACCAATCGGCGCCATTTCCGAGGATGGGCGCGACCATGGCGAGCGTTTCCACGTTGTTAATCACCGTGGGCTTGCCCCGAAGTCCCTTCTGGCCGGGGTAGGGAGGTTTGTTGCGGGGCTCGCCGCGCCGGTCTTCCAGCGCTTCCAGCAGAGCGGTCTCTTCGCCGAGGATGTAGCCGCCGGGCGACACGAATATCTCGATGTCGAAGTGCTCGCCCAGTACGCCATGCGCCCGCGCATCGTCCAGCGCCAGTTGCATCGCGCGCCGCTCCGGCTCGTACTCGCTGCGGACGTACACCCACCCCTGCTTGGCGCCGGTGACCAGGGCGGCCAGACACATCCCCTCGATCACCAGGTGCGGTAGCTCCTCGAGGATCACTCGGTCTTTGAATGCGCCGGGCTCGCTCTCGTCCGCGTTGCAGATGATGTACTTCGGTGTGGCGGTTTCCTTGCGCACGATCTCCCATTTGAGGCCCGTCGGGAATCCGGCGCCGCCCATCCCTCGCAGGCCCGCCTGCTTGAGCGTCTCGACGATCTCGGCAGCGGCGGCATCCGTGTCGCCACGCACCCTATGGGTTTCGTAGATCGAGTACTTCTCGCCGCTCTCGCTGCTGTAGTCGATACGCCAGCGCCGGGTCTCTGCCCTGTCCGCCGGTGGCAGCACCTCCGCGTTCCGCGCCTTGTGGGCCAGCTCCTCGGGGCTGACCCGGCCGACCGGGACGCCGTTAACCAGAGCGGCTGGAGCATGCTCGCAGCGACCGAGGCACGAGACCTCGTGCACTTCCATGTCAGGCTCACCCTCGAGAAGCTCTTTTACCTTGGAGCAGTAATCCCGACCCTCCAACAGATGGCAGGAGATGTCGCGGCATACGGCGACCTCTGTCGTTGGTGGAGGCGAAGTGCGGAAGTGCGTATAGAAGGAGACGACCTCCTCGATGCGGTAGAGGGGGACTCGAAGCCGCTCGGCCACCTCTCGTAGGTCTTCCTCACGGAGATAGCCGTGTTCCTCCTGTAGCTGGTACAGCTCACCGATCAGTTTCATGTTCTCTGTATCCCCCTGGAGATCAGGGATCAGTCCGAAGCTGTGCTCTCCGGCGCTTCGCCCAGCGGGTCGACGACGGCCGTAACTCTCTGACCCGGGCCGGGCTCTGGCGGATCGATTACCGTGAAGACCGTCAACTTGCCGTTGTCGCCGATCAGGAAGAGAGGAATCGCCTTACGGTAACGATCCTTGAATTTCTGGTAATCGAACTCGTCAGTCAAATTGGTCGTCTTGACATCGGCGCCTGCGTCGAACCGCGCCGTCAGATACCAGTAGGTCGCGTCCCGATCGAAGAGGAAACGGCCGCGCAGGTGCCTCGAAACCAC
>JBDHHZ010000098.1:0-8658 GCA_039589115.1 Gemmatimonadota bacterium | reverse complement strand
CTCGTGGAACGTGTCACCCATGGACGAGATGACTTCGTCGCATATCTCGTACAGCATCGGCTCGCGCCGGCCCAGCAGCCAGGCGTGGCGGCCGGCACGCCGCAGGATGCGGCGCAACACGTAGCCGCGACCCTCGTTGGTCGGGAAGACGCCGTCGGCGATCAGGAAAGCCACTGCCCGGGCGTGGTCCGCCAGCACACGGAAAGAGGTCCCGCTCTCCTCCGCTGGCTCGTACTTCCGCTCCACCAGCTCTTCCGCCCGACCGATGAGCGGCATGAACAGATCGGTGTGATAGTTCGAGTCGACGCCCTGCACCGCTGCCGCGATTCGCTCGAGACCGGCGCCCGTGTCGATCGACGGCTTGGGCAGCGGCGTCAGGTTCCCCTGCTCGTCGCGGACGTACTGCATAAAGACGAGGTTCCAGAGCTCGAGGATCTGGCCCGCCTCGGTCAGCGTCTCGAATTCCGCCTCCGAGAGATCCTGCTTCGAGCCCTTCGGTCGCTGGTCGTAGTGGATCTCCGAGCACGGGCCGCAGGGCCCCGTGTCCGCCATCTGCCAGAAGTTGTCCTTGTCACCGAATCGCAGGATTCGGCCCGGCGGCAGACCCACGACTTCCTGCCACAGCTCGAACGCCTCGTCGTCGCTGTGGTGGATCGTGGCCCAGATGCGATCCGGCTCGAAACCCAGGTCCTCGGTGAAGAACTCGAAACCGAAGCGAATCGCCTCCCGCTTGAAGTAGTCACCGAACGAGAAGTTGCCCAACATCTCGAAGAAGGTGTGATGCCGCGCCGTGCGACCTACTTCCTCGAGGTCGTTGTGCTTGCCACCGGCTCGCACGCACTTCTGCGAGGTCGTCGCACGCTTGTACGGCCGCGGCTCCTGACCCAGGAACGTCCCCTTGAACTGGTTCATCCCCGCGTTCGTGAAGAGGAGCGTCGGGTCGTCCACCGGCACCAGCGACGACGACGGCACGTGCGTGTGCCCGTTCCGCACGAAGTACTCTATGAACCGCTGCCTGATCTCCGCAGATTTCATCTAGCTGTAACCGTGTTGCCCCTGAGCTTCTGTGGTCCGAATCCCTAGAATCAACTGAATATGACCGAAGCCAGGAGGGTTCTCAAGCTCAGAGCGTACTAGCCGTGGGCCAGCGGAGGCCACATTATGGACCGTTGGGATTCGGGGGTTCGGGGAGTGGGGAGTGGGTAGGGTCTGAGCTTCCCTACCTCCCCCAATCCCCGACTCCCCGACTCCCCGAATCTCGTACCCCGAATCCCTGAATCCCAACCCCGAATACCAAGGCTTAATCACCGGAGCTCTCAACATGAAGCGGTCCCTCTCAGCGCTCGTCTTCGCCGTCGTCGCCGCCTTCTCGGCGCAGTCGCCAGCCGCGGCGCAGCAGCCGGCCCGCGATCCGGCCAGCCCACTGCCCGTCGATCCGGCCATCACCGTCGGCACCCTCCCCAACGGCCTGCGCTACTACATCCGGGAGAACCGGGAGCCGCAGGAACGCGCGGAGCTGCGCCTGGTGGTGAAGGCTGGCTCGGTGCTGGAGGACGAGGACCAGCTGGGCTTGGCGCACTTCGTCGAGCACATGGCCTTCAACGGGACGGAGCACTTCGAGAAGCAGGAGCTAGTCGATTACCTGGAGGGTATCGGGATGCGTTTCGGGCCCGATCTGAACGCGTACACCAGCTTCGACGAGACGGTGTACATGCTGAAGGTCCCGACGGACAGCGCGGAACTGATCCTCACGGCATTCCAGGTCCTGGAAGACTGGGCACACGGACAGGTGTTCGATCATGAGGAGATCGACAAGGAGCGGGGCGTGGTGGTCGAGGAGTGGCGGCTGGGCCGCGGCGCCAGCGCCAGGATTCGTGACAGACAGTTCCCCATCCTCTTCCAGGGCTCGCGTTATGCCGAGCGCCTGCCGATCGGGGTGCCAGAGATACTGGAGAGCTTCGACTACGAGGTGCTGAAACGGTTCTACCGTGACTGGTACCGCCCCGACCTGATGGCTGTCGTCGCGGTTGGCGACTTCGAGGCGTCGGCCATCGAGCAGCTGATCCACCAGCACTTCGCCGGCCTGTCGGGATCCGAGGATCCGCCTGAGCGGCCCACCTATCCGGTCCCGGATCATGAAGAGACGTTGTTCGCTATCGCCACTGATCCGGAGGCCACCTTCAACTCGGTGAACGTCTACTGGAAGCTGCCGCTGCGTGAAGAGACAACCGTGGGCGCCTACAGGCAATCGATCGTCGAGTCGCTCTACAACCAGATGCTCAACACACGGCTGTTCGAGCTCACCCAGGAGGCCGAGCCGCCCTTCATCGGTGCCTTCTCCGGACAGGGCCGCTTCATCGGCGCCAAAGAGTTCTACACTCTGGGCGCCGGGGTCCAGGACAACGGCCACCAGCTGGCGCTCGAGACGCTGCTCACCGAAGCACAGCGAGTCGCCAGGCACGGCTTCACAGACTCCGAACTGGAGCGCGAGAAGACCGAGCTGCTGAGGTCGCTGGAGCAGGCCTACGCGGAGCGCGAGAAGACAGAGTCGTCCAGCTACGCCGCCGAGTACGCTCGCGCCTTCCTCTACAAAGAGCCCATCCCGGGCATCGCCTACGAGTACGAGCTGCATCAGGAGTTCGTTCCCGGTGTGCGTATCGAGGAAGTCAATCGCGTCGGCCGCGAGTGGATCACCGATCGTAATAGGGTGATAACCGCGGATGGACCGGAGAAGGAAGAGGCCGGGGTCCCGGGCGAGGATGAGCTGCTGGCGGTGTTCGCCGCGGTCGAGGCGGCGGAGATCGCCGCTTACGAAGACGCGACGAGCGACGCGCCGCTGATCGCTCATATCCCGGAACCGGCGGAGATCGTCGCCGCCGAAGAGATCGAAGAGATCGGCGTGCAGCGCTGGACGCTGGCCAACGGGGTCCGCGTCCTGCTCAAGCCGACCGACTTCAAGGACGACGAGATCGTCTTCCGCGCCTGGAGTCCCGGCGGAACGTCTCTGGCCAGCGACGAGGCCTACGTGTCCGCGATAACCGCTTCTACGCTCGTCCAACTCGGTGGTATCGGCGAGTTCAGCCTCGTCGACCTGCAGAAGAAGCTGGCCGGAAAGGTGGTTCGCGTTTCGCCGTCGCTAGGCTCGCTCTCCGAGGGCCTCTCCGGCAGCGCTTCGCCCTCGGATGTGGAGACGATGTTCCAGCTCATCTATCTGTACTTCACAGAGCCGAGGCGCGACAGCACGGCTTTCCTCTCGTTCAAGTCGCGCATCCAGGCCTTCCTGGCAAACCGCAGTGCCGATCCCAACTCGGCATTCCGAGACACGCTGAACCTCACGCTGACCCAGCACCATTTCCGGGCACGACCGCCCAGCATGGACCTGTACGACGAGATGAACCTCGACGTCTCATTCGACTTTTACCGTGACCGCTTCGCAGACGCCAGCGATTTCATCTTCGTGTTCGTCGGCAACTTCGACCCCGACAGCCTGAAGCCGTTGATTCAGACCTACATCGGAGGCCTGCCATCGACGGGCCGGCAGGAGACCTGGCGCGACGAGGGGCTCCGCTATCCCACCGGCGTCATCGACAAGACCGTATACAAGGGGATCGAGCCGAAGAGCCAGACTCAGATCATCTTCACCGGGCCCTTCGAGTGGACGCGCGAGAACCGCTACGCGATTCGTGCACTGGGCAACGCGCTGCGCATCCGGCTCCGCGAAGTCCTGCGCGAGGACATGGGCGGGACCTACGGTGTCAGCGCCGGCGGCAGCGGCAGCCGCGACCCCATACCCGACTACCAGTTCGCCATCGGCTTCGGCACCGCGCCGGAACGGTTGGAGGAACTGACGGGAGCCGTCTTCCAGCAGGTCGACAGCCTGAAGAGCTTCGGGCCTTCGCAGCAGGACATCGATAAGGTGAAGGAGATGCAGCGCCGTCAGCTGGAGACCGATCTGCGCGAGAACGGCTACTGGCTCGGCCAGCTGCTCGCCTACGAGCGCTACGGTATGGACCCGAGGAACATCCTCAACTACGCCAACCTGATCGACGGGCTGACGACCGAGATCGTGCAGGAAGCAGCCGTTCGCCACCTGAACACGGAGAATTACGTCCGCGTGTCGCTCTATCCAGAGGAGGAGGCGGAGGGTGGCCAGTGACCGGTAGCCGGTGGCCGGTGGTCGGTAGCCGGTGGCCGGTGGCCGGTGGTCGGTGGCCGGTTGCCGGTAGCCGGTGGCCGGTGGCCGGTGGCCGGTGGTCGGTGGCCGGTGGCCGGTGGTGGTCGCGCGTCACTAATCACGGCTCGGATGCGTAGTTATTACTGACTACTGAACACTGAACATTACCGGCTACTGACTACCGACTACCGACTACCGACTACTGACCACCGGCTACTGGCTACCGACTCATGCGTGGACTGGACATACCGAAGAACGTGCGAATAAAACCGCCCAAGCTGATCGCTCACCGCGGCTACGCTCTGCGCTATCCCGAGAACACTCTGGAGAGCCTGGCGGCAGCGGTCGAGGCCGGCGCCGGCTACGTCGAATTTGACGTACAGCTCACAGCCGACGGTGTGCCGGTGTTGATGCACGACCCGGATCTGTGGCGGACCGCTAAAGTCGACCGCTGCGTTCTGGACATGAAGCTCGAGCAGGTGAAGGAGGCCTGGGTCAACGAGACAGCCCGCTTGGGGCCGGAGTTCGGCGAGGTGCACGTTCCGACACTCGACGAGGCCGTCGTATTCCTTCGCAAGCACGCTCGGGTGACGGCGTTCGTCGAGATCAAACGGGAAAGCCTATCGAGGTTCGGCACCGAGAAGGTGGTGGAGAAAATACTGAAAGCCATCCAGCCGGTGCTCTCTCGCTGCGTCATCATCTCGTTCGATCTGGAAGCGCTAGCCCGAGCCAAGGAGCGGGGCGCCGAGAACGTCGGCTGGGTGCTGTCCGACTGGAGCATGCTGACCCGTGAGGCGGCGGAGCGCTTCCAGCCGGAGTACATCTTCTGCAACTACCGGATGATCCCCGACAAGGATGAGCTCTGGCCGGGTCCGTGGAGCTGGGCGCTTTACGAGGTCATCGATCCCGACCTCGCGCTCGGTCTCACCGCTCGCGGCGCGCGCTTCATAGAGACGATGGCGATCGGAGAGATGCTGACCGACCTGCGGCTGGCGCCGGGACGCTGACTCGATGAGCGCATCTTACGACGTGGTGGTGGTGGGCGGCGGCATCAACGGTGTCGGGGTGGCGCAGGCCGTGGCCGCCGCCGGACACTCGGTGCTGCTGCTCGAGAAGCAGGCGCTGGCTGCCGGGACATCCAGCAAGTCGAGCAAGCTCATACACGGCGGCTTGCGCTACCTGGAGAGCTACGAGCTCTCGCTCGTCCGCGAGGGTCTGCGCGAGCGAGCGCTACTGTGTCGCCTGGCGCCCGACCTGGTTCAACTCAAGCCCTTTTTCATCCCGGTCTATTCTGGAACGCGCCGCCGGCCCTGGCTGGTCCGCATCGGCCTGAGCCTGTACGCGACACTGGGAGCCCTGAAGCACGAGGTCCGCTTCGAGAAGCTGCCTCGCCGTCGCTGGGCCGAACTGGACGGGCTCGTCACCGACGACCTGGACGCCGTCTTCCGCTACTCGGACGCCCAGACCGACGACGCGCTGCTCACCGCCGCCGTGATGAGCTCGGCCCGTGAGCTCGGCGCCGAGTTGGCGATGCCCGCCGAGCTCGAGTCCGCCCAGCTCACCGATGACGGCTGCGTCATCAACTACAGGGAAAACGGGCGCGAACTGTCCTGCGAGGCCCGCGTGCTGGTGAACGCCGCCGGGCCCTGGGTGAACCGGGTCGTCGAACGCATCGCTCCGGCGCCAGGCTTTCGCAAGATCGATCTCGTTCAGGGCTCTCACATCGTGGTTGACGGCACCGTCGAGCGGGGACTCTACTACATCGAGGTGCCGCGCGACGGCAGGGCCGTCTTCGTCATGCCGTGGAAGGGGAATACCATGGTGGGGACGACGGAGACGCGCTTCCGGGGCGACCCCGACGAGGTGAGCCCGCTGCGCGCCGAGCGGAACTATCTGCTGCGGGTCCTGCACCGTCACTTCCCGCGCTACCGGGATAATTGCACCGTACTGGACGCCTTCGCCGGCCTGCGCGTGCTGCCCGCCGGGCCGGGTCACGCCTTCCATCGCTCGCGCGAGACGATTCTGGATACCGACCGTGACGGCCGTGATCCGCCGCGCCTGCTGAGCATCTACGGAGGTAAGCTCACCTCCTATCGCGCCACCGCCGAGAAGGTGCTGGCGCGCATCGCGGCAGCGCTACCGGCGCGAAGGCCTGTAGCCGACACTACTGCCCTCCGCCTGTCCCCGCCTTAGCTCGTCTCGCGACCGTAGACGACCACCTGCCAGGATATAGTCTCGTGTTGAAAGAGTCGCCGGAGACCGGCGCCGCGGACCAGCGCATCCACTGACCGCGTTGGATGGATGAACACCCGGAACGGGTTGCCGGTGAGCCGGAACAAAAAGTTGAGGAGGCGGTGACCCATCTTTGTCCACCACACGTCGCGCGGGTAGACGAGGCCGTACAGCCGGCGTGCTTTCCCCACCGATAGTGTCACCAACGCATCCATGTCCGGGTAGCAGCAGATCACGCGATCGAGTGCGACGATCTCGGCGGGTCCCAGCTCGTCCGCCAGCGACACGAAGTCACCGTGCCGGTAGTCGACGCGGTCGGCATGACCCTGACGCTTCGCCTCATCGTAGGCCGCTTCCAAGTACGCTGTCGCCGCCTCCGCGCCGGTGGCGCGAGTCGCACCGGCCTCGAGCAGACCGTGATGGAGCGCGCCGAAGCCGCCACCGATGTCGAGGATCGTCGCGCCCTCGGCGCCCTCCGCCTTCAGGGCATCGATCAGTATGCGCGTGGTCGGCCGCGGCCCGGACCGCCTGTAGCGTCTCAGCTCCCTGCGCACGTGCCAGCCGGAGAACACGCTCTCGGCACCCTGACACTGACAGCAAGTCATCTTCCATCCCCGTCCGTCAGCGGGAATAGCAACAGCGGCAGCATGCGTCCGGCTTCCGTCTGCGACGGGACCTCGCCGATCCGCTCGGCGCCCAACCTGCTGTAGAAACCCTCCGCGTTCGGATCGCTCTGAATCAGCAGTAGTGTGAAACCGAGGGCGGCAGACCGCTCTACGGCATCGTCCCAAAGCCTCGAACCGATTCCCCGTCCCATGGCAGGCGGATCGACAAAGAAGTGGGACAGTTCCAGGTCCGAGTTCCATCTGACCAGGCTGTAGAAGCCGGCCAATCGGCCATCAACTTCGACCACGTAGACCTCGCCGTCGGCGACGTACTCCGCCGTCAGCGTCAGCTCGTGGCGGCACGCCTCGAGGAACTCTGGATCGTAGCCCCAGTACGCTTTCGAGCGGAAGGCCAGCTCGCTGAGCGATGCCGCTTCCTCGGGCCGCGCACTCCTCGGCTTTTCCACTAGCTGGCCGCGTCTCCCGAGAACAGCTCGTCCACGACCTCACTGACCACCCGCGTATCGAACCCTCTGCGAATCAGGTGGTCGCGAAGACGCCGGCGCAGCACCGCCTCGTTCTGAGAACGCGAGCGGAGCGTCCGGCGCTTCTTTTCCACTACCTGCCTGGCCAGCGTGCGCTCATCAGTGTCTTCGTCGCGCAACACCTCTTCGATGACCGGCGCGGAGACCTCTCGCGCGATCCCCTTCGCATAGAGATCCTGGACCATGCGCCGTACGCCCATCGGCCGGTGCGCGATGCGGTCGCGCACGTAGGCGCCGACGAACGCCTCATCATCCACCAGGCCCACAGCGCCGAGCCGCCGCATGGTCGCCTCGATCGCCTCTTCGCTGAACCCGCGATCGACCAGCTTTCGCCGGACTTCGCGGCCGGTCCGCTGCCGGTAAGACAAAAAGTTGAGCGCCGCGTCGATGGCGCGGCGCACGACTTCTTCGCTCGTCGTAGGTACTGGCTCTCTGGTCTCTTCCACCCGCCTATCCTTTGCGGGTCACCATTCCTCGTTCACCTTTATGTAACCGGCTACCGGCTACTGGCCACCGGCTACCGGCCACCGGCCACCGGCCACCGGTTACTCCTCGCTCGTAGGGCCGTTTGCCTCGCCCTCGTCCGGTTCACCAGAGTCGGAGATCCCCAGGCCCGCCCGTATCTTCGCCTCGACTTCGTCGGCCACGTCCGGGTTCTCGTTCAGGAAGGCCTTGGCATTCTCGCGACCTTGGCCGATCCGCTGCTCGCCGTAGGAGTACCAGGCACCCGACTTCTTGATGATGTCCTGTTCCGCCGCCATGTCGACCAGCTCGCCGGCGCGGGAGATGCCCTGGTTGAACATGATGTCGAACTCGGACTGCCGGAACGGCGGCGCGCACTTGTTCTTGACGACCTTGACCCGCGTCCGATTCCCTACCGGGTCGTTGCCATCTTTGATCGTGGCGATGCGCCGGATATCCAGCCGCAGCGATGCATAGAATTTCAGCGCCCGGCCGCCCGGCTGCGTCTCCGGGTTACCGAACATCACGCCGATCTTCTCGCGGATCTGGTTGGTGAACACGACCGCAGTCTTCGAGCGGTTGATGGCGCCGGTCACCTTACGTAGCGCCTGCGACATCAGTCGCGCCTGCAAGCCGACGT
>JBDHHZ010000097.1:0-18758 GCA_039589115.1 Gemmatimonadota bacterium | reverse complement strand
CCTGAAAGGATAGAGCCATGCGTGACTACGATGATGATGGTGTCCCGTACGTGGTGATCGAGCGGACGGGCTCGGGCCTCATCCCATTCGTTTGGGGCGCCCTGCTCGGCGCCGCCGCCGCTCTGCTCCTGGCGCCCAAGTCCGGAGCCGAGACCCAGCAGGAGCTCAAGGAGAGAGCTCGGAAGCTGCGCGAGCGGGCGGAGGAGAAGGCGGGCGAGTTGCAGGACACGCTGCAAGGAGCCTTCACAGAGGGGCGACGCCAGGTTGAGGAGAAGTACGAAGTGGCCAAGGGGAAGGTGTCGGAAGGCCGCACTCGTGCGGAGCAGGCCCTGGATGCCGGGAAGAAGGCCGCACGGGCCGCCCGCAGCGAGCTGGAAGAGCGATTGGCTCAGGGCGGCGACTCCGGCGAAGAGGACGCGTAGACCGCCGCAGGGGTGATCCCGGCCGCGGCTAACCGCTCGTCCTACATTCCAATTGAGCGCCAACGATTCGGCGGCAGCGCCCTCCCGAGCACGTAGATGGCTCGTGAGGGCGCGGCGTACTGCACTAGAGCTGTTTGCTACGCTCAAGGACTACGTCGTTCGCGTCAGCGAGAAGGCCGACGACGACAACGTCTTCGTGCTGGCCAGTGCCCTGACCTTCAGCGTCCTCGTTGCCGCCGTTCCCTTCCTGCTCATCATCGTCTCTCTGATCAGCCTCACGCTGCAAGCCGCGGCGGAGTCGGCGGGTGTCGAGCCGATCGAGCGGCTCCGTAGCTATCTCGACCTGGTCGTGCCGGTGTTGGGCGAAGGCGGCGGACCCGGCTCCGAGCGGAACCTCCCGGAGGAGATCATCGATTCGGTCGTGATGCGTGGCCAGGCGATCGGGCTCATCAGCTTCGCCGCATTCGTCTGGTTCTCGACCCGGTTGTTCGGCGCCATCCGGGCGGTCCTACGCGAAGTGTTCGACCTTCGTCAGGCTCGCGGCCTTATCCAGGGCAAAATTTTCGATGCCGAGATGGTGCTGGTCTCGAGCGTCCTGGTCATCCTGAACATCGGGATCACCATCGTCTTCAACCTGGCGAAGGCGCGCGGCTTCGAGTTCCTGGGGCTATCGGCCGAGCACGTCGGGTTCGTCGAGAGGGTCTCCGCCCAGGTGACCGCGATGGCCTTCATCTTCCTCCTTTTCTTGCTGCTCTACAAGTACGTCCCGGCCCGGCGAATACCCTGGCGGATGGCGCTCACGGCAGCTGCCTTCACAGCGATATGCTGGGAGCTCCTCAAGCAGGGCTTCGCCTTCTACCTCACGAGGCTCGCGAACTACACGTCGATCTACGGCGGTATCGCGACCCTGGTAGTCGTGGTCGTCTGGCTCTACTACCTGTCGGTGGTGTTTGTGCTCGGTGCCGAGGTCGCCCAGGTCCATGAGCTGCGACGCGTCCGGCGCCGACAGATCGAAGTGCTGGAATGAGAGTCACTTGCGCCCTGTTGCCTCTAGTGCGATAATAAGTGCACCCCCCACGGCCTCCAGCCGATGGATCCCTATGTCCAGTGAGAGCATCAAGCTAGTTGCCCGGAACCGAAAGGCGAGGCACCAGTATCACATCCTGGAGACGTGGGAGGCGGGATTGGTGCTGACGGGAAGCGAGGTCAAGGCACTGCGCCAAGGAAGCGCCAGCCTCTCAGATGCGCACGCTCGATTGGAACGCGGGGAGGTCTGGCTCTACAGCTTGCATATCGGGCCCTACGGGCCGGCCGGTCCCGACGCCCATGAGTTCAAGCGCCGGCGCAAGCTGCTGCTCCGAAGGCAGGAGATCCGGCGTCTGATAGGAAAGGTCGAGCAGGCCGGACTGACTCTGATTCCGTTGGAGATCTACTTCCGAGATGGCGTGGCGAAGATGAAGCTCGCTCTGGCAAGGGGTAAGAGACAGAAGGACAGGCGGGAGGACATCAAGAGACGTGAGGCGGATCGGGAGATGGGACGTGCGCGGAAGAATCGCTAGCGTTGTTCTGACGGGGCTGCTGGCGGGCCTTCTCGGCTGGGTGTTGCCGGCCGCCGAGAATCTCGTTGTGGTCAGGAACAACTCGACGTTCTCCGTCCCCATCGAGCGGGAGCGTGGCTACGCCGCCGCCCGCGCTGCTTCTCTAGCGGAGGCGCTGGGCTATACGCAGGTCGCGAACTCCATCCGGATGGACGGTGAAGCGGCCCAGTTCATCCCCGGTTCTCCGTTCTTCGGCGTCGGGGATGAAGTCTACCAGTTGCCCAATCCCGTATATCGCGATGGATCGCACCTGATGATCCCGGTCAGCTGGGCGCTCGAGTGGTTGCCTGGGGTCAGGTCGCGGCAGTGGCGCTATATGGACGGACGGCTGGTCGAGCGCCCGCCGGTAACCATGCGGCCGCCCGAACGCGAGTTCTGGCTGGTGGTCATCGACGCCGGCCATGGCGGTCCGGACCCGGGCACGATCGGTGTCAGCGGCACGCGAGAGAAGGACGTGACGTTGGCGATAGCGAAGCAGCTGGAGAGGCGGCTGAGCCGGGAGGCCAACATCCGCGTCATCCTCACGCGCGACCGCGACACGCTCATCGCGCTGGGCGATCGTCCCCGAATCGCGCACCTGAGGGGCATCGATACACCGCCGGACCTCTTCGTGTCGATCCATGGAAACTCGATGCCCAAGAAACCGCACTCGATGCGTGGGCACGAGACCTACTTCCTCGCGGTGGCCAAGACCGAGCAGGCACGGCGCGTAGCGATGCGCGAGAACGAGTCTCTCCAATTCGAGAGCGGGTTGCCCACCGCCGATCCCGCGTCCTTGCAGTTCATCCTTAGCGACCTCCAGTCGACCGGGAACCTCAGGGAATCCAGCCTCTTCGCAACCGCCGTCAACCGGAGCATGGCGATGGCGGTGGAGGCACCGGACCAGGGCGTCAGACAGGGCCCGTTCGGCGTTCTTGTCGGCGCGACCATACCGGCTGTGCTGGTCGAGGTGGGCTACCTGTCCAACCGCTCGGAGGAACGGCAGTTGCGGTCTTCTTCCTATCAGGCGAAGATAGCGGATGCGTTGGCCGATGCAGTCGTCAACTACCTGGCGGAATATGGTCGGCGAGTTTGGTCTTCGTACCGCTCGGGCGGGTAGGATCCATCATCCGCCTCGCAGACATCTCCAGATCCTCCTATTCGCCGGTGCCCTAGCAGCGGGGTCGGGCTGCGTCTACTTCAATTCCCTCTACAACGCCAATAGGCTCTACGATCAGGGTCGTAGTGAGATGGACGAGGGTCGCGAGGCCGTCGGCCGCTCCACCCTGGGCAGCAGCATAGAGAAGGCGGAAGGGATAGTCGAGGAAAGCCCAGACAGCCGCTGGGCCGATGACGCGTGGCGCCTCATCGCGCGGGCCCGCTTGCTGCGCCTTGAATGGAACGAGGCCGCCGAGGCGAGCCGGAGCCTGATGCGCTATGCGCAAACCGGCAAGGACAGCGCCGAGGCGGCAGGGTATCTTGGCTCCGCCGAGTTGAATCTTGGGAACCCGGCCTTCGCCGACTCCCTCCTCTCCGTCGCACTCGCCGAAGAGAGAGACGAAGACAGACGCGCCCAGTTCCTGCACGGCCGCGCTCGCGCCAGGGCTCAGCTGGGACACCTGGATGAGGCTAACGAGGATCTGCTACTGGTCTCGGCGCTCAGACCCGACTGGATCATCCCGCGAATCGACAGGGTCGGCCTGCTTGTCGATGACGGGCGCGCCGCCGAAGCGGGCATCGAATTGGCCGCGCTCCTCCAGCTCGACCTCACAGGGCGTGAACAGGAGGCGGTGCTCGAGACGGCGGAGCGTGTTGCCGAGCGCAGCCCGGAGACTGCGCTTGTGGGCCTTGCCGACCTCGAATCGTCCGGCTTCGAAAGGGAGGTCCGCGGCCTTCTGGTCAAGCTGCGCGGCGACCTGCGGCTGGCCCGCGGAGACAACGAGGGCGCTCGCTCCGACTACGAGCAGGCCGCGTCGCTGGCTGGGACCACCCGGGCCGGCATCGACGCGGGGCTGACCGCCGCGCAGATCCAGCTGCGGGGAGCCTCCTCGCTGGAAGAGATCGTAGAAGCCGAATCCTTGCTCGCAGATCTCGAGCTGCGACCGGCGGGCCGCAGGCCCGATATCATGCGGCTCCGCGATACATTGATACGAATGGAGTACTGGGTCACCGCGGGCGGCCTGGGCTATGTGATCGCCGCCGAGACGGCCCGCGATCAGCTGGAGGCGCCCGAGTTTGCCCGCCGGCTGTTCCTGCGCTACGCGGATGAGGAGCCTGATGCGCTCTGGGCGGCCAAAGCCATCCTGGCGGCACTGGAGCTGAGTGATCTAGATTCCGCCCCGCAGGGAGACGAGGAGTACGGTGGAGCGGGGGGCGAAGAATTGCGCCGCCGCCTCCGAAAGGACTACAGCGACTCGCCTTACGTGCTGGCCGTTCTCGGCGAGCCGGCCACCGACGGGCTCACCTACGAGGAGGTCGAGCTGATGCTGCTGCGACAGCTGGACCGTCTCGAGAGCCTCGCTGGCACCGAGGTGAGGGCGGTCCGGTCGGGTGCGGAGCGTCAGTAGGGCGGACCGAGCAGACTGAGAGACACTCAGGTCGTGAAGAGACCCAACAGGATCGTACGAGCCTGGTGCCAGGTCCGGGCGTGCGAACAGGCGGCCGAAGGCACGTTCTGGTTGGAGTTGGACGCGCCTGAGATCGCCGCGCAGGCTGCGCCTGGACAATTCGTGATGGTCGGCTTCGGGGCCACAGGTTGGAGCCGCCCGTTCCTGCCGCGCCCGAACAGCGTGGCAGCGGTGATCGGCGAGCGCATCGGCCTGCTCATCCGAGTCTACGGCGAGGGCTCGCGTCGGTTAACGGAGATGCGGCCTGGCGACTCGGCCCTAGTTCTGGGGCCGCTCGGCAGCCACTTCGAGATCGGGTTGGCTCGCAAGATCCTGGCTGTGGCGGGTGGCGTGGGACTCGCGCCTTTCCTCTTCCTGCCGAACTGGGACCCGCTGAAGAGCAGCGGTGCCCAGGTGCATCTCCTCTACGGCGAACGCCAGGCCGGCCCGGTCTTCGATCCGCAGAAGATCCGGAGTCTCTCAGGGCTCGATGCGGAGATCTGGACCGAGGACGGCAGTCTGGGCGCCGGCGGTTTGGTGATCGATGGGATGGACCTGGCCGGGGCGGACCTGGTTCTGGCGTGCGGTCCCACACCGATGCTCAAGGCGGTGAGGACGCGTTGCCTCGAGGCGGGCGTCCCTTGCCAGCTCTCCGTCGAAGAGCACATGGCCTGCGGGATGGGTACCTGCATCGGTTGTGCGATCGGAACCGTCGATCCTGATACGGGCGAAGAGGGCTATAGCCTGGTATGCACGAACGGGCCGGTCTTCTCAGCGGAGCGACTGAGATGGTAGACCTCAGCCAGCAGATCTTCGGAGCCACGTTTCAGAACCCGGTCCTGCTCGCCTCCGGCACGTGCGGCTACGGGGAGGAGTACGCCGACATCATCCCGGTGGACGAGCTGGGTGGGATAGTCACGAAAGCGGTGACACCCGAACCGCGGCTCGGCAATCCACCGACCCGGATCACCGAAACGCCCGGCGGCATGATCAACGCGATCGGGCTGGCGAATGTTGGCCTGGAAGGCTTCAAGCGAGAGAAGTTGCCCTGGCTGCGTGAGAACCTGCTCAAGGCCCAGGTCCTGGTGAACGTGGCGGGCTGGTCGGTGGATGACTTCGTGATGGTGGTCGCCGGGCTGGACGGCGAGGACGGATTTCTCGGCTACGAGATCAACGTTTCCTGCCCCAATGTCGAGGGCGGCACCATGTTCGGCACCGACGAGGTGGCCCTCGCCGGCCTCGTCCGCGCCCTGCGCTCGGCGACCGATCGCCCCCTCGTCATCAAGTTGACCCCCAACGTCGCCGACATCGGGGTCTTTGCCGGGATCTGCGAGGAGAACGGCGCCGACGGGCTCAGCACCATCAACACGTTCCCTGGAATGGTGATCGATGTCGAGGCGCGCCGGCCGGTGATCGGCAATATCACCGGCGGAATCAGCGGGCCGGCCATCCGACCCATGGGGGTCTATGCCACCTGGAAAGCTGCATCCCGGGTCAAGCTGCCGGTCATCGGCATCGGTGGTATCTGCGACGCCCGGGACACCGTGGAATACATCCTCGCCGGCGCATCGCTCGTCCAGATCGGGACCGCCATGTTCGTCGATCCGTACACGGCGCCCGAGACGGTCAAGGGGCTGCGCGAGCTCTGCGAGCGGCAGGGGGTCAAAAAGCTGTCTGAACTGGTAGGCGCTCTGGAGGTCTGATGCCTGACTCTGTGAAGGACCGCATAATCGTTGCGCTGGATCTGCCAACTCGTAAAGACGGCCTGGCGCTCGTCGATGCGCTGGGCGATGAGGCTACCTTCTTCAAGGTCGGCGCTATCCTCTTCGCCGACGCGGGACCGAGCCTGCTCGACGAGTTGAAGAAGCGGGGCAAGCGCGTCTTCCTCGATCTGAAGTTCCACGACATTCCCAACACCGTTGCGGGCGCCGTCAGGGCCGTCACACGACGCGATGTGCAGATGATGACCGTGCACGCCTCCGGCGGGCTGGCCATGCTGGAAGCGGCCCGCGACGCTGCAGGGCCCGACGGACCCGACGTCGTCGCCGTCACCCTGCTCACCTCGTTGGTTAGCGAGGATGTGGAGCAGGTCTTCGGGCGCTCACCCGTCTCGCTGGTCGACGAGGTGGTGCGTCTCGCCGGCTTGGCCGTCCGCGCCGGGCTGCCCGGCGTAGTGGCTTCACCCACGGAAGTGAAGCCGATCAAGCGGAGTCATGGCGATGTCCTGAAGGTGGTGACGCCCGGTATCCGACTGCCGGGCGACGATCCGGCGGACCAGAGCCGCTATGCCACGCCGGAGGCCGCGGCCCGGGCGGGCGCTGACTTCGTAGTGGTGGGCCGCTCGGTCACCAAGGCAAAGGACCCGATCGCAGCGTTCGAGGCGGTGGCTGCCTCGTTCGCCGCCGGTGAAAAGGGCGCTTGACAGAATGTCCGGTTTTCACCCAGCTGATCGTCTGAGCCAGTTCTCCACATGACATTACGCCTGTTCAATACCCTGACACGCCAGGTGGAGGAGTTCCAGCCTCTCGCCGAGGGGCGCGTGAGCATGTACACCTGCGAGGACATCCTGCGGCGCTACCTCGAGTGGAAGGGTTACCAGGTCATCCAGGTCAGGAATCTCACGGATGTGGACGACAGGACGATCCACGCTGCGGTGGAGCAGGGGATCACCCTTCAGGAGCTGACCGAGCCACACATCGATCGGTTCTTTGCCGACCACGATCGCCTCGGGCTAGTGCGCGCCGAGCACTATCCCCGGGCCACGGACTACGTAGCCCAGATGATCGAGATGGTCGAGAAGCTCGTGGCCCGCGGACTCGCCTACGAGGCGGATGGCTCCGTCTACTTCGACATCTCGGAGTTCCCACGTTACGGCGAGCTGGCGCAGCTCGAGCGGGCTTCGCTCCGCGAAGGGCGCGAGACCGGAGACACGGCGTACGACAGGGAAGACGCCCGCGACTTCGTGCTCTGGAAGGGCGGCGAACGCCCGGAGGAAGGGGACGTCGCGGTCTGGGACTCGCCCTGGGGGCCGGGACGACCCGGCTGGCACCTCGAGTGCTCGGTCATGGCCATCGAGCACCTTGGGCAGCCGTTCGACATCCACTCCGGTGGGGTCGATCTCGTATTCCCGCACCACACCAATGAGATCGCCCAGGCCGAGGGCGCGACCGGGGAATCCTTCGCCCGCTTCTGGCTGCACGCCAAACACGCCCTGCTCGACGGCCGCAAGATGTCCAAGTCGGAAAACCACTACTACACGCTGGACGATCTCGTCGAGCGCGGATACAGGCCGTCCGCCATTCGCAGGCTGCTCGTCTCCGGACACTACCGCACCGAGCTCAACTTCACGCTCGCTGGCCTCGATGACGCCGCCCGGTCCATCGAGCGACTCATGGAGTCCCGCCGCCGGCTCGAAGCCAGCGGCGCGGACGACGACGGCCTGCAGCCGACTCGGTTGCCCCAGCTGGCAGCCCAGACGCTGGGCGCCTTCGAGCAGGCCCTCGATGATGACATGAACATCGCCGAGGCATGGGGCGCTCTCTTCGTCTTCGTCCGCGACGCCAACGCCGAGCTCGACCGGGCCGGTGGCCGGGTTCCGGCCGCCGACGCTGCCACCGCCCTGGAGGCGCTGGCCTCGCTTGACAGGGTGTTCGGAGTCATGGCTCTGGCCGAGACAGAGAGCGAAGAGGTCCCGCAGGAGAAGCGCGGCTGGATCGAAGAGCGGCTGGAGGAGCGGGCTCGAGCCCGTGCGAGCCGTGACTTTGCGCTTGCCGACGCGATTCGTGACGAGCTGGCGGCCGCCGGGGTCGAGATCGAGGACACACCCACGGGGAGCCGCTGGAAGCTGGTCAAGCGAGCCTGAGGGGGCGGGCTTCGGGGAAGTTTCGGGTGTCTGGCCGGGACCGTGGGAGGGTGTCCGAGAGCCCGGATCGGCGCCGGTTGGAACCGTCCAGGACGGCGCTCGGCTCGGCCCTTTAAGGTTGACACGTCTCATTATCTAGAGTACAATTCTCGGCTTAATGCAATCGCTGACGTAGCTCAAATGGCAGAGCGGCTGATTTGTAATCAGCAGGTTGCGGGTTCGACTCCCGCCGTCAGCTCCAGACAGCATCAACTGGGCGTGTTGGAGGCTGGAGCGGGGCGAACCGGTATAGGTAGAGACTACTGTATGGGGGGGCCCAGTTCGTCTGCACCCCAAGACTGCCTGGCCCGCCGCGTGGGCGACCGCCCACGACGGACGGTGGGTCAGGGTCGGACTCTACTCGAGCGGGCCCAGGTGTCAAAGGAAATGTTGGTCCGAGTGGTGGGGTGCCCGAGCGGCCAAAGGGAGCAGACTGTAAATCTGCCGGCTGATGCCTACGAAGGTTCGAATCCTTCCCCCACCATCCTGTTCGCGCTGACGTCCGCCCGACGCCAGGAGCGAGGAGAGCATGGCAAAGGCGAAGTTTGAGCGGACGAAGCCGCACGTGAACGTGGGGACGATAGGCCACGTTGACCATGGGAAGACGACGCTGACGGCTGCGATCACGGAGGTGCAGTCGAAGCGGGGGCTGGCGACGTACGTGACGTTCGACCAGATCGACAAGGCTCCGGAGGAGCGGGAGCGGGGGATAACGATCGCGACGGCGCACCTGGAGTACGAGACGGAGAACCGGCACTACGCGCACGTGGACTGTCCAGGGCACGCGGACTACGTGAAGAACATGATCACGGGGGCTGCGCAGATGGACGGGGCGGTTCTGGTGGTGAGCGCGGCGGACGGACCGATGCCGCAGACGCGAGAGCACGTGTTGTTGGCGCGACAGGTGAACGTTCCGTACATCATCGTCTATCTGAACAAGGTGGACATGGTGGACGATCCGGAGCTTCTGGAGCTGGTGGAGCTGGAGGTGAGGGATCTGTTGAACGAGTACGATTTCCCGGGTGACGATCTACCGGTGATCATGGGTAGCGCGCTGAAGGCGATGGAGAGCGGCGAGCCGGGGACGGAGGAAACGAAGAGCATCGACGAGCTTCTGGAAGCACTGGACAGCTATATCCCGCAGCCGGAGCGAGATGTGGAGAAGCCGTTCTTGATGCCTGTGGAGGATGTGTTTTCGATCACGGGTCGGGGGACGGTTGCGACGGGGCGGATCGAGCGCGGGAAGGTACGTGTCGGCGAGGAAGTGGAGATCGTCGGACTGGGCGCGCACAAGAAGACGGTGGTTACGGGAGTGGAGATGTTCCGCAAGACGCTGGACGAGGGAGTGGCGGGTGATAACGCCGGGGTGCTCTTGCGGGGCACGGAGAAGGACGAGATCGAGCGGGGGATGGTGTTGGCGAAGATGGGCTCGATCACGCCGCACACGAAGTTTGATGGAGAGGTCTACGTACTGACGAAGGACGAGGGTGGACGGCACACGCCGTTCTTCGGCGGTTACCGGCCGCAGTTCTACTTCCGGACGACGGACGTGACGGGTGCGGTGGTGTTGCCGGCGGGGACGATGACGATCACGTTGATCATGCAGATCGCGATGGAAGAGGGTCTGCGGTTCGCGATTCGAGAGGGCGGCCGGACGGTAGGAGCGGGCGTCGTCACGAAGGTACTGGAGTAACAGGTAGTCGGTAGACAGTTGCCGGTGGCCGGTAAACACGAGCACCGGCCACCGGCCACCGGCCACTGACAACCGGCAGTAGAATGGCTGACAACCGAATTAAGATCACGCTGTCGTGCACCGAGTGCGAGTCGCGCAACTACAACACGACCAAGAACCGGCAGACGCATCCGGAACGGGTCGAGTACAAGAAGTACTGCGCGCGTTGCCGCAAGCACACGAAGCACAAAGAGACGAAGTAGCGGGGCCCGATGCTTGCAAAACTGACTGACTGGCGGGAGTTCATGGCGAGCATCCCCGGCGAGATGAAGAAGGTCACCTGGCCCGACTTCGACCAGCTTCGCAACGCTACGGGCGTGATCATCATCTTCGTCCTTATTGTAGCGGCCATCATTGGTCTCATGGACCTGGTGTTCCGCGAGATTGTCGATTTCATCATCCGCACGCTTGGTGGTTGACCTCGCATGACCGATCAGACCACGGAGCAGGACGCCAGGTGGTACGCGATTCAGACGTACGCCGGCCATGAGAACAAAGTCAGGACCCTGATCGTTCGTAAGATCGAGGAGGAGCGGGGTGAGTCCGTCGAGGAGAAGGAAATCCAGGAAGCCCTGGTCCCCACTCACGAGGTCGTCGAGGTCAAGGGCGGCAAGAAGGTAGCAAAGAGCAAGCGACTCTACCCGGGATACGTGCTCGTCAGGATGGTTCTCAACGAGAGGACCCTGCACGAGATCAACAACATCCAGGGCGTGATCAAGTTCGTCGGCGGCGGCACACTGCCGCAGGCGTTGCGAGACGATGAAGTCAACAAGATCCTCGGCGTCGAGAGCGAGCTGCCCGAAACGGGTGTCGAGGAGGAACAGAAGATCCCCTTCTACGTGGGGCAGTCGGTCGAGGTGGCCGAGGGGCCGTTCAGTGATTTCACCGGCACCGTAGAGCACATCGACCAGGAAAAGGGGAAGGTCAAAGTTCAGGTATCCTTGTTCGGCAGGTCCACTACGATCGAGCTGGACTATACGCAATTGAAGGGATACTGAGAAAAAGTGATCGGTGGTCAGCGTTCAGTATAGCTCCTGATGCCGTTACTGATCACCGACAACTGATCACTGATTACTGGATTCATAATGGCTAAGCCTGGAAAAAGAGTCATCGGCTTCATCAAGCTACAGGTCCCCGGGGGGCAGGCGACCCCGGCGCCTCCTGTCGGCCCGGCTCTGGGTCAGCACGGGGTGAACATCATGGACTTCTGCAAGCAGTTCAACGCCAAGACGCAGAGTCAGCCGGGGATCCTGATCCCCGTGGAGATATCGGTCTATCATGACCGTACTTTTAGCTTCATCACCAAGACTCCGCCGGCGGCGGTACTGCTGAAGAAGGAAGCGGGGATCGACAAGGCTTCTGGCGAGCCGAATCGGACGAAGGTCGCGACGGTGAATCGCGAACAGGTCAAGAAGATCGCAGAGATCAAACGAGAGGACCTCAACGCCGCTTCGGTCGAGGCCGCGATGCGGATGATCGAGGGTACGGCGCGATCGATGGGAATCGTGGTAGAAGACTGATGGCTAAACATGGAAAGAGATATCGCGCGGCGGCGGAGCAGCGCGACACGACGAAGTTCTACGACGTTCAGGACGCCTTGCGATTCGTCAAGGAGGCGGCCTCCGCCAAGTTCGACGAGTCCGTCGATACGGTAGTCCGTCTGAACGTCGACCCGAGGCACGCCGATCAGATAGTCCGGGGCACTGTGAACCTCCCGAACGGCACCGGCAAATCTATCCGCGTGCTGGCCATCGCCGACGGTGATAAGGCTCGCGAGGCGGAAGAGGCCGGTGCCGACTTCGTGGGTACGGAGTTCATCGAGAAGATCCAGGGCGGCTGGCTCGACTTCGACGCGGCGGTCGCGACGCCGGACACCATGAGGGATGTCGGTAAGCTCGGCCGTGTGCTCGGACCGAGAGGACTGATGCCGACGCCCAAGGCCGGTACGGTGACTATGGAGATCGGACGCGCTGTGCGCGAGCTGAAGGCCGGCCGCATCGAGTTCAGGGTCGACCGCACCGGCAACGTGCACGCGCCGATCGGCAAGGCCTCGTTCGAGATCGAAAAGCTCGAGGAGAACTTCCAGGGCTTCATGGATGCGGTCCTCCGGGCCCGGCCGGCCGCCGCCAAAGGCGGCTACGTCAAGGCCGTGACGATCTCCAGCACCATGGGGCCTGGGGTCAAGATCGAGCCGTCGCAGTTCCGGAAGAGCGCCTGAGCTAGAGAGGCGTTGAGTACGAGATCGGGCCGCCCACGGCGGCTTAGCAGAAAGACTGAACGGTCATGGCGCAGCGTACTAGGCAAGAGAAGATAGAGGTCACAACCGAGCTGACCGAAAAGCTCGGCGAAGCGGACATCCTCTACCTGACCGATTTCACTGGGCTCAGCGTCAAGGATATGACAGAGCTCCGGCGACGGTTCCGGGAGGTGGGCAGCAGCTTCATCGTCGTCAAGAACCGGCTGGCGCTCCGCGCGCTGCAGGAGCTCGACCTGCCGGACATAACGGAGTATCTGAGCGGCCCCACCGGGATGATCCTCGGCAGCGAGGATCCGGTGACGCCGGCGAAGACGCTGCGTGACTTCGCCAAGGAGAACGAGGATCGCCCCGTCGTTAAGGTGGGCGTGGTCGAGAAGCGTCTCATCTCCGCCGCGGAGATTCGCCAGCTGGCCGACATGCCGTCGCGCGAACAGCTGTTGTCACAGATCATGGGTGCGCTCACCGCGCCAGTCGCGGGGATCGTCGGAGTCCTCGAAGGCCTGTTGCGCGACATCGCACACATGGTGGAAGAGGTCGCGAGGAAAAACGAAGGCAGTCAGTAGTCGGTTGTCAGTGGTCAGTAACTTCGATGTTTGAGCTTACCGACCAGCGACTACTGATGCCCTGATCACATGCGACCCCCGATTGGAGTCGCTTAGATTCTGAGACCAGGCACAACAAAGAACGAGATAGGGAAACATGAGCAAAGTCGAAGAGATTCTTGATGCGATCGGCTCGCTGACCGTTCTCGAGGCGGCGGAGCTGAAAAAGGCGATGGAGGACAAGTTCGGTGTCAGTGCAGCCGCGCCGGTGGCGTTGGCGGCTGTGCCGGGCGCGGCTGCAGGTGAAGCGGCTGAAGAGCAGTACGAGTTCGACGTCGTCCTCGCCAGCGTCGGTGACAAGAAGATCCAGGTCATCAAGGCGCTGCGTGAAGTCACCAGCCTCGGCCTCAGAGAGGCCAAGGAGCTGGTCGATGGTGCTCCGAACACCATCAAGGAAGGCGCTACCAAGGAGGAGGCCGAGCAGATCAAGGCTAAGCTCGAAGAGCAGGGCGCAACACTCGAGCTGAAGTAGCGCTGGAGGAGCTCTGAAGTAGGTCCGACGGCCTGACCGTCGGTGAGTGGTGTCCTAAGACGAGGTTGACAGCTCCTCTGCCTATGCCGCTCGCGTGGCGTGACGACAAATTGTGGACTAAAACACAGAACCCCGCGACCCAACGGGACGACGGGGGTTTCTGTGCTCTTTTCGGACCCCGGCGGTCCGTTTCTGCGAAGATGCGGCGCCGGCACGGCGATTCTTTCACAGCTTCGATCGTGACCGGCGGCACGCGTGTACCGTGTACCTATCCCTTGGAGGTATAGACGTTGGCCAAGACCATGACCCGGGACAGCAGCGTGAGCGATGTGAGCGCCGGCAACGGGACGAACGGGGTGCCGGTCATCTCGTTCGCGCATCTGCAGACGGCGATGGCTATGCCGAACCTGCTCGACGTCCAGAGAGAAGCCTTCGAGGCCCTGCTGGAGCTTGATACAGAAGAGGGCGAAGGTCGCGATTTCGGGCTGGAGCGAGTCTTCAACGAGATCTTCCCCAGTGCCGACAGCAAGCAGAACTTCCTGCTCGAGTACGTGAGCTACTCGCTCGGCGAACCGAAGTATTCCGTCGAGGAGTGCATGGAGCGCGACATGACGTACGGCGCTCCGCTGAAAGCGACGCTGAGGCTGGTGATCAACGAGGATGTGGGCGGCGAGAAACGGCCGCGCGACATCCTGGAGAAAGAGGTCTACCTGGGAGAGCTCCCGCTGCTGACGGAGCAGGGGACTTTCGTGATCAACGGGGCCGAGCGGGTTATCGTCAGCCAGCTGCATCGCTCGCCCGGCGTGGTCTTCGAGGAGACGATTCACCCGAACGGGACGCGGTTGTTCTCGGCCCGCATCATCCCGTTCCGTGGCTCGTGGGTCGAGTTCTCGATCGACATCCACAACGTCATTCACGTTCACATCGACAAGAAGAAGAAGTTCCCAGCCACCGCGTTGCTGCGGGCTTTTGGTCACGGTGGCGATCCGGACGTCCTCGACTTGTTCTATGGCATCCGTGACCTGACTGTCAAGGACATAGCCGGCGACAAGGAGTTCCGTCGCGAGGCCGCCGGTACGCTGCTCGCCGAATCGGTGCTCAATCCGGGCTGGGAAGGCGAGCCCGAGACTGTCGTGCTCACCGGTTTCGATCTCGAGGCCGACCTGGCATGGTTTGCCGTTGAGCTGCGCCACCCGGAGAGCGGTCGCCCGCTGGCCTGGCTTGGTGATCCGGTCAACGCCGACCTGATTAACCGACTCATCGAGGTGGGCATAGAGGAGGCACCCATCTTCCGCGACCCGGAGGCCTTTCTGGCGCGGCGCGCGGATGAGCTGAACGCCGACCTGCTCAAGCAGTTGCACCGTGGCAAGGTCGAGAAGATCAAGGTCTTCTCCACGCCGGTCCGCATTCCATTGCGTGGTCGGTACGAGGACCTGGCGAACCGGCGCGACTGGGGTCAGGATCCGCGCCTGGCGACCGATGTCGTCGACTCTCAGACCGGCGAAGTCCTGGCCGAATCCGGCGCAGAGTTCGACTCCAAGCTGTTCGAGAGCCTGGACAAGAAGGGCATACGCCACGTCCTGGTCTTCACGGGCGGCGCGCGCAGCGAATCTCCGCTGATCAAGAACACGCTGGCCAAGGACCCGACTCACGGCGAGTCGGACGCTCTGTACGCCATCTACTCGCTCTTGCGGCCCGGCGAGGCCCCCAACCTCAATACGGCGCGAACGGCGATCGAGCGGCTGTTCTTCAACCCGAAGCGCTACGACCTGGGTCGCGTCGGTCGCTACAAGATCAACCAGCGACTGAAAGACACGTTCCGGCTGCTGTCCGTCGAGGCGCCGCCGAACGATGTAACCATCCTCACGGTGGCCGACTTCATCGCTATCGTGCGCTACTTGATCGAGCTTCACGAGGGTCGCGGCTACGTCGACGATATCGACCACCTGGGCAATCGGCGCGTGCGTTCGGTGGGCGAACTGATCGCCAACCAGTTCTCGGTCGGCCTGTCGCGGATGGCGCGGCTCGTTCGCGAGCGCATGTCGATCGCCAGCGATCCGGAGCAGATCAACATCGACGACCTGGTGAACGCGCGGACGGTCAGCGCTGTGATCCAGTCGTTCTTCGGCTCTTCGCAGCTCAGCCAGTTCATGGATCAGACGAATCCGCTGGCCGAGTTGACGCACAAGCGGAGACTGTCGGCGCTGGGACCCGGCGGTCTGACGCGCGAGCGGGCTGGCTTCGAGGTCCGCGACGTCCACTACTCGCATTACGGGCGTATGTGCCCGATCGAGACGCCGGAAGGCCCTAACATCGGGCTGATCACCAGCCTCTCGACCTTCGCGCGGATCAACAGCCTGGGCTTCATCGAGACGCCCTACCGCAAGGTCGAGAAGGGCAAGGTGATCGAAGACATCATCTGGCTGACCGCGAACGAGGAGGAAGAGTTCGCAGTCGCACAGGCGAACGCCGAGCTCAACCCGGACGGCACTTTCGTCAATCCGCTGGCGCTATGCCGGCAGAGCGACGACTACCCACTGCTGCCACCTGAGCATATCGACTACATGGACGTATCGCCCGATCAGCTCGTGGCGGTGTCGCCGGCGCTCATACCGTTCCTCGAGCACGATGACGCCAACCGGGCGCTCATGGGATCGAACATGCAGCGTCAGGCGGTTCCACTGCTGTTCCCGGAGCGGCCGCTGGTAGGCACGGGTCTCGAGGCGAAAGTCGCCCGGGACTCGGGCGCGGTGGTGGTGTCGAAGCGCGGCGGTGTCGTGACCCAGGTGAGGGCTGACGAGATCATGATCGACACCGGCGTCACGCGGCCGGGTGGTGACGAGCCGCTCGCCAAGCTGAGCCAGTTCGATCGCTACAAGCTCAAGAAGTACTGGCGCACCAACCAAGACACGGCCATCAACCAACGGCCTCTGGTGACCGTGGGGCAGAGGCTGGACGAGCGCGACATCATCGCCGATGGCGCTTCCACCGACCGGGGAGAGTTGGCGCTGGGAGCCAACCTGACGGTCGCCTTCATGCCCTGGTACGGCCATAACTTCGAGGACGCCATCGTAATCAGCGAGCGCCTGGTGAAGGACGACACCTATACCTCGATCCACATACAGGAGCTCGAGCTGCACGTCAGGGACACGAAGCGGGGGATGGAAGAGATCACCAGCGAGATCCCGAACGTCTCCGAGGAGGCGCTCAAGGACCTGGACGAGCGTGGGATCGTTCGTATCGGCGCGATCGTCAAGCCGAACGACATACTGGTCGGCAAGATCACGCCGAAAGGCGAAACCGAGCTGTCGCCGGAAGAAAAGCTCTTGACGGCCATCTTCGGTGAGAAAGCCAAGGATGTGAAGGACAGCTCGCTCAGAGTGCCGCCGGGGATGGCGGGCACAGTGATCGATGTGAAGATCTTCTCGCGCCGAATCGACGACGCGCTGCTCGAGAAGGAGCACGGCGAATGGATCGGCTGGCTGCGTGAAGAGGAGCGGGATGAGATCGCTCGCGTCACCGAAGTGCGTGACGAGGAGCTGCGCGAGCTGCTCCAAGGTCAAACCGCCCAGCTCTTCCTGAAGCGCGGTACTATCGAGCCTTACTACAAGGAAGGCAAGAAGCTCGTCGACAAGGTGGTAGAGGAGCTCGACTTTGCCAAGCTCGACTTGACGGCTCTCAGAGTGAAGAACCCGAGCGCCAACGAGAAGGTCAGGCGCGTGATCGAAGAGGCGCGCCAGCGCATCGAGAGGGTTCGTGAGAAGACCGAAAGGTCGATCGACAAAGTCCTGCAACCCGACGAGCTGTCACCTGGTGTGGTGCAGCTGGTGAAGGTGTATGTCGCCGAGCGGCGTAAGATCGCCGTCGGCGACAAAGTCGCAGGCCGTCACGGCAACAAGGGCGTCATCGCCCGTATCGTGCCGGAAGAGGACATGCCGTACCTGCCTGACGGTACGGCGGTCGACATCATCCTCAACCCGTTGGGCGTACCGAGCCGAATGAACGTGGGGCAGATCCTCGAGACGCACCTCGGGTGGTGCGCCAGTATGCTCGGATTCGAGGCCAAGACACCGGTCTTCCACGGCGCCTCCGAGGATGAGATCGGTGTGTTGCTGAAGCTGGCCTGCGTGAGTTGGGCACACGATTGCCTGAACGTCCGCTCGGTCACGCCGCCAGAGCTCGATGACTCCTTGATCCGGGCGTTCGTCAGGAACTTGCGCCGCGGAGTGGTGAAAGGACGCGACCGGCACGGTGACGGGACGCGCCCCTCGGGTTCGACCCTGGGACTCGGGCGAACGCTTGATTCCCTGCTGGCCGAGAGCGACTCGAGGGAGATCGACGAGTACGCGTCGGCGATGCGCGACTATTTGATCGAGGCTGCGAAGGAGACGGCGAATCGCAGCGACCAGCCCGACCTGCAAAAGGCCGGGTTCGAGGCGGTCGCCAAGCTGGCGAGCAAGAGGACGGCCAAGGAAGGTCTGGACGAGGCCGCCTCCGAGATCATCAGGCGGGCCGGACTCACCCCGTCCGGTAAGATGCGGCTGCGCGACGGGCGGACCGGTGAGTACTTCACCATGGAGGTGAGCGTAGGGAGCATCTACATGATGAAGCTGGCCCACCTGGTCGATGACAAGATCCACGCGCGCTCGATCGGGCCGTACTCCTTGGTCACGCAGCAGCCGCTGGCCGGGAAGGCCCAGTTCGGCGGCCAGAGGTTCGGAGAGATGGAGGTCTGGGCGCTGGAGGCATACGGCGCCGCACATACGCTCCAGGAGATGCTGACCGTCAAGTCGGATGACGTTTCCGGTCGCTCACGGGCCTACGAGGCCATCGTCAAGGGCGACAACCTGCCGGACCCAGGTATACCGGAGAGCTTCAACGTCCTGGTTAAGGAATTGCAAGCGCTGGGCCTGAGCGTCGAGCTAGGCCGGAGTAGTGAAGGAATCTAAGGTAGCCCTGCACTCTAGAGGATAGAAATGATCGACTTCCCAAGGCACCGCGAGACACGTCCTCAGGAGTTCGACTTCATCCAGCTGAAGATCGCTTCGCCGGAGCAGATCCGATCGCTCAGTTTTGGTGAAGTGACGAAGCCGGAGACCATCAACTACCGGTCGTTCAAGCCGGAACGGGACGGTCTGTTCTGCGAGCGGATCTTCGGTCCGGTCAAAGACTGGGAGTGTCACTGCGGC
>JBDHHZ010000096.1:0-8707 GCA_039589115.1 Gemmatimonadota bacterium | reverse complement strand
GGGGAGCTGGAACTCCAGATGGCGGAGGAACTCCTGATGGCGGAGGGCGATACCCTCGAGCTCGAGGAAGGGGTGCCGCTGCTGGAGGGGTTACTGACCCGCGAGATCGAGGAAGGGGAGGCGCTTCATGACGAACTAGAGCGCTTCATGCTGGGGCTGACGCCTCCGCCCGAGTCGCTACTCGACGAACCGGTCGCGCATCAGCTCCGCTATACGGGCACGGTCGGCGATGTCGCCGTTGAGGTTTGGGGCGGCAGCTCGGTCATCGCCACCGTCATCGAGGAGGGCCGTGATATCGTGATCGTGACCCGGGACGCGCGAATCCGGATCCGGCGGTCTCAGTGAGCCGCAGCGGGATCAGTCCGACTGTCTCTGAGCTGGCGGTCGAATTCGGCGACTTCTACCAACCGTCTGATCGAGGTCTCGAGATCCTCTAGCTGCCGCTCCATCCTCGCCAGGCGCTCGCCGGAGTGGCTCTCCAGTATCTCGCCTCTGCGCGCCGCGCGCAGGTCCGCCAGCTCTCTCAGGAACGGCTTGACTGCGAAGCGTAGGGTCAGCCCCGTGACCGGAATGAGCACGGCGAGGATGGCCGCGCTCGTGAGCATGAGCTCCTGGACTGCCCACCATTCCATTTGTGAAGCTCCTCCGCTGTACTCTTCATTGCCGTGGTAGCCATCATGTTAGCGTGTCCCAGCCGGTTGGTCTAGCCCGAAACACCTTGTCCCGCTGGCGCTACACGCGGCCGCCGGGCATATTTCAGGCAAGACAAAACCAGCGTTTTTGCTGGAGGAGGCCGGCGATGCAGTGTCCGATGTGTCGGGAACAGAAGGCGGAGGCGCAGTACTACAGGTTGAACCGGCTGACCGAGCAGATCGATCATCTCTGCCGACCCTGCTGGTTGACGCTGCGGAAGTCTGAAGACGAGTGGGACTACTTCCGCGGCGCGGGGCGACTCCTACTTCTGTACACGGTGATACCGGTGGTGGTGACAGCGCTGCTCGTCTGGCTACTGGCCGTGTGGATCCTGTGAAGAACTGCAGGCATTGCGAAGCGGTCATTCCGGACCACACCAAGCGCTGCCCACACTGCCGTGGCACCCACCCTGGGGGCGGTTGGGCGTTTCAGGCCTTTCTCGTCGCAGTAGTGACCGCCACGGCGGTGGCGATGCTGCTGCTCGACTGACGGCGGCGCACGGTGGCTCAGAAGGGCGGTGGGCCCTTCGGCTTCCGGTAGCGGGTGCCCGATTGGTCCAGGAACCGCTGCAACTCGGAGTCGCTGAATTCGTAGGGGTCCTGGCTGTGTTTATGGCTGGGCAGCGGTACGACTTGTTCGTCACCCTGCTCTCCGTGAACCGGTCGGAACACGAGTTCCGAGCGCCCATGCTCCCGCTCGACCATCCAGGCTTGGCCGGAGCGATCGGTGAATTTCCGGGCCATGTCGGGGACCTCCGTCAGTGATTGGGCCGTCCTCTGCCAGCGAGAGCGGCTGTGGAACGATGCTGCCGCTTGGAGTTTAGAAGAACAAACTAGTACCATCTAGGAAAGGTGCGATACGTGGCGCAGGAGCGCGAGTTCTCGGACAAGGCGGGACGCAACTGGCGCGTCTCGTATGGCGAAGGCGGCGTACGCGGCATGCTCACGATGGACAACATCGTCTTCTTGGCCCTCGATGGGGACAGGGCTGGCGAGAAACGATATCTGGCTGTCTATCCTGGGTATCTCGAGGGCGTTGACGATCATCAGCTGGAGGTAGCTCTATCCCAGGCGCAGACGATCGATTCACCCTGGTGATCGCGCTGGGCTTCGCTCTAGCGGTTTGCGCGTGCGGCGCAGGCGGTGGCTCCCCGGCTCCGCAGGATGCTTCGGACGGCGTCACCGGTCGAGTGCGAGTGGCGGGGAACACTCCGTTTGAACAGGTGCTGATCGAGCCCGACGTCGCGTCGGATGCGGTCGAGGTACGCGGCGAGTACCGGGACGAGTTGAGGCATTTGTCAGGCGCTACGGTGCGAGCTAGTGGCAGCTTCTCCGGCGAGCACCGCTTCGAGGTGTCTGGTTACGAGATCCTCAAGATCGCCGGGCAGGAGCCGTTCGTTGGCGTCCTCGATTTGAGGGAAGGGGATCTCCTCGTGCGGTCCGTCGACGGTGAAGTGAAGCAGATCCGTTCCCCCTCAGCTGAGCTTGTTGCGTTGGCCGGGGCGAAGGTTTGGGTAATCCTCGATTCCAACGGGGCGATGAAGGGCTATGGTGTCATCAGAGAACGATGAATCGGGCGCGATCGACCCTCAATTCCAGATGTTCGATGAGTCGCCTAGCGAAAACGACATCGCTTCGCTCCCGCACGACGGTGAGAACTGGGCCGTAGTCCTGCAGACCCGCGAGTGTGCCGACCGCCTCTTCCGCGGAAGGTTCCTCTTCCGCTCCAAGGGCCGTGAGCTGCGGACCGCCGACCTGTTCATCGAAGCCACCTCCGAGGAGGTGCTGGAGCGGGCGGCCAACTTGGAGGAGCACCTCTTACGTGACCTGATACGGTCTCTCGTCTAACGGTCGTAAGTTACTGTAACTAATTGAGATACGGCGCGCACTACAAGCTGATTCGTCGGGGCGCCCAGCTGGCCGCCCTTCTCTTCGCTCTCTCCCTGGCGAGCTGTCGGCCGCCGACCGGGACCGGCCCGGTGGCTGCTCCTCGTGATCGTCCAAGTCCGAGTCCGGCTCCGGAGGCGGATCCGCCTCCTACTCTTGCTCCCACTCCGCTCCCTGCGGACGCCCCGCATGCTTCAGCTGCCCTGGTAAGGATAGCTGCCGAAGATGTTGCCGGGCTGTCGGGAGCGTTGCTGGGAGATCGCGCGAGTCTACTGGAGGCGCTCGACGGGAGCTTGTCGTGGTTCGAGAAGCCGTCGAGCCACGACTACTTCCCGGTGGGCGAGTTCACGCATGAGCGTTCGCAAGCGAGCGTGCGGGCGTTCAGGGAGTGGGTTTTGCGGGTGGAGGACGGGGAGGAGTTCGGAAGGCGGATTCGCGAGAGCTTCGATCTGTATGCGAGCATCGGTCACGATGGGCGGGGCAGCGTTCTCTTCACGGGATACTACTCGCCGGCGTTCGAGGGGTCGCGGACGGAGAGGGAGGGGTATCGCTACCCGCTCTACCGTCGACCGGATGACCTGGTGGTCGATCCAGCGACTGGTGAGGTAGAAGGTCGTCGCATAGGCGATCGCGTCGTTACGTACCCGACGCGGGCGGATATCGAGATATCGGGGATGCTTGCAGGCACCGAGCTAGTTTGGCTGCGCGACAAGTTCGAAGCGTATCTCATACATGTTCAGGGCTCGGCCGTCATCATGCTTGCCGACGGAACCACGATGCAGGTCGGCTATGCAGGGAACAATGGGCATCAGTACGTCAGCGTAGCCCGGGCGCTGGTGACGGATGGAAAGCTGGCGGACGACGAGCTGAGCCTGGATGAGGTGCGAGGGTACTTCGAGGAGCACCCGGAAGATCTTGACCGCTACCTGCACCGCAACTTTCGATTCGTCTTCTTTCGCGAAGACACCGGTTCGGAGTGGCCAACGGGCTCGTTGGGTGTGAAGGTGACTGCTCTCCGTTCGCTGGCCACAGACAAGGAGCTCTTCCCGCCGGCTGGCGTGGTTCTGGTGGTCACGGATGGACCGGACTCCACAGGTCGTATCCGGCGGCTGCAACAGTTCATGCTGGATCAGGACGCAGGCGGTGCGATACGCTCGCCGGGGCGGGCGGATATCTACTATGGCGTCGGGCAAGCAGCCGAGTCGCTGGCCGGGTTTCAGTACTCGGAAGGGCGTCTCTACTACCTGTTCCTGAAGCCTGGGCGGGTCCGAGAGTGGCGGTGAGCGAACGGATCGATGTCGGCTTGCTGGGTGCGACCGGCACCGTAGGAGAATGGCTGGCGTGGATGCTCCAGGGCCACCCGTGGTTCCGGCTTGCGGAAGTCGCCGCGTCGCCGGCATCGGCGGGTCGCAGGCTTGGGGAGGGGGTGGCCGCAGGCAGCTTGTCGGGTGGCAGAGAGCTGCCGGGAGATGTTCTCGATCTGATCCTCAAGGCTCCCGCTGACGAATGGACCTCTCCGCTGTTGCTCTCCGCGCTACCCAGCCGTGTCGCGGGCCCGCTCGAGGAGGAGCTGGCGCGGCGCGGGCACGTGGTGGTCAGCAACGCCGCCAGCCACCGGATGGACTCCGATGTGCCACTGGTCATCCCCGAGATCAACCCGGACCACCTGGCACTGGTCGAGCGGCAAAGGCAGCGTTGGCCGGGCTCACTGATCACCAATCCGAACTGCTCGGTTGTGGGTCTGGCGGTGGCTCTCGCGCCGCTGCATCGGACTTTCGGTGTGCGGGCTGCGGCGGTGGTGACGCTCCAAGCGCTATCTGGGGCGGGGCGCCCGGGCCCCTCAGCCGGGGACATGTTGGACAACGTGCTGCCGCATATCGCTGGTGAAGAGGTGAAGCTGGCCCGGGAGCCTCAGAAGATCCTGGGTGATCTCGTGGATGGAGCGCTTAACCCGGCTGCTTTCGCCGTGAGCGCCCAAACTCACCGGGTGCCGGTGGCCCACGGACATCTGCTGGCGGTTTCGGTGAAGCTCGATCGGGCTTGGGAACTCGGCGAAGTGATCTCGGCCCTGTCGACTTTCAGAGGGGCGGTGCTGGACGAACGACTTCCTTCGGCTCCGGATCGCGCGATCGAGTTGCTCGATGATGACACCCGGCCGCAGCCGCGTCTCGACAGGGATCGCGGCGGAGGTATGACTGTCAGCGTCGGGCGCGTGAGGGCATGCGAGGTGCTGGATGTGAAGTTCACGGTACTCGTCCACAACCTTGTGAGAGGTGCTGCCGGCGCAGCGCTGCTCAACGCCGAGCTGTGTCATGTCTGTGGGCGCACCGATCGGGCCGGCCCAGGATGATCGTCTACAAGTTCGGTGGGACGTCGCTAGCCGATGCCGCGCGGATCCGCCATGCGGCAGGGCTCGTCTGTGACTGTGAGGGTCCGCGGGCCGTAGTGGTATCGGCGTTGTCGGGAGTGACGAACCAGCTCGTTGAGCTTGGCTATCTGGCGGGGAAGGGAACGGCGGCGGCAGTCGACGTCGCCCGGGGGGTTGAATCGCTGTGGGTCAGGCACGAGGAGGTGATTGGCGAGCTGGTCGGGGAGCCGGCGAAGCGCGCCGAGTTGCTCGCGCGTATCGATGCGATTTTCTCGCGCCTGGGAGCCGCCCTGAGCGATGCTGCTGTGACGGCGGAGCGGCGGCTCGCCGACGAGGTGAGCGCGATCGGCGAGGATCTGTCGGCGGCACTGATGGCGGCGGCGTTGAGGCAGGAGGGACTGGAGGCCCAGGTGGTGGACGCGCGCTCCGTCGTTCGCACGGATGACCGCTTCGGTGGTGCGGTGCCTCGGGATGATGAGACCGCGGATCTCATAGTCGAGCTGGTCAAGCCGCTGCTCGACCTGGGGCGAATACCGGTCCTGCAGGGGTTTGTGGGCGCCACGGCTGAGGGTGTGACTACCACTTTGGGGCGTGGCGGCTCCGATTTCACTGCAGCGATAGTTGGTGCAGCCCTGGGTGCCGATGAAGTATGCCTCTGGACCGACGTCGACGGGGTGCTCTCGGCGGAGCCGCGGCATGTACGGCGAGCGCGGGTCCTGAGCGAGCTGGGCTACGAGGAGGCAGTGGAGCTTGCCTACTTCGGAGCGAAGGTGATACACCCGGCCGCCGCAAAGCATGCCGCCGCCCGCGACGTGTTCCTGCGTGTGCGCAACACTCTGCGACCGGATACCCCCGGGACTCTGATCCGCCACGATGTTCGGCGGGCCGCGGGCGTTGCCGCGGTGGCGTACAAGCCGGAGGTGACTCTGATCAAGGTACGCTCTCGGCCGATGTTCATGGCCTACGGCTTTCTGGCTCGGGTGTTCGAGGTTCTGGCGCGCCATAGGCTTCCAGTGGATCTGGTCGCTACGTCGCACACATCCACGGCGTTCACCCTGGACGGGGAGGAAGGCCTGGACGCGGTGGCCCGGGAGTTGGGCGAGTTCGCCGAAGTGGAGATCGTGCACAAGCTGGCCACCGTCAGCGTCGTCGGCCACGGACTCTTGCAGCGGCCGGGCATCAACGCCGGAGTGTTCTCAGCGCTCGCCGAGACGCCGGTCGAGCTGATATCGCAGGCGTCCGACGTCTGCTTGAGCTTCCTGGTGGCAGCCTCCGAGGCTCCCGAAGTAGTGCGGCGACTGCACGCGTCTTTGATCGAGTCGACGGCGGAGCAGTCGACGTGAAGATCGCGCTGGTCGGTTACGGCCGGATGGGCCGGGTAGTGGAAGAGGTCGCCAACTCGCGCGGACACGAGGTGGTGGCACGTATCGATGTGGACCAGAGCCCCCAGGGTGGCCTGACCGCCGACTCTCTCGCCGGAGCGGATGTGGCCATCGAGTTCACCGCTCCCGAGGCCGCCGCCGCCAACGCCTCTGGGCTGGCGTCCTGCGGTGTCGATGCCGTGGTGGGCACCACAGGCTGGCACGACCGCCTGGAGAAGGTCCGGCGCGACGTCGAGACGGCCGGCACTGGCCTCATCTACTCACCCAACTTCTCACTCGGGATCCAGCTGTACTTCCGGCTGGCGCGGCTGGCGGCTCAGCTGTGCGAGCGCCTTGATGAGTTCGACCCCTTCATCCTCGAGGCGCATCACAGGCACAAGAAGGACCACCCGAGCGGGACGGCCCGCCGGCTGGCTGAGATCGTATTGGGCGAGCTGTCGCGGAAGAGCCGGTGGGAGCTGGGGACGGGAGAAGGACCGATGGATCCTTCGGTCCTCCAGGTGACCGCGGTGCGTGCCGGCGAGATCCCCGGCCTGCATACGCTGGGGCTCGACGGTCCCGACGATCGAATCGTGCTACGCCACGAGGCGCGCAGCCGCAGAGGTTTTGCCCAGGGCGCCGTTACAGCGGCGGAATGGATCCGTGGGCGCCGCGGAGTATTCACCCTTGAAGACATGATGGCGGAGAGATGGAGCTAGATCGGTTTCGCGGCACCGGCGTGGCGCTGGTGACGCCGTTCACGGATGAGGGGGCCATCGATTTCGAGCTCCTGACCCGGCACGTGGAATGGCAGATCGAGGGCGGCGTCGAGTTCCTGGTGCCCTGCGGCACCACCGGTGAAGGCGCAACCATGACGCCCTTGGAACAGCGCCAGGTGATCGATGCGACGGTTCAGGCCGCCGCCGGCAGCGCCGCGGTGATGGCAGGGGCAGGTACCAACGATACCCGGGACGCGGTGGTCCTGGCCAAGGGAGCGGCGGACGCGGGTGCGGACGCGATCCTGTCCGTGAGCCCGTACTACAACAAGCCTCCGCCAGCCGGACTGTACGCCCACTACGAGGCCATCGCCGGCGCGGTGGATATCCCGGTCTTCGTCTACAACGTCCCGGGCCGCACGGCCTCTAACGTCAGTTCTGAGACGCTGCTGTGGCTGGCGGAGATCGAGAATGTCGCAGGGGTGAAGGAGGCCTCGGGCGATATCGAGCAGGTGATGGCGATCATCCGGGACCGGCCATCCGATTTCCTGGTTCTGTCCGGCGACGACGCCATGACGCTGCCCATCGTCGCCGCCGGCGGAGACGGTGTGATCTCGGTAGTCGCCAACGAGGCGCCAAGGATCATGTCGGACATGGTGAGAGCGGGCTTGGCCGGAAATATCGCCCATGCCGGCGAGCTGCACTACCGGCTCCTGCCTCTGATGCAGGCAAACTTCCTCGAGACCAACCCGATCCCCGTGAAGACGGCGCTCCAGATCATGAGGCGCTTGCCAGCGCACTTTCGCCTACCGCTCGTCCCGCTCTCCGACGCCAAACTCGGGAGATTGCGAGCCGCTCTGGAAGCAGCGGGGCTCCTCAAGTGAACGACTTCGCAGGGCTTCGCGAGAGGATCGAGCGCTGGGCCGCCGAGCCTACTCCCTCAGACCCGGACGCCGCCCGTGGGGCCGTCGAGCAGCTGCTCGCCGCCCTCAATGACGGATCCCTCCGCGCCGCAGAGCCGGGTCCTTCGGGTTGGCATGCGGTCGAGTGGGTGAAGGCGGGCATCCTCCTCGCTTTCAGGACCGGCAGAACCGCCCTCTACCCCGGGCCGGCCCAGGAGTACTACGACCGGGACACGCTCCCGCTGCGCCACGTAGAGGGGGTGGGCGCTAACGTGCGGATCGTCCCGGGTGGCACCTCGGTGCGCGACGGCACCTACCTGGCACCCGATGTCGTCATCATGCCGCCCGCCTATGTCAACGTAGGTGCCTACGTGGGGGAAGGGACCATGATAGACTCCCACGCGCTGATCGGATCCTGTGCCCAGATCGGTGCACGGGTCCACATCAGCGCCGGCGCGCAGATCGGTGGGGTCCTGGAGCCCATCGGGCTTCGGCCCGTGGTCATCGAGGACGAGGTCGTCGTGGGCGGCAACGCGGGCGTCTTCGAGGGAACCTTGGTGGGCCGCCGAGCCGTCATAGCACCCGGCGTCAACCTGACGGCATCAACCCCGGTGTACGATCTGGTCAGGGAGACGGTCTACAGGGCGGAGACCGGAAGCCCGCTAACGGTGCCCGATGGTGCCGTGGTGGTCCCCGGGTCGCGGCGGACCCCGGGCGGCTTCGCCAGCGCTCACGGCCTGCAGCTCTACGCTCCGGTCATCGTTAAGTACCGGGATGATAA
>JBDHHZ010000095.1:0-8855 GCA_039589115.1 Gemmatimonadota bacterium | reverse complement strand
CTAGGAGGATCCAGATGAGGTTCCGAAGCATCAACATGGCCCTCGTGGCCACCGTCGCCGTATCAATGTCGGCCTTCGCACAGGAGGAAGGCCAGTACGAGCGCGGACAGTTGTATAGCGTAGCGGAATGGTCCGTGGACCCCGCCCATGGAATGGCGTTCGAGGCGGCGGTCAAGAAGGTAGTCGCAGCCGCCGAGCAAGGAAACATAGCTTACCGTTGGGCGTTCTGGCAGAACGGGTCGGACTACACCCTCGTCTACCCGGTAGACAGCTACGCCTATTTCGACGATCCCATGGCGTTCATGAAGGCCTTCATGGGCACGCCTGGCGAAGCCCTGATGCAGGAAGCCATGGCCGAGTTCGAGCCCTTGCACATCACGACCCTGTCGGACGAGATCGTCGAGGAGAAGGCCGACTGGAGCTATGAAGTCGAGGGCTTCATGATGTCGAGTGTGACCGTGGGCCACCTCGATATCATGTGGCTGAAACCGGGCGCGGAGGCGAAGTTCGAGCAGCTGAACAAGGACTGGTCCGCTTTCTTCGCCGATATCGACTACCCGTATCCCTACGTCGGGCATGAGATCCATTTCGGTAACACGGGCCGGGTCGTCTATGTCACCATGATCGACGATCTGTCGAAGTACTACGGCGAGAACGACCTCATGGCGCTCGTCGAGGCGAGCGGCCTAGACGAGCGCTGGCAGCAGCTGGACGAGTTGTTCGGTGAGGTCGTGGCACGCTGGGAGCACCGCGACATCTGGCACCGACCCGAGCTGTCCTATTGGCCGATGCCCGAGGGCGCGACCAACGAGTAGATCCAGAGGACCATCGTGGCGCCGGCTCGTCTGCCGGCGCCACTAGTCCTCGACACCGACGTTCAGGTGTCTCCAGCCTGTCCTAACTCTCCACTTTTGCCGGCATCGCCAACGGCCGTAGATTGCCCCCTGGCCCCAACGCCCAGTCCCCTTCCACAAGACCGAGACAACGGAGGACCGAGCCATGATCGAAGCTCGCCCTGCCCCTGCACGTCTAGGGATCACGCTGGCGACCGCCGTCGCTCTGTTAGCCTGCATCGCCACCCGGACCGAGGCCCAGGAACGCCCGCTCCAGGAGCGCGTCGAGATCCGCCGCACCGAGTTCGGCGTACCTCACATCCTGGCGGAAGATCTGGGGGCGGCCTTCTTCGGCCTGGCCTACTGCCACGTCGAGGACTACGGCGAGCGGGTCGCGATGGGGCTGGTGGAAGGGCGCGGCGAGCTGGCGAAGTTCTTCGGGGCCGACTCGCTGGACGTCGACTTCCGCAACCGGCGGACGTACGCCCAGGCGGTGGCGACGTATCACCTGCTCGACCAGGACATGCGGGACGTGTTCGAAGGCTACGCGGCGGGAGTGAACCACTATATAGGACTGCACCCCGACGAATTCCCCGAGTGGTTGGAGCCGAAGTTCAACGGGGGTGACGTGGCAGCGCGCTGGATCGAAACGTACAGCCGGGGCGCGGTGAACCGTTTCCTGCGGCGGCTGGCCGAGCGGGCCGATTCGATGGTGGAGGAGGGCTCGAACGCGTGGGCGTTCGCGCCGCGACGCACCCGGTCCGGCAAAGCCATCCTAGTGCGGAATCCCCACCTCAACTGGGAAGCCGGCTACTACGAGGCGCAGATCACCGTGCCCGGCGTGATCAACTTCTACGGCGATCTGCGCGTCGGGTACCCGCTCTTCTTCAACGGTGGTTTCAACGAGAATCTCGGTTGGGCGACGACGAACAACGGGCCGGACCTGGATGAGATATACGCGCTGGATGTCGATCCCGAGCGACCGGACCACTACCTGTTCGACGGCGGCTCGATACCGCTACGACGTGAGACGATCACCGTCGAGTTCAAGAACGGGCCCGGGCTGGGACGCGAGACCCGCGAGTTCTGGACCACACCGCTCAGGCCCGTCATCCGCCGGGGCGACGGCAAGATCTACGTGATGCGCGCCGCCGGCGACCTCGAGTACCGGGCAGCCCAGCAGTTCCTGCGGATGATGCAGGCCGGCGACCTGGAAGAGTGGAAGGACGCGATGCGGATGCGTGCCCAGCTCGCCTCGAACTTCACCTACGCCGACCGCAAGGGCAACATATTCTATCTTTGGAACGCCACGATCCCCGATCTGCCGCACGAGTCGGGCGGCGACAGCGTGGCCGTTAGCGCGTCGCGTTCGTCTGACGTCTGGATGCGGCCGGTGGATTTCGACGTACTACCTCAGATGCTCAACCCGCGGAGCGGCTATCTCCACAACGAGAACGACCCGTTCCACTACGCCAACCTCAACCAGCCGTTCGACCCGGCGGACTTCCCACCGTACTTCCCCGAGCCGGCCCTGGGGCTGCGCAGCCAACATAGCCTCGAGCTAATCCACGACAGGGGCAAGATGAGCCTCGAGGAGGTCGTGCAGCTCAAGCATAGCCCGCGCATGCTGCTGGCCGACCGGGTGAAGCCGGATCTTGTCGCGGCGGTCCGCGCGACGAGCCCCGAGACCGAGGTGCTCGCCGCGATCGAGCTGATCGAGGCCTGGGACAACACCGTGTCGCCGGAAAGCCGCGGTGGCACGTTGTTCGAGATCTGGTTCCGGAAGTACTGGGAGGGCGAAGGCGAAGAGCGCCCGGAGAACATGCGCGACGCGTATGAGGCCGCCTTCGCTCGACCCTGGAGCCCCGAAGAACCGACGACCACGCCGCGCGGTTTGAGCGACCCGGAGTGGGCCGCCCGTGCCTTCGCCTGGGCGGTAGAGGAGACAAAGAGCCGGTTCGGCGCCTGGGACGTGGCATGGGGCGACGTGCACCGGATCCGTATGGGCGATGTGGATGTGCCGGTGGGCGGCTGCTCTGGTTGGCTCGGCTGCTTCCGCGTCCTCTGGTATGACGAGGACGAAGACGGCATGCAGGTAGCCGCCGGCGGCGACGGCTGGGTGCTCGCGGTGGAGTTCAGCAACCCGCCGAAAGCCTACTCCGTTCTTGCCTACGGGCAGAGCTCGAAGGAGGACTCTCCCCACTTCAACGACCAGGCGGAGATGTTCACCCTCGGCCAGCTCAAGCGGGTGGCGTTCAGCGAATCGGAGATCGCCGAGCGGCTGATCCGGAGCTACCATCCCGGCGCGGAGGTGACAGGCGGCCGCTGAGCCACCCGGAGAGAAACCGCAGTCCTCGCACACTCGTAGTGAACCCGGCACCAACACACGAAACAAGCGAGGCAGACATGTTGCGACGACTGTCGGCGACTCTCTTCTCCTGCTTTCTCGCTATCGCCGCGGCACGGGCAGTCGCCGCATCCGCGCCTACCCCGCATCAGAGACGCATTTCTTCTACAAGACCTCGCTGTCCCACTTCGAGTTCGAGATCGAGGATGGCGCCGTCAAAGCGATGCTGATGTACCAGGGTGGCGCCAGTCGGGCGGTGCGCGCCGTCCGGGTCTCGGGCGGCGAGTAACAGGCGCGAGCGGCCCTTAATGGGGTCGCGGAATACGAAGTACGGTACCGGGGGGGGCTCCCGCACGTGGGGGGCCCCTACTCTTTCCATCGAGGCCGCCAAACGCTCAACGGCGCTGACCTGTCATGTGTTAGGGGATGTGAGGAATCGTGAAAACGGTGGCGGCCAGGAGCGGCCGAAAAGGAGGCCACGAAAGTGGGGGCTAGAATTCTATATAGGAGCTGCGGCATAGCGGCGCTTGCAACGTTGGCGCTGGTGAGCGCCGCCGCCGCCCAAAACCCGTCGGTGACCCTCGATGAAGCCATCAGACTGGCGCTCGAAGTCCAGCCGGCCATGGTGCAGGCCCGGGGCCAGGTGACCAATACGTCAGCATCGAAGCGCGAGGCCGTGGGTAACTGGCTGCCAACCGTCAGCACGGGCACCAGCACCAGCAGGAACTCGACGACCCGGTTCGACCAAAACACGCAGCGTACGGTCGTGGGGTCGTCGACCTCGTATTCGGCGAACATCAGCGCTTCGTTGCTGGTGTTCGATGGGATGGCGCGGCTGTACACCGGGCGGGCGGCCGGCGCCGACGCCGTTGCCGCCGACGCGTCCCTGGTCAACCAGCGGTTCCAGACCATCCTGCAGGTGAAGCAGGCGTTCTTCAGCGCGCTCGCCGCGGAGGAGTTGGTACGGGTCTCCGAAGTGCGGATCGAGCGCGCCCTGGAGCAGCTGAACGTCTCGCGGGAGAAGCTGAGGGCCGGCACGGCGACCCGCTCCGACACCCTGCGCTCCAGCGTGGAGTTCGCCAACGCGCGGCTCCAGAAACTGAACGGCGAGACCCAGCAGGCCACCGCGGAAGCGAACCTGGCGCGCCTGATCGGGTTCGATGGCAGCGTGAGCGCGATCAGCGATGAGCGGCTACTCGTCATCGTCGATCTCGACACCACGGCGGTCCGGCAGGAGGCGCTGGATAATTCTCCCGCGGTCTTCCAAGCCGACGCAGCGGCGCGAGCCGCGGAAGCCAACCACACGGCCAGCTTCGGCCAGTACTGGCCGCGGGTCACCGCTTCCTACTCCAGGTCGTGGGCGGGCAGCGAGTTCCTCGACTGGAATCCCAGTTGGTCGATCCGGCTCAGCGCCTCCTGGTCGCTGTTCACCGGGTTCACCCGGGAAACCTCGCGTACGCGCAGCGCGGTGGCCAGAGACAACGCACGGGCCCAGGCCACGGATGCCGTCCGGCAGGTGAACGCACAGATGACCCAGCAGTTGCAGGCCCTGGCAGCGGCGGAGATACGATTGGAGATCGCCGTGGCCAACCGGGAGGCATCCGACGAAGACCTGCGAGTTCAGCAGGAACGTTACCGTCTGGGGAATTCGACGATCTTGGACGTACTCTTGTCACAGATCAATCTGGATCAGGCCGAGGTCGACATCATTCAAGCGCGCCTGGACTACCTGATAGCGAAGGCAGAGATTGAAGCTCTCATCGGCAGAGAGCTGTAACCGTCGTCATGAGCGAGAGAAACCCATGAAGCGCATAGGAATCATCGCCGTCGTCGTAGTGGCGGTCGTAGCAGTCGGATTCGTCGTCCTCCGGAACGGCGAGGAAGCCGCAGCCCCGGTTTACCGATTGGTGCCGGTGGAGGCCCGCGACATCGTGGTATCGGCGAGCGCCGCTGGCGTCATCGAACCGGTGACCACGGTGGAGGTCAAGTCGAAGGCATCGGGGGAGATCTACGAGATCAACGTAGAGACCGGTGACCATGTGGCAGCCGGCGAATTGCTGGTTCGAGTCGACCCGCGGATTCCGCAGGCCACACTGCGTCAGGCTCGGGCCGATCTGACGCTCGCGCGCGCACAGCTCGAGAACGCGCAGTCGAAGCTGCGCCGTTCGGAAGAGCTGCATAATACGCAGTCGATCACCGAGCAGGAATACGAGGACTCGAGGCTCGCTGTCGCCAGCGCCCAGGCACAGCTGGTACGGGCGGAACGGTCGCTGGAGGACGCCCGCATCTCGGCCGAGGACACCGAGGTGAGGGCGCCGACCCCCGGCGTGATCATCCAGAGGAACATCGAGATCGGCAGCGTCATCTCGTCCGCTACCAGTCAGGTCGGCGGCGGGACGATTCTGCTGCAGATGGCGAACCTCGACACGGTCCAGGTTCGGGCGCTGGTCGATGAGACCGACATCGGCAAGATCCAGCCCGGCATGCAGGTCACCATCACGGTGGACGCGTACCAGAACCGTCCATTCGAGGGCCAGGTGCTGAAGATCGAGCCGATGGCCACGGTGACTCAGAACGTCACGATGTTCCCGGTGCTGGTCCGGATCCCCAACAGCAACGGGTTACTGAAGCCCGGGATGAACTCGGAGGTCGAAGTGCACGTCGGCGACCGGCAGGGCGTGCTGGCCGTACCCAATGCCGCGCTGAGGACTGAGCGCGACGTTGCATCGGCCGCCCAGGTCCTCGGGTTGGACCCCGAAGCCGTTGCACAGCAGATCGCCGAGGCTCGGCGCCCGGCCATGCAGCGTCAGGGCAGCGAGCCGGCGGAAGCGGCCGAGCAGGAGGGCTCCGGCGACCAGACCGTCACCTGGCGCGGGCGCGAGATCGAACTACCAGAGGACGTCGACGCCGAGGCCGTGCGGGCCCTGATAGCCAAGTTGGAGGGAGCCAGCGACATGCGCTCCGCCTTCGGCTCGCTCTCGGCCGAAGAGCGGGCCCTGATGCAGCAACTGAGACCGGCGGGCGGCCGACCCGGCGGACCCGGCGGTCACGGGCAGCAGGGCAGTGCCACCGACGCCGCCCTCCAGGGCGGCAGCTTCATCGTGTTCGCGCTGCGCGACGGCGTGCCGACTCCGGTGCCGATCCGCACCGGCCTCACCGACCTGGACTATTCCGAGGTCACGTCCGGCCTGAGCGAAGGAGACACCGTGCTGGTGCTACCGAGTGCCAGCCTGCTGGCCAGCCAAGCGGAGTTCCAGGAACGGATGGCGGGCCGGGGTGGAATACCCGGCGTACAACGGAGGTAGTGCGATGCTCTTCGGCGAAGTCTTTCGGGTGGCACTCAGCGCGATCCGGGCGAACAAGCTCCGGTCCTTCTTGACCATGCTCGGCATCGTGATCGGAGTCTCCGCGGTGATCACCATGGTGGCCCTCGGCTCCGGCGCTCAGAAGGCGGTACAAGACCAGATCGAGGCGCTGGGCACCAACCTGCTGTCCGTCTACGCCGGGCAATCGTTCCATCGCGGGGTCGCCAGCGCCGACCGGGTCAGCCTGACCACCGAAGACGCCACGGCGCTGGCCGCCGGCACGACCGTGCTGACCGCGGTGATCCCCGAGATGAGGCGTAGCCAGCAGGTGGAGTACGGGAACAGGAATATCAATGTGAACGTCATGGGCACGGTTCCCGAATACGTGCCCATCAACAATTACCGGCTAGCGGTGGGAAGGACCTTCACGGCCGGCGACGGGCTCTCGCGCAAGCGGGTCGCGGTGCTCGGCTACGCGATCCCGGAGATGGTCGGTGCGAACGGTGCCGCGATGATCGGCCAGCAGATAGTGATTCGCGGAGTCCCGTTCGAGATCGTCGGCGTCCTCGCCGAGAAGGGCTCGACGAGCAGCTGGTGGAACCCGGACGAGCAGATCCTCATCCCGATACAGACCGCGCAGTACCGGATCAGCGGCAGCGACCGGGTGAACTCGATCACCGTGCAGGTCATCCATCCCGACTCGATGACGGTGGCGATGATCGAGATCGAGGGGATACTGCGCAGACAGCACGGCATCGCGCCGGGTCGCGACAACGACTTCCAGATCCGAAACAGGGCGGAGTATCTGGGTACGCTAGAGGAGACTACCCAGACCTTCACCTTCTTGTTGGGAGCGATCGCCGCGGTCAGCCTGCTGGTCGGCGGAATCGGAATCATGAACATCATGCTCGTGTCGGTCTCCGAGCGCACTCGCGAGATCGGAGTCCGCAAGGCGATGGGCGCGACCAAGCGGAACATCTTGCTGCAGTTCCTGGTCGAGGCGCTGGTCCTCTGCATGCTGGGCGGGGTGGTGGGCATTATCGTCGGATCCGGCGGCGCCGTCGCCCTCTCGAAGCTGGCCAACTGGAACACGTTCGTTTCGATCCAAGCGGTCATCGTCGCCGTGCTGTTCAGCGCCGCCGTCGGGATATTCTTCGGTATGTGGCCCGCACGTCGGGCGTCACTGCTGGATCCGATCGATGCGTTACGCTACGAATAGATCAGGAGGGACCCGATGCGCGTCACACTAAGCACGCTTCTCATGCTGATCGCCGTGGCTCCGGCTTGGGGCCAAGAGGGGGAGCCGGTCGACGTGTCCGGAGCCTGGGAGATCACCTCCGAGTCACCGCGCGGCACGATGACTCGCACGGTCGTCTTCGAGCAGGACGGCACGGCGCTCACCGGTACGATGGAGTCGCAGATGGGCTCCGTGCCGATCGAGAACGGATCCGTCGAAGGGAACACGTTCACCTTCACGGTGACCTTCTCGAGAGGCGATCGGAGCTTCGAGCTCAAGTACAGCGGAACCGTGGACGGCGACACCGCGACGGGCACGATGAGTACGCCCCGCGGCGAGTCCGAGTGGACGGGTAAGAGAGTCGAGACGGAGTAGCAGGAGGTGGACTCCGCGACCAACTCGGTTGCCGAATGTCGAATGTCGGCTGTCTGAGTCTTCTCTATCTGAACGGTTCGACGAGGCGGCACCATGAATATGGACTACATCATCCTCCGCGTGATCCACCTGGTCTGCGGCGTCTACTGGGCCGGGACTCTGTTCTTCCTCGTCACGCTGTTACAGCCCAGCGTCGCCGAGGCGGGGCCCGAAGGTGGGAAGGTAGTCCAGGCGCTGATGAGGCGGCGTTTCCTCGATATCGTACCGATCATGGCGGCGATGACGATCCTCTCCGGTCTCGAGCTGTTTCGCCGGATCTCCGGCGGCTTCAGCTCGGCGTGGATGGCTTCGCGGCCGGGGATGACGCTGACCACAGGCGTCGTGGCCGCCCTAGTCGCCTTCACCATCGGGATGACGGTGTTGCGACCTTCGGCCAAGCGGACCGGCCCGCTCGCCCAGAGCGCGCAACAGATGCCCGAGGGTGCGGAACGCGAAGCGGCGCTGGCCGAGGTACAGCGGCTGCGCCGGCGAACCGCGATCGGGGGCCGCTGGGTCGCCGCGCTGCTCGCCGTGGCCGTGATCGGGATGGCGGTCTTCCGCTACGTCTAGGCCGAGCGGAAAGAATCAATCTCGAGGAGGGAAAGGCCCGGCACCCGCTCGAATTCGCGCCGGTTGAGCGTCGCCAGCGTGAAGTCGCTGGCCAGCGCCGTCGCCGCGACCAGCATGTCGTAGGGTCCGATCAACTCGCCTTGTTTCGC
>JBDHHZ010000094.1:0-9007 GCA_039589115.1 Gemmatimonadota bacterium | reverse complement strand
CATGTTCAGGCAGCTGCGCGAGCGGGCGGTGACGTTCGGCCACTCGGAGCTCGGGCGCGTTGCGCGGCGCGCGGGCGCTGCCGTGCGGGCCGCCCTCGACGCGCCGCCCTGGCGGGCGCAGGCAATTGGGGTCGATCTGGCGGTCACCGTGTCCGCTCTGCGATCGTACATGGGTGCTTCCGAGAAAGAAGTCCGAGACCAAGCTCTGAGTCGGGCCGAAGACTCGCTCGATGCGGCGACTCACCCCGCCCGAGAGCCGACCGTGCCTATCGAGTCGCTGGTCTTCACGCCGGAGGATGCGGTGGCGCGTGCCAGAACGCTCTCCGACGAGGCCGCGGACCTTCTGCGGGATGCCGAACCCGAAGTGGGCCGAGCTCAATCCCTGCTCGAGGAGGCGCTCGGCCTCATCGAGCATGTCCTGATCGAGAGCAGCAAGGCGCGATGACTCGCGGCTGGCAGACGGTAGTCGGGCTCGCCGTCAGCCTCATCCTCCTCTACTGGGCGCTTCACGACGTCTCGTTCGCCGAGCTGTGGTACCACCTGGCGGCCGCTAACCTGTGGCTGTTGGCTCTGAGCGTCACCATCCAGACGGCCGGCTTCGTCATTCGCGCCATGCGCTGGCGGATCTTCCTGAAGCCGGCGCTGGCCGATCCGTCTTTCGATTCACGGTTCGCCAGCACGTGCATCGGGTTCATGGCCAACAACCTGCTGCCCGCCCGGGTCGGCGAGTTCGCCCGCGCCTACGCCCTCAGCAAGAGCCAGCCGATCAGCGTCAGCGCGTCGTTCGGCTCGCTGGTCGTCGAGCGTCTCTTCGACGCTCTCACCCTCGCCGTCTTCCTGGCGGCCCCGCTCTTTCTGCCCGGCTTCCAGATGGCGCCGGGGCTCGGCGACCAGATCTTCGGGAAGGTCATCTTCGTTCTCGTCATCTTCGGGGGCGGGGCTCTGGTGCTGCTCAGCCTGATCCTAAGGCCTGACCTGGCCAGTCGGGTCTTCCGGTGTACCGTGGGCCGGCTGCTGCCTCAGAAGGCTACCGCCAAGATCGTCGACGTCATGAAGTCGTTCGTCGAGGGACTCGGTGCGATGCGCAGTCCGGAGCTGGTGATCAAGGGCTTTGCATGGTCGCTCGCTCACTGGCTCTGGGGCGCGCTGGCTCTCTACGTAGGGATGCTGGCGTTCGGGATCACTTCGCCGGGCTACCTCGGCGCGGTCTTCCTGCAGGCGGTGAACGCGTTCGCCGTCTCGATCCCATCATCGCCCGGGTTCTTCGGGCTGTTCGAGGCGAGCGTGAAGTTCGCCCTCACGCCGTTCGGCGTGCCGGCCGCCCAGACGGTCAGCTTCGCCTTCGCCTTCCATATCGGGGCGTTCGTGCCGGTGACGGTCATTGGCCTCTACTACTTGGGCCGCTTGGGCCTCTCGTGGGGCGAAGTCAGCCACAGCGAGGAGATCGTAGAGGAGAGCCAGTGAGACGTGCCTCCACCCCACACCCCGGGCTACACGATGGGTGACGGCTGGATGGAAGCCGTGGCCCGGGCGAAGGTGAACCTGAGGCTGAGGATCTTTCCGCGCGGCAGCGACGGCTATCACCCCATCGAAACTGTCTTCTGTAGAATCGACTTCGCCGATCGGATGCGACTGCGCCGGCGGCCCGAGGCTGGCGTGACGATCCGGGTGAGCGGCCCGGAATCGGTGCCGAGTGGGCCCGACAACCTGGCGGCGCGTGCCGCGGCTCTGTTCCTGGAGCGCTTCGGGCTACCCGGCGGCGCCGAGATCGAGCTCGAGAAGCACGTGCCACCCGGATCAGGGCTGGGCGGAGGGTCGAGCGATGCCGCCTTGGTCTTGCGGCTGCTGGCGGAGGGTGCCGACTCCACCCCACAGCCGGAAGAGCAGCTGCGGTTGGCTGCACAGCTCGGAGCCGACGTCGCGTTCTTCGTCGCCGATACGCCGCTGGCCGTTGCAGGAGGACGAGGGGACGATCTGCGGGTCTGCCCGCCCCTCGAGCCCAGGCCGATGGTTCTGTTGCTGCCAGATGTACCCGTCTCCACGGCGGAGGCCTACGAGCTCTGGGACGCCGACGGCTTGAGGGGAGAAGAGGCCCCGACGGCTCGGTCCCAGGTACTACCACCGTTGACCTGGGAAGAGATACGGTCATCCGCGGCCAACGACTTCGAGCCGGTGATATTTCGCCGGCATCCGGGCTTTCGTGCTCTGCGTGAGAAGCTGGACGAGACGGACCCGTTCTTCGCGCTGCTCACAGGGAGCGGCTCCGCGCTCTTCGCGGTCTACGAAAGTGACGCCCAGCGGGACGGTGCTATGGTGAGGCTGAAGGAGGTATCAGAGGGTGTGCGTCTGGTTAGCGCTTGCGGGCCTGTGTGAGGGCGCTAGCCGCCGGATCGCTGCCGATCTCGGAGCGCACGAGTTGATCACCCGGAGGTGGTAGCACGGCCACATCGCTCGCCGCTGATTCCACGTCGCTTCGCCTCCAGAAGGCAAAAGTACGAGGAGCGCAGGAGACCACGGTCACCAGCGCATCTTCTCGTCGGCGGAAGTCGATGATGTCGGTGCGAGACAGATAGCAGTTGCGCGCCAGGACATCGGGGCTGGAGCTCGCGAAGCTCGAGGCCGGCGCCGGATGGTTGTGCCAGGTCCCCACCGATCTCGCGCTCGACCTGCAGCCTGCAGCCTGAACGCGGCCCGTCTCGGAGACGAGGATGTGGGGCATGCGGAAGTCGGTTACGTAGAGGTCGTTGCCGCGCCACTCGCCTTCCAGACACAGCACGAGCTCCGTGTCGAACTGTTCGAAGAGCAGGGCGATGTTGTCGGAGATTGCGGGATCCAACACCAGGTTCCCGAACTCGCTTCCACCGGCATAGCCGCTGTGGGCCGCGGGTCGTCCTGCGACCAGCGACACAGCGATGATGAACAGCCAGCAGACGCGCTTCACGCCCCAACCTCCTCTCGAAGTGAGCGACCCTCCTCAACAGAACACACGTTCATCCGCTTATCGTTCCACCTGGAGCTGCTTGCCAGGAGATACTGCCGAGGGAGGAGATACGGGTGGGAAAATCGGCAAGGTGATGTGTTACTACCCGAAAGTGCCGCGGAAGTTCGCCGCTTCGCTGCTATTCGAGGATTGGGCCGGTTCATGGTAGTAGGCTAGCACACAGGCCCCTGGGCCTTGATCCAGATGACTCCGCCGCAGAGATTGCTACGAACGAGCCCCTCGTCGCTCGCGCTGGCCCGTCGTCTAATGGCAGGACGCTGGACTTTGGATCCAGAAACGGTGGTTCGACCCCACCCGGGCCAATCAGCCGTGCTCTCCTTTTCCTCTCTCTCCCGCTTCAAGCGCTCCAGCAGTTCCTTGCGGGCGAGCCAATCGAGCTGGTCCTCATAGGCGTCGCGGTCCTCACGCGGTGTCGGGACCAGGACGGGCTCCCGATCGTCTGGAGTGGAGCGAGCGTTCATATCGTCTCTGAATGTCCTCATGCGGGCGCCTCCGTGGCTTAGCCTCCTGTGATGGTAGGAGGGCAGAGATCGTGCCCGTGGCCGGCGTAGCCCGTAACATGTTGACAAACAATAACTTATGCTAAGTGTCAGCGGCTGGGAGTCGAAGCCCCGGGGGTGGCCACGCTACCGTTTGGTAACCTGACCGGTGACAGGATGTTACGCCCTCAGGTTGTGCGACTTGGGAATTCTCGAAGTTGATTCGGGGGTTCGGTGAGCCTGGAGGTTGCTGTTTGCCGGTGTATCACCTCGCGACTCGAAGTCTCCCACACTCCACTGCTCCCTCACTCCCCTCAGTACGGTAGGGCCAGGAGTACCACGAAGGCAGCGTAGGCAGCGAGCATGATGACGCCCTCCAGCCGCGTGAGCCGCAGCGTGGTCCAGACGAAGGGCAGCACCAGGATACTCACCGCCAGCATCACGGGGGCTTCGACTCGGATCACTGAATCGGAGACGAGCAGCGGGCGTGTCAGGGTAGCGGCGCCGAGGACGGCCACGATGTTGAAGACGTTGGAGCCCACCACGTTACCCACGAGGATGTCACCTTCATCCTGAATAGAGGCGGCGACCGCGGTGGCGAGCTCGGGCAGCGACGTGCCCATCGCCACAACGGTGAGACCGATCGCCAGCTCGGAGATACCGAGGTAGCGCGCCACCTCTGAGGCACCGCTGACCACTAGGTGGGCGCCGGCGAGCAGGGTGCCCAGCCCGATGACGGTGAGCAGGATGTGACCCCATAAGGTGCCACCCGTCGGCACGAACCTCTGGTACTCGACCTCGATGGCTGGCGATTCGCGTCGGGCGCCTTCCAGCAGGTAGAGGGTGTAGGCGATGAAGCCGGCAATGAGCGCCAGCCCATCCCAGCGGCTCAATAGACCGTCGACAGCGAACACGTAGAAGGCGAGGGCGGCGAAGATCATTATCGGCACTTCGCGCACCAGTAGTCTCATCTGAACGCGGATCGGCCGGATCACGGCGGCCACGCCCAGGATCAGGGCGATGTTGGCGACATTGGACCCCACCACGTTGCCGATGGCTATGTCACCGCTGTCGCGAGCCGAGGCGACCACGCCGACCAACAGCTCCGGCATGGAGGTGCCCATGGCCACAACGGTTAGCCCGATGACGAGTGCATTCACACCGAGCTTGCGGGCCAGGCGCGATGCGCCTCGGATCATCAGGTCGGCGCCCACGTAGAGGGCGACCAACCCGAGCAGGAACATGATTAGTGGTGGTGCCATTAGCGCACGGAATGTTAATAGGTAACGCCGCCGAGACAAGTCGGGGGGAGCGAGTCACCTGCGTACAAGCGCCGGGATGCCGGCCGGCCGACCGGCTTCCCGGCGACGCTGGTTGACGCCTACTCAGGGGCCGGATAAGTTGCGGGGCCTTATAAAATCAGGGGTTTTCAGTGTGACTGATACATCAGCCATCGATCCCAAAAGCCGTGAGATGATGCTGCTCTCGGGGACGGCCAACCGGCCGCTCGCCGCGCGCATCGCCCGGGAGCTGGACGGGTCTCTGTGTAACATCACCATCGAGCGCTTCTCCGACGGCGAGATCTTCGTCAGGATAGACGAGAACGTGCGCGGCCGTGATGTCTTCATCATTCAGCCGACGTCGGCGCCCGCCGAGAATATCATGGAGCTCCTGCTGCTCGTCGATGCTGCGCAGCGGGCCTCGGCGGCTCGAGTGACGGCGGTCGTCCCTTACTTCGGCTATGCTCGCCAGGATCGCAAAGACCAGCCGCGCGTCGCGATCGGCGCCAAGCTGCTGGCGAATCTGATCGTTGAGGCGGGCGCGGACCGGGTGGTGTCGATCGATCTGCACCAGCACCAGTTGCAGGCCTTCTTCGATATCCCCGTCGATCACCTCTACGCGTTGCCCGTCTTCGAAGAGCATTACGGGCAGCTGGATCTCGAGCCGCTGGCCGTGGTGGCGAGCGACGTGGGCGCGGCGAAGATGGCGCGCGGATACGCACGGCGGCTCGGCGGCGAGATCGCGATGATCGACAAGAGGCGACCGGCCCACAACCTGGCTGAAGTAGTCAACGTCGTCGGTGACGTCGATGGGAAGAACTGCCTGATCCCCGACGACATGATCGATACCGCTGGGACGATGGTTGGTGCGGTGGAGGCGCTCAAAGAGCATGGCGCGAGAGACATCTACATCTGTGCTACACATGCCTTGCTCAGTGGTCCGGCGGTGGAGCGGTTGTCAGCGTTGCCGGTGAAGGAGATAACCGTCACCGACACTATCAACGTGCCCGAGGAGAAGTGCTGGCCCGGATTGAGAGTACTCTCGGTGGCCCGGCTTCTGGCCAGGGCCATCCACTACATCCACGACAATGAGAGCGTCAGTAGCCTGTTCGACTAATGCGGCGCTCGAAGCAAATGCATGGTCAGGAAACTAGAGGTGTACTGTAAATGACTAACAATCTGATAGTGAAGGCTGAGGCGCGGACCGAGAGCGGCAAGGGCGCAGCGCGCGCTCTACGTCGCCAGGGATATGTGCCGGCGGTCATCTACGGCCACGGTGAAGAGACGCGTCCCTGTAAGATCGAGTTGAAGCAACTGGAGAAGTTGCTGGCGTCGTCTTCATTCGAGAGCACGCTGATCGATCTGAAGCTGGACGACGGCAAGACGCAACGGGCCTTAATCCGCGAGGTGCAGGTCCACCCGTACCGGCCTGAGGTGTTGCACATCGACTTCCTGGCCGTTCGCAAAGGCGAGAAGGTCAAGCTAGAGGTGCCGGTGAGCCTGGTGGGTGTCTCACCCGGTGTGAAGGAAGGCGGGATCATCGAGCACCTCCGTCACGAGGTCGAGATTCGCTGTATCCCCTCCATGATTCCGGAGGCTCTCGAGTTCGACATCTCCGAGATGGGGATTGGCGACAGCCTGACCGTCGGCGACCTCGAGGTGCCGGAGGATGTGGAGATACTGAGCGATCCCTCCGCAACGATCATCTCGATCGTGCCGCCCGCCGTGCTCAAGGTCGAGGAGGAGGAGGTCGAGGAGGCGGAGGAGGAAGCTGCCGCCGAGGAGGGGGCCGAGCCGGAAGTGGTCGGTCGTGGCAAGCCCGCCGAGCAGGAGGCCGCCGAAGAGGAGGGCTAGCCCTGAAAGCCGTAGTCGGACTGGGCAACCCGGGAGCCCGGTACGATGCGACGCGCCACAACGTCGGTTGGTGGCTCGTCGATCTACTCAAGCGCCGTTGGCCCGCAACTCCGTTTCAAGAAGAGGATCTCTGGCTCCGGTCCGCGGCCGAGCTGTCGGGTGTGGGTGACGTCTGGCTGATCAAGCCGACGCTCTACATGAACAGAAGCGGTATCGCGGTCCGTGCTCTGCTCGAGATGACGTCGCTGGACACCCAGCACGACTTGCTGGTCGTCGTAGACGATGCGGCGCTCGAGGCGGGACGCCCGCGCTTCCGCGCGCGGGGGTCGGCGGGTAGCCATAACGGACTGCAGTCGGTCGAGGATGCTCTGGAGACGCGCGAGTACGCCCGCCTCCGAATCGGGGTAGGTGAAGCGCCTGCAGGCATCGACCTGTCGGATTGGGTCCTCTCGGAGTTCGACGCCCCGGAAGACGAGGACGCGGTGCTCGAGGTTCTGCCGCGTCTGGTGGAAGGGGTGGAGGTATGGGCGCGAGAGGGCATAGAGGCGGCGATGAATCGGTTCAATACGCCGTCGGCGGCGGACGACGAGTGATTCGTTTCGTCGGCTGACGATCAAGTAAAGCCCCAACCCCGACGCTCGACTCCGTGTCGAGTGTCGGACATCGACTAGTAAAAGGGAGGTTCGATGACGAACGCAGCTGTGACGTTTGCGGCGCCCCTGGGGCTAGTGGGCCTAATAGTAGCCGGGCTCATCTATGTATATCTGAAGCGCCAGCCGGTGGGCACGGACCTGATGGCCGAGCTGGCCAGGCAGATTCAGGAAGGTTCGTGGGCATTTCTCAAGCGCGAGTACTCGGTGCTCATCCCGTTCATCGTGGTTGTGGCGATTCTGTTGTACGTAGCGCTGGGCTCGCTGCCGACCTCTGTGGCATACGTGGGCGGGGCATTCTGTTCGCTGGCGGCCGGGTTCTTTGGCATGAATGCGGCGACCGAAGCCAACGTCCGCACCTCCGAAGCGGCGCGCAACGTGGGGCAGGGCAAGGCGCTGCGCATCGCCTTCAACGGTGGTGCGGTGATGGGCCTTTCGGTCGGCAGCCTCGGACTGTTGGGCATCGGCGCGCTGTTCTTCATCTACGCGGGCGGCCTGACCGACGACTCGGCATTCAAGACGTTCAGTGAGATCATCGCCGGCTTCGCCATGGGAGCCAGCTCGATAGCTCTGTTCGCCCGTGTGGGCGGTGGCATCTACACGAAGGCGGCGGACGTCGGCGCCGATCTGGTGGGCAAAGTCGAGGCGGGGATTCCCGAAGACGATCCGCGCAACCCGGCGACGATCGCCGACAACGTAGGTGACAACGTGGGTGACGTGGCCGGTATGGGCGCGGACATCTTCGAGTCGTATGTCGGCTCGGTCATCGCGACTATCGCCATCGGCGCGACGTCGCTGCAGATCATGTCAGATCATCGCCTGGCGGCGATCACCATGCCGCTGCTCTATGTGATGATCGGCCTGGTGGCGCGCTTCGTCGGTATCTTCTCGATGAAGCTGATGGAGAAGTTGAACCCGGCGGCGGCGCTGCGTAACAGCACGTATATCGCGGCGGTGCTCTTCTGGGTGGCCGCCGCTTGGGTGACACGCGAGCTCGATATCTTCGCGGGCAACCCGAGCTTCGGTGCGCTGGGGCCGTTCTGGGCCATGCTGGGCGGCTCGCTGGTCGGGATCTTCATCGGCCTCTCCACTGAGTACTACACGGCGGCGGGTCCGATCAGGAAGATCGCCGAGGCATCGCAGACGGGCGCGGCGACCAACATCATCGCCGGCCAGGCAGTGGGAATGGTGTCGACGGCGATCCCCGTTCTACTCATCTGCGTCGCCATCTGGCTGGCTTTCCACTTCGCCGGCCTCTACGGGATCGGCATCGCCGCAGTGGGCATGCTGGCGACGGTCGGCGTGACCATGTCGGTGGACGCTTACGGGCCGGTAGCCGACAACGCCGGCGGGATCAGCGAGATGAGCGGTCTTGGCCCGGCGGTGCGCAGCATCACCGACAGCCTCGACGCGATCGGCAACACGACGGCCGCGATCGGTAAGGGCTTCGCCATCGGTTCGGCGGCACTCACCGCCCTCGCCCTGTTCAGCGCCTACTCCTCGGCGGTGGGCCTGCAGGAGACGGGGATCAACCTGGTGAACCCGATGGTGGTTATCGGGCTCTTCATCGGCGGCACTCTGCCGTTCGTCATCGCCGCGCTGACCATGACCGCGGTGGGACGCGCGGCCAGCGGGATGGTCACCGAGGTGCGGCGGCAGTTCAAGGAGATCGCGGGTCTCATGGAAGGCACGGCCAAGCCGGACAGCGCCCGCTGCGTAGACATTTCGACACGTGCGGCGCTG
>JBDHHZ010000093.1:0-9026 GCA_039589115.1 Gemmatimonadota bacterium | reverse complement strand
CGGCCGATTGGCCACCAGCTCCTAAGGCTGGCGCGTCTACCGATTCCGCCACTTTCGCAGGAGCGGTCAGGCCGTTCCTTACTTTAGCTGAAAGGCCGCAAAGGTCAAGGAAATTGGCGGGTGGTGGCGGGCCTGAGGGCCGGACCGCCACCACCCGGGGATACTACTCTGCCGGGATCTCGATGTTGATGATTCTGTGAACCAGGTCACCCCCGCGGTTGGTTGCCACTGCGTCGAGGGAGACGACATCGCCGGCCTTCACATCGCTGAGAGCCCGATCGAAATCCGCCACGCTCTTCACTTGCTCCCCGTTGACCCGCTGGATCAACCAGGCATTCGCTGCCTGAATCCCGGCATTCCAGGCTGGGCCAAAGCGAGCCACCTCGGTGACCAGAACGCCATCCAGGTCGGCGCTGAGATTGAAGCCGATGCGCTGGGCGACGGTCCGGTTGAACTCGCTCACTCGGATTCCGATGAGTGGGTTGCCTTCGCGATTGGCAACTTCAACCGCTGCCGGCTCGGGCTGCGGCACGTTGGCTTCGGCCAGCCGCACGTTGAAGGAAACCTCTTCGCCGTACCGGACGGTCTGCACGGTCACCCGCTCGCCCGGCTCGTAGGATGCGATCATGCGCTGTAGCTGGCCGACTCGCTGCACCGGCCTGCCGTCGACGGCCATGATCACGTCGCCGCGCCTCATGCCGGCATCTTCGGCGGGGCTGTCGTCCGGGAAGTCCTGAATCACGGCGCCACGGGGCTCCGGAAGCTCGAACGCTCTGGCATCGGCCGTGCTGACCGGGCCGACGTTGACCCGTAGCGCGGCTCTGCGCACCCGGCCGTGCTCGATCAGGTCCTCCATCACATCGCGCGCCAGGCTGATCGGGATGGCGAAGCCGTAGCCCTGATAATAGCCGGTGGTGCTCTGGATGGCGGTGTTCACACCGATCACTTCGCCCCGGTAGTTGACCAGCGGGCCGCCGGAGTTGCCGGGGTTGATGACGGCGTCGGTCTGGATCAGGTCTTCGATGGCGTACTCGGTGCCACCGGCGGCCTGCTGAATGATGCCCAGGGTACGGCCCTTGGCGCTCACGATACCTGCTGTCACCGTGAAGGGTAGCGCTGAGACGAAGTCCGTGCCCGGATTGCCGATGGCCAGCACGAACTCGCCCACCGCCGTGGCCTCCGAATCACCCAGCTTCGCAGCGGGCAGGTTCGCCCCGTCGATCTTGAGGACGGCGATATCCGTGGTCGGATCGCGCCCCACCAGCTCGGCAGGGAAACGCCGGCCGTCGGGCAGTTCTACTCCTATCCTCTCGGCGTTGGCCACCACGTGGTTGTTGGTCAGGATGTAACCCTCTTCCGAGACGATGAAACCGGAGCCCCGGCCCAACGGCACGTCGTACGGCGTCTCGAACTCCGGGTGCGTGGGCCCGAACAGTTCCTCGAAGCGCTCCGGTAGTTGCGGACGCTGCGGCGTGCCGCGCGTATCGACGGACACCACAGCCGGCGTTACCGTCTGGGCGATGGCAACGAAGGCCTGGCTCACCTCGGAGAGATGCCCGAAGCTGCCTGGACCGGAGTTGGGCTGCTGGGCCGAGCCGCCGATCTCGGTCCCGCTCTCGATAGCTGGCGGCGTCTCGAGAGCCGGCTGGAGGCCAGCGTCCACTGCGGCGAGTGCCACGGCGTCTCCGCTCTGGAAGCTGCGGAGTCCCGTGGCTAGCCCCAGGGCCAGAGCCAGCGCCAGGGCGCTATAGAGCACGAATCTGAGCTTGCTGCGAACTGGATCGCTCATGGCGAGTACCTTCTACCTTGCTAGAGGTGCCAATCCTGAATTGAGGGTCTGATTCCTACTACGTACTGGGCGGTGCTGTAGTTCCGCCGCCCGCTCAAATATACGCGAGCGGGGCCCCGCGCGGGGCCCCGCTATTCTAGATGCGCCCGGCATCCGGATCGTCGCCAGCGCTACTCTTCCTTGTCCTTGTCCTCGTCCACGATCTCGTAATCCGCTTCGACCACCTCCGGCTCGGCCTCGCCTTCCGCGGTCTCGCTAGCCGGCTGGCCCTCGCCTTCCGCACCGGCACTGCCGGCCTGAGCCTCGTACAGCTTCTGGCCCGCCGCCGAGAACGCCTGCATCAACTCGTCGTGGGCTCGGTTGAGATCCTGCAGGTCCTGGCTTTCCTTCAGCGTCTTCTTGGCGCCTTCCATGGCCTCGTCCAGACGCTTCTTCGAGTCCTCGTCCAGCTTATCGGCCCACTCCGTCGCGTCCTTCTCGACACGGTAGACCAGTGTATCGAGCTTGTTCCGCAGTTCGACCAGCTCCCGGGCCGCCTCATCTTCCTTGGCGTGCTCCTCCGCCTCGCCTACCATCCGATCGATCTCGCCGTCGCTGAGACCGGAAGTGGCCTCGATACGGATCGACTGCTCCTTACCCGTCGCCCGGTCCTTGGCAGAGACGTGAAGGATCCCATTGGCGTCGATGTCGAAAGTGACCTCGACCTGCGGCACGCCCCGTGGCGCCGGCGGTATGCCGGTCAACTGGAACCGCCCAATCGTCTTATTCCCGCTCGCCATCGGCCGCTCGCCCTGCAGGACGTGGATGTCGACGGTCGTCTGGGTGTCTTCGGCCGTAGAGAACACCTCCATCTTCTTGGTCGGGATCGTCGTGTTCCGCGGGATCAGCACGGTCATCACGCCACCCAGCGTCTCGATCCCCAGCGAGAGCGGCTCCACGTCGAGCAGCAGGACCTCGCTGACCTCGCCGGCCAGCACGCCCGCCTGGATCGCTGCGCCGACCCCCACCACTTCATCGGGGTTCACACCCTTGTGGGGGTCTTTGCCGAAGAAATCGTGCACCACTTGCTGCACCTTGGGAATCCGCGTCGAACCGCCGACCAGGATCACCTCATCGATGTTCTCTTGCTTCAGCTTCGCGTCCGCCAGCGCCTTCTCCATCGGAGGGAGGACCTTCTGGATCAAGTCCTCCACGAGCTGCTCGAACTTGGCCCGCGTCAGCTTCATGTTCAGGTGCTTCGGGCCCGACTGGTCGGCCGTTACGAACGGCAGGTTGATGTCCGTCTCCATCGTGGAAGACAGCTCGCACTTCGCCTTCTCGGCCGCCTCCTTCAACCGCTGCAACGCCATCGGGTCCTTCGACAGGTCGATTCCCTGGTCCTTCTTGAACTCGGCGACCAGCCAATCGATTATGCGTTCGTCCAGGTCGTCGCCGCCCAAGTGCGTGTCGCCGTTCGTCGACTTCACCTCGAAGACGCCTTCGCCCAACTCGAGGATCGTGATATCGTAGGTGCCGCCACCCAGGTCGAACACGGCGATCGTTTCGTCCTTCTTCTTGTCCAGACCGTAGGCCAGTGCCGCCGCCGTCGGCTCGTTGAGGATCCGCATGACTTCCAGACCCGCGATCTTGCCCGCGTCCTTCGTCGCCTGACGCTGCGAGTCGTTGAAGTAGGCCGGCACCGTGACTACCGCTTTGATCACCGGCTGGCCCAGGTAATCCTCGGCCGTCTGCTTGAGCTTCTGAAGCACCATCGCCGAGATCTCCGGCGGCGAGAACTTCGCATCGTCGATGACTACGAACGGCCGGTTCTTGGAGTCGCACTCCACCTTGTAGGGGTAGCGCTTGATCTCCGTCTGCAGCTCGTCACAGGTACAACCCATGAATCGCTTGATCGAATAAACCGTGTTCACCGGATTGGTGATCGCCTGGCGCTTAGCCACCTGGCCCACCAACCGCTCGCCGTCTTTCGTGAACCCGACCACGGATGGCGTCGTCCGCGAACCTTCCTGGTTCGGGATGACCACCGGATCGCCGCCCTCCATGACGGCTACCACCGAGTTCGTCGTGCCCAGGTCTATGCCGATTACCTTGCCGTCAGTCTTGGCCATCTCTGCTCTCGACCGTTGAGATTGATACAGGCACCCCGACCCAGCGGGACCGCTCTGGGCCCCCGCGTGAGGTGCACACTGCATGCTTTGTCTGAATAGCGGGGGTGCAACCCCCGTGCCAGCCGCGGGCCGCGAAATCGTCCCAGAATCCAGACATTCTGGCGTGCCGACCCCGGGTCATGCCAAAGCGGCAGGCCCCGCGACGCATGTGTGACCCTCGGTTGACGGCTCGGAGCCCCGGTAATACGTTGCCGGCGCTATGTTCCCATACAAAGACGAGAACCCAACCGAGCTGGCCCCGATCTTCACGATCGGCCTGATCATCGCGAACGTAGTCGTCTGGGTGTTCGTCGAGGGCATGGGGGAGATGCTCGGGCCGTCGGTGTGCGAGTATGGCCTCATCCCGGTCGAGCTGACCAGTAAGCCGTTGGAGGGTCCCCAGGTTTGCCCAATGGGCGGCCTCACCTGGGGATCTCTGTTCACCTCGATGTTCATGCATGGTGGCTGGCTTCACCTGGTGACCAACATGATGTTCCTATGGGTCTTCGGTAATAACATCGAAGACTCGATGGGCCACATCCGCTTCATGGTGTTCTACGTGCTGGCGGGTTTGGCGGCGGCGGCGCTGCACGTCGCTCTGAACGCCAACTCGGGAGTACCGACGGTTGGAGCATCGGGCGCGATCAGCGGCGTCCTCGGAGCCTACATCGTGCTCTACCCGCAGGTCCGAGTACACGTCTTCTTTCCACCCTTCTGGATATTGCCGATGCGGGCGTACGTGGTGCTGGGCTATTGGATCGTGATCCAGCTGCTGATGGGGATAGGCCAGCTAGGCAGCGGCGGGGCCGCGGGGATCGCGGTCTGGGCGCACATCGGCGGCTTCTTCGCCGGGCTGATCCTGGTCAAACTGTTCCAGCGCCCGCAGCTGGTGGTTGCCAAGAGGGAAGGGCGCCGGATCGACCGGCGAGAGATCCGCGATCATCGCTACTGGTGGTGACGCTGTAATGGGAGTTCGGGAGCTAGGGAGCCCTAGTTGAGTGAGAGAGCAGTGGAGTGAGGGAGACTTCGAGCTTCGAGATTACGCTATCGCTCACTTCGAAGTTCCCCGAATCCCCGAATCCCCGAATCCCCGAACCAACTTCCCAACCAGATCAGGGATTCCCAACTCGAGATTCAGCTTCCCCTAACCCAGTGATCTAGCGGTCCGTGCCCTGACCCGAGCTCGAGTCCCGTCTCGATGGCGCGGCGCGTGTAGTCTCGCGCCGCCGCGACAGAGTCAACTCGCGACCGACCGAGAGCCAGCCCGGCGCAGATCGCCGCGGAGAGAGTACAGCCGGTGCCGTGGGTGTGACGCGTGTCGAGACGCGTGTCGCGCCACTCGTGCCAATCGTAGCCGTCGAAGTAAACGTCGACGAGGATCTCCCCGGCCAGGTGGCCGCCTTTCACCAGCACCGATCGGGCGCCCTTCTCGGCGAGGATCTCGGCCGCCGCGCGCATATCGTCCGCCGTCTCGACCTTCCGATCGGCGAGAATGGCGGCTTCCGGCAAGTTCGGCGTTAGGACCTCCGCAAGCGGTAGTAGCAGTTTCGCCAGAGCGCTGACAGCGTCCTCCTGCAGCAGGACGTCGCCGCTCTTCGCCACCATCACCGGATCCAGCACCAGGTGGTCGAGTTCGGCTTCCCGGAGGGTTGCGGCGACGGCCTCGATGATCGGGGCATCGGCGAGCATGCCGGTCTTGGCCGCCGCTGGACGCAAATCCTCCACCACCGCACGGATCTGGTCGGCGACCATGGCCGGGTCGATTTTCTGAATCGAGCGGACGCCGACCGTGTTCTGCGCTGTTATCGCGGTTATTGCCGCCGTCCCGAATACACCGAAGGCATGGAAGGTCTTCAGGTCGGCCTGGACACCGGCTCCGCCGCCGCTGTCGCTCCCGGCTATGGTCAGCGCAACTGAAGGTTTTGTCATGCCCAATCTCTCCCGCCGGCCACAGCGCCCTTGTCAGCGCTTCACGCTCTCATGACCTTTCGCGGTGAGGAAACGAATAGCTAAGACGGTTCGATGATTATTACACGTAACCAGGCAAAGCTGATCCGCAAGCTCAAGTCGCGCAAGCGGCGCGACGACGAGGGCGCCTTCCTCATCGAGGGGGTGCGTTTGACCGAGGAGTTGCTGGCGAGCGGCTGGGCGATCGAGCTGGTCGTCACCGCCCCGGCCCTCTCGGCGACGCACCGTGGGCGTGGCCTGCTCCAGCGCATCGAGGCCGGCGCCTGGACTCGAGCCGAGACTTCCGATGCCGAGATGAAGCGGCTGGCCGATACGGAGACCCCGCAGGGTGTGCTGGCGGTCGCTCGCCGGGCGCGTCGTAAGCTTGTCGAGTTCGAGCCGCGGGACGCGGCTGCGCTCGTCGTCTTCGACCGGCTGGCCGATCCCGGAAACCTGGGCACTCTGCTGCGGTCGGCCCACGCGCTGGGTGTGGAGTGGGCTGTAGCCCTGCCGGGGACGGTCGATCCGTGGGGTCCCAAGGCCGTGCGAGCTTCCGCGGGCTCGCTCTTCAAGTTGCCGGTCTCGCAGGAGCCCTGGGCAGAGGTGGTGGCCTGGCTGCGGGAGCGGGACTTCACCATTTTGTGCGCCGACCCGGGCGGGGATCCGGTGGCGCGGAGCGGGGCGCCGCGCGAGCGGTTCGCCCTGGTCCTGGGAAACGAGCCCCTCGGCCTCTCCGATGAGGTTCGTCGGGACTGTGACCGGCGGGTGGCGGTGGAATTGCCAGGCGCGATGGATTCGCTCAATGTGGCGACCGCCGGTGCCCTCCTGATCGACCGGCTACTCGCCGGCTCGGGCGCCAAATCAAGCGATTGAAGCCTGCGGCAGGCGGTTCGCCCGCGCTGCCACATCAACTCTACGCGAGGGCGATGAATGCCTGAGCCGCTCATACTGACCTACGCCGCTTTCTTCGGCCTGTCGCTGGGATCGTTTCTCAACGTCTGTATCGTGCGGCTCCCCAAGAATCAGTCCGTGTTCCGGCCGCGCTCGCGCTGCATGGCATGCGAGCGCCAGATCAGCTGGTACGAGAACATCCCCGTGCTGGCCTACCTGGTGTTGCGGGGACGCTGTCGGACGTGCGGAGTGCGCATTTCTATCCGCTACCCGCTGATCGAGCTGGCGGTGGGTGCCATCTGGGTGGGATCCTACCTGTATTACGGTCTCTCGTGGCAGTCGCTATCGGCGGCCATCTTCTGCACGCTGCTCCTCGGGATCGCCGTTACCGACGCTCGCGAGTACATCATCCCCGACGAGTTCAGCCTCGGCGGTCTGGTCATCGGGCTCGCATTGGCATTCGCGCCGGGACCGCCGTCCCCGCTCATGTCGTTCGTCGGAGCTGCCCTCTCGTTCGCCCTGATGTACGGGGTTGCGGTGGTCGGAGAGTGGGCCTTCAAGAAGCCGGCGCTGGGTGGCGGCGACATCAAGATGATGGCGATGGTGGGAGCCTTCCTCGGCCCGCTCTACGCGCTGCTGACGATCTTCGTGGGCTCGCTCGTCGGAGCCGTGATATTCGGCCCCATCGGCCTGAAGACCGGCAAGCTGGTCCCCTTCGGCGTCTTCCTCGCCATCGGCGCGGCGATCGTCCTCGTCTGGGGCGACGCCATGGTCGCCTGGTATTTCGAGACGGTGCTTGGACTGTAAAGAAGCTCGACATCCGACATCCGACAGCCGACAGCCGAGTACTGCACGACGATCGACGCCCGACCTCCTACGTCCGATCTAGAACGTCGAGAGTCGAGCGTCGAGAGTCGGCCGTAGAGCAGTACTCGGACGTCGATCGTCGAGTGTCGGCTGTCGAATGTCGAGCCTTAATCCACCGCAGAAGGCGTCTGTCGACTGATCCTCGCCCGCAGTACCTGCGTGTCCGTCGCCTCCGTCACCTCGATGACCACGCCTTCGTGCTTGATCTTTTCGCCGGGCTCTGGGACCTGCCCGAGAATCTCCAGCAGGTATCCGTTCAGTGATCGGTGCTCCAGCAGCGGGAAGGTCGTGTTGAAGAAGTGATTGATCTCCCGCAGGTCGGCGCTCCCGTCCACGAGGATCTCGTTACGATTCAGCCGCACGATCGGTTCGCTCGCGACGTCGCTCTCATCGACGATCTCGCCGACCAGCTCCTCGAGTATGTCTTCCAGGGCGACCAGTCCGTCGACGCCGCCGTATTCGTCGATCACCACGCCCAGGTGGATTCGCCGGGTCTGGAAGTCGAGCAGCAACTTGTCGAGCGTTATCGAGCCCGGCACGAAGAAGGGCTCGCGAGCCAGAGCCCGCAGCTGCACGTCGCGTAAACCGGAGATCAGAGCCTGGTATGCGTCGCGGATGTAGAGGACGCCCGTGATGTTGTCGATGCTCTCGCTGTACAGTGGAACCCGGCTGTAGCGTGCCGTGCGAAGCTCGGGCGCGATCTCGGCCAGCGTCCGCGTTTCCGGCCAGGCGAACATGTCGACCCTCGGCGTCATGACGTCGTAGGCCGTCGTCTGGTCCAGCAGGAACGCCCGCTCGATCAGCCGCCGCTCGTGCTCCTCGATCACCGCATCCCCGTTGCCTGGGCTCACCAGGTCGCGGATCTCGCGGTCCGAGATGCCACGCACGATCTCGGTGAACTCCGGGGACAGGCCTCGCACGACCAGCTCCGCCGGCCAGGTTACGGGCAGCAGGAGTCTGGAGAGGAACCGTACGGGGAGCGCGGCCCACAGGCAGGTCCGCTCGCTGGCTTGCTGGGCCAGCGTCTTGCCGCCGAATTCGGCCAGTACCACCAGGCCGACAGCTACCGCTACCCCGACGACGCCCGCTACCGAGCCTTCGCCGGCGATTAGGCGTGCGCCCCTCCAGGCGGTCAGAGCCGCCAGTGCGGCTCCCGTCACCCGCACGGTCCAGGCCGTGGCCAGCAAGCCGGCTGGCCGGGCCCGTAACGCCGCCAAGGCGCGGGCGCCGCGCGAGCCTTCGGCCTCCAGCTCGCTGATCCGCGTGTGGGGTAATGCGAAGGCAGTCACCTCCAGGGCGGAGGCCATGGCGACCAGAAGCACAGCCGCCGCAGTAAGCAACAGCGTGGCGGTCATCGCACGGCCGCCTGCCGCCGCCGGCCGTCG
>JBDHHZ010000092.1:0-9072 GCA_039589115.1 Gemmatimonadota bacterium | reverse complement strand
AGTGCCGACGAGCTGGCGGACCGGCTGCTGGGGTTGAGCGGCGGGCCGGCGGAGGACGTGGACGATGTTCTGAGCCGCCTGGGCGATGTCCCTCTGGCGGGCGCGTTCGCGGTCGAGCTGGTCCAGCGGCTACGCGACCAGGATCCTTCGATCATGCCGGCGCTCGTCTGGCTCAACAAGAAGCTGAGCGCCCAGGGCACGTCGGCCAACGCGGTCGTTGCCGAGGAACACCAGGCGCAGGCCGCGGCGAACGTCACGGTCAGGAACATCGTCAGCAGCATGCGATGGATGTCCTCGATCGACTGGATCGAGTTCTTCGAGGACGTCAGTCTGGTGGACGATGTCCTCCGCGTCGCTCCCGGATTCGCGGAGATGGACTTCGCGACGCGGAACGAGTACCGAACCCAGATCGAGCAACTCTCGCGCCGGTCAAAGCGCTCGGAGACCGAGGTCGCACGGGAGGCCTTGGCCCTGGCCCAGAAGGCAGCCCGGGGAGACGGCCACCCGAAGAAGGATGCGACCGCGGCGCTGGTCGGCGAGCCCGGTCCTCCAGGTATTCCCGAGCGTGCCGAGGAAGACCCGGGGTACTACCTCGTTGCCGCGGGCAGGCGTTCTTTCGAGAAGCTGGTCGGCTTCCGCGTCCCGTTACGCATGCGGGTTCGCCGCGCCATTCGCGCACTCGCAACCCGTGGTTACCTGGGCGGGATCGCTGTCGTCACCGCGCTGCTGCTCTCCGTGCCGCTGTATTTCACATGGAGAGCCGGGGCAGGTATCTGGAGCCTCGTCATACTGGGGACCCTCGGGCTCCTGCCCGCCTCGGATGTCGCGGTGTCTCTCGTCCATCGCATCGTTCCGCTTCTGGTTCCACCCAAGCTGTTGCCCAAGCTCGAGCTCGCCAGCGGCGTGCCGCCAGAACTGCGAACCATGGTCGTCGTCCCCACGCTGCTCACCAGCCGGGCCGATATCGAGGAGCAGCTCGAACGGCTCGAGGTGCACTTCCTGGCGAACCCCGAAGGCCATCTCCACTTCGCTCTGCTTACCGACTGGGCGGACGCGACCAGCGAACGTATGCCCATAGACGGGGCTCTGCTGGCCGCACTGGCCGGCGGTATCGCGCGCCTCAACGAGCGCTACGGTAGCGCGCCTGGAGGCGGCGAGCGGTTCCTTCTGTTGCATCGCCGGCGTCTCTGGAACGAGAAGGAAGGCAAGTGGATCGGCTGGGAGAGGAAGCGAGGGAAGCTTCACGAGCTGAACCGACTTCTGCGCGGCGCCGAGGACACCTCGTTCGTTCCGGTGAACGGAAGGCCCCCGACAGTGCCCGAGGGCGTACGCTACGTGATCACCCTGGACGCCGACACCCGGCTTCCCAAAGGGACCGCCTACCGCCTGGTAGGCGCGATGGCGCACCCGATGAACCGGCCGCGCTTCGACTCGCGGCAGGGACGTGTCGTCGAGGGCTACGCGATCCTGCAGCCGCGGATCACACCATCCTTGCCCACCGGCCCGGGAAGCACGACCTACCAGCGGATCGTCTCGGGCCCCGGCGGTGTGGATCCCTACGCGGCCGCGGTCTCAGATGTATACCAGGACCTCTTCGAGGAGGGGTCGTTCACAGGCAAAGGGATCTACGACGTCGATGCCTTCGACGCGGCGCTCGAGGGGAAGGTGCCGGAGAACGCGCTCCTCAGCCACGATCTCTTCGAGGGCGTGTTCGCCCGCGCCGGGCTCGTGACCGACGTGGATCTCTTCGAAGAGTTCCCCAGCAACTACGAGGTAGCCGCGCGCCGCAACCATCGCTGGGTGCGAGGCGACTGGCAGCTCCTGCCCTGGATCCTGGGCCAGGCGCGCGACGCGGCAGGTCGGAGACAGAGCGCTCGCATCCCCGCCCATGGCCGCTGGAAGATGGTGGACAATCTCCGGCGAAGCCTTGTGGCGCCGTGGTCCTTCTTGATGGCGGTGGCCGCCTGGATTCTTCCCTCCGTCCCTCCCCTGCTCTGGACCGGCCTGTTCGTCGGATCCGTTGCGGTGCCGGCTTTCATCCCGGTTCTCGACGGCCTCATCCCTCAACGAAAGGGCATCTCCAAGCGCAGCCACTTCCGCGCCGTCTCGCACGACATCTATGTGGCCCTGACGCAGACGCTCCTGGCCATCGCCATGCTGGCACACCAGGCCTGGCTGATGGTGGACGCGGTGGTGCGCACGCTGGGACGGCTCTACGTCACGAAGCGGAACCTGCTCGAGTGGGTCGCGGCGGCGCAGGCGGGTTACGGAGTAGATCTCAGGCTGCGGAGCTTCTACGAGCACCTCCGCTGGGGCGTGGCCCTCGCCGTTGCGGCCGGCGCGCTCGTCGTCGCGCTCAAGCCCGGGGCCTGGCCCGTGGCCACGCCGTTGGTTCTGCTCTGGGTGCTGTCGCCCGTGTTGGCCTGGCAGATGAGCCTCCCACTGACGGACCCGCAGGAACAGATTCTCTCTCCCCAGGAGATACGTTCCTTGCGGCTCATCGCCCGTCGGACCTGGCGCTTCTTCGAGACGTTCGTGAATGATGAGGAGAACGCGCTTCCGCCGGACAACTTCCAGGAAGATCCCGAGCCCGTCGAAGCCCACCGCACATCGCCGACGAATATGGGTCTGTACCTTCTGAGCACCACGGTGGCCCACGACTTCGGCTGGATGGGGATGCTGGATACGGCGGATCGGCTCGAGGCCACGCTGGAGACGATGACGAAACTGCGACGCGTGCGCGGCCACTTCTTCAACTGGTACGATACCCGGGGCCTGCGGCCGTTGGATCCCATGTACGTGTCCACCGTGGACAGCGGCAATCTGGCGGGACATCTGATCGCACTCGCCCAGGCGTGCCGCGGGCTCATGCATCGCCCGCTCCTCGGCCCCGCGACCCTGGAGGGGATCCGTGATGCTCTCGAGCTGCTTCTCGAGTCCGTGAAGACGGCCGAACATCCCCAGCGCACGCAGACGGTCACGGCCGAGCAGCTGAGCGAGGCGGCGGATGCTCTGTCGGAGCTACTGGAGGATACCCCGACGTCGCTTCCGGGATGGGTTCGCCGGTTCGAGGAGCTGGAGAGCCAGGCGGAGAACCTGCTTGACATCGCGCGCACGCTCTCGAGCGACGTCGAGGACGCGTCCCGATCCGACGTCCTGACCTGGGCGACGGCCGTTCGGGACGCGGTCCAGAGCCACGCCCGCGACCTCAGAACGACCATGCCCTGGTGCGTGCGCCTCTACTCGGGCGGACCGGCGGCGGGAAAGGCGCGAGAGGAAGAAGAACCCGCGACCCGGCTCGCCGGCTCGGAGTCTTTCTTGGAGCCCCTGGTCGCCAGGAGTCCCACGCCTGCCGGACTGTCGGACCTTCTGCGCGCGGTCCACGAGGTGATCGAAAAGAGCTCCGGCGTTCTGGAGGCCGAGGATGGAGACCCGATCTTCGACGATCTGGAAGCGTCGCGGACAGCGGCAACCGCCCTCAGGCACCGCTTCTCCGCCCTGGCGCTGCTCGCCGAGCAGATGGTCCAGACCATGGACTTCCGGTTCCTGTTCGACCCTTCGCGTAAGCTTTTCTCCATCGGCTACCGGGTGGCCGATGGCACCCTCGATCCCAGCTGCTACGATCTACTGGCCTCCGAGGCGCGGCTGGCCAGCTTCGTGGCTGTCGCCAAGGGCGACGTCACACCACGGCATTGGTTCCTTCTCGGCCGATCGCTCACGCCGGTAGGCGGCGGTGCGGCGCTACTCTCCTGGTCGGGGTCGATTTTCGAGTACCTGATGCCGCTCCTCGTGATGGAGCAGCCCGCCCGCAGCCTGCTGGATCTCAGCAGTCGCCTCGTGGTGGCGCGCCAGATCCGCTACGGTGCGGAGCGGCGGGTTCCCTGGGGAGTCTCGGAATCCGGTTACAACATCCGCGACCTCGAGCTCACGTATCAGTACTCGGATTTCGGTGTGCCCGGCTTGGGGCTCAAACGGGGGCTGTTCGAGGACGTCGTGGTGGCGCCCTACGCCAGTGCGCTCGCTGCCATGGTGGATCCCAGGGCCGCCCTTCACAACTTCGGCCGCCTCGAGGAAGCCGGCGCCCTGGGCGTCTACGGCTACTACGAAGCGCTGGACTACACTCCGTCGAGGTTGCCGGAAAATGAGCAGGTGGCGGTGGTCCGGGCTTACATGGCCCATCACCAGGGGATGACCATCGTTGCCCTGGGCAATGTGGTTCACAACGGCCTCAGCCAGAGGCGCTTTCACTCCCATCCCATGGTCCAGGCGACGGACCTCCTGCTCCAAGAGCGGACGCCGCGTTCGGTTGCCGTGGCCCGGCCGCGCGGCGAAGAAGTGCGCGTGGCCGCCCACGTCCGCGACATCGTCGTGCCGACCTTGCGGCGGTTCGAGTCGCCGCACGACATCACCCCGCGCACACATCTGCTGTCCAACGGCCGCTACACGGTCATGGTCACGGCGGCCGGCTCCGGGTTCAGTCGCTGGCACGACCTCGCGGTCACGCGCTGGCGTGAGGACACGACGCGCGATCCCTGGGGCAACTTCGCCTTCTTGTGTGACGCGGACACCGGTGACGTCTGGTCCGCCGGCTTTCAGCCGAGCGGAACCGAAGCGGACAATTACGACGTGGTTTATTCCGAGGACCGGGCGAAGATCATTCAGGCGCATCGCTCCCTCAGGATCACCCTCGAGGTCGTGGTTTCCCCCGAGGACGATGCCGAGCTTCGGCGGCTGACGGTGACCAATCTCGAGAATCGTGACCGCGAGCTCGACTTCACCTCCTATGCCGAGGTCGTGCTCGCCCCGCAGGGCGCCGATACGGCGCACCCCGCCTTCTCGAACCTGTTCGTGGAAACCGAGTTCGTTCCCGAGCTCGGGACCTTACTGGCGACCCGGCGGCCGCGTTCGGCGGACGAGGCCCAGGTCTGGCTCGCGCACCTGGTCGCGGTGGAGGGTGAGACGGTCGACGACCTGCAGTACGAGAGCGACCGCGCACGCTTCCTGGGCCGCGGCCGCGGGATTCGGACGCCGCTCTCGGTGGTCGACGGAGGACCGCTATCCAATACGGCAGGGACGGTTCTCGATCCCATCGTGAGCCTTCGGCAAAGGGTGGCGGTTCCCCACGGCGGCACGGTCCATCTCGTCTTCACAACGCTGATAGCGTCCTCCCGGGATGATGCTCTCGAGATCGCCGAGAAATACCGACAGCCGTCCACCTTCGAGCGAGAGAGCTCGCTGGCCTGGACGCAGGCCCAGGTCCAGCTGCACCACCTGCGGACGACCCAGGACGAGGCCCACCTCTTCCAGCGACTGGCAAATCGTCTGCTGTACACCGATCCCACGTTGCGCTCGGCAACTAACATACTGGCCAGGAACCGTAGCGGCCCGTCAGGGCTCTGGGCCTACGGCATCTCCGGCGATCTTCCCATCGTTCTCGTGCGCATCGAGCGGGACGAGGAGCGGGACGTCGTCAGACAGCTGCTGCGGGCCCACGAGTACTGGCACCTGAAGGGGATCCCCGCCGATCTCGTGATCCTCAACGCGAAGGGCACCTCCTATATACAGGATCTCCAGGAATCCCTCGAAGCGATGGTGGAGTCGATCCAGTCCGCCGTCGGCCAAGAGAAGCACGGCGAGCACGGAGAGGTATTCGTGCTGCGTGCCGACCTGGTCCCGCGGCGCGACCACATCCTCCTGCTCGCCGCGGCACGAGTGGTGATCTTGGCGAGCCAGGGCACCCTGGCCGAGCAAGTGGTCCGGCTGCAGCGGCAGAGGCCTGGCCCGGTTCCACCGCGCCTCCGCTCGCTGCGCGACACGGCCGAGGCCGTTTCCCCTCCCAGCCTGGACCTCGAGTTCTTCAACGGACTGGGCGGATTCACGGCGGACGGCCGCGAATACGTGGCAGTCCTGGGCAAGGGACAGTGGACCCCGGCTCCCTGGATCAACGTGATGGCAAACCCGGAATTCGGTTGCCAGGTCTCCGAGTCGGGCTCGGGCTATACCTGGTCCGTGAACAGCCGGGAGAACAAGCTCACACCCTGGTCGAACGACCCGGTCAGCGACACTCCCGGGGAGACGTTCTACGTGCGGGACGAGGACAGCGGTCTGGTCTGGGGCCCAACCGTGCTGCCGATCCGCGAAGAGAATTGGCCCTACGTCATCCGCCATGGGCAGGGGTACAGTCGCTTCGAGCACAACTCCCACGACATCGGGCTGGAACTTGTGCAGTTCGTGCCGCCGAGCGACCCCGTCAAGATCGCGCGCCTCACGGTGGAGAACCGGTCCGACCGCAAACGGAAGCTTTCGGTCACCGCATATGCAGAATGGGTGTTGGGAGTCGAGCGCAGTAGCTCCGCGCCTCACGTGGTCACCACGATCGACAAACCGACCGGGGCCATGTTCGCACGAAACGCGTGGAACGGGGAGTTCGCGCATCGGGTCGCCTTCGCCGATCTCGGCGGACGCCAGACCTCGTGGACAGGCGACCGGCTCGAGTTCCTAGGCCGCAACGCGAGCCTCGATCATCCCGCATCGCTTGAGCGAGGAGCCGAGCTGTCGGGGGTGACGGGACCGGGTCTGGATCCCTGCGCCGCTCTACAAACGAAGCTGGAGCTTCGACCAGGGGAGCGCGCCGAAGTGCTGTTCTTGCTGGGCCAAGCGAAGGACCGGAAGGAAGCCCGATCGCTGGTCGCGCGCTTCAGAGAGATAGACTGCGATGCAGTCCTCGGTGAGGTGCGGGATCACTGGGACCGAATGCTGGGCGCGGTTCAGGTGAAGACTCCCGACCCTTCCTTCGACCTGCTCCTCAACCGCTGGCTTCCCTATCAAACCCTCGCCTGCCGGATCTGGGCCCGCTCCGCCTTCTATCAGTCCGGAGGGGCCTACGGATTCCGCGACCAGCTGCAGGACGTCCTCGCCCTGACGCTGACGAGGCCCGACGTCGTGCGCGAGCACCTGCTCCGCGCCGCCGCGCGCCAGTTCACCGAGGGGGATGTCCAGCACTGGTGGCACCCGCCCACGGGCCGCGGGGTGCGAACGCGGATCTCCGACGACCTGCTCTGGCTGCCCTACGCGGTGAACCACTATCTCCTGGTCACCGGGGACCGGACGGTGCTCGACGAAGAGGTCCCGTGGCTGGAGGGGCGAGCGCTGGAGGAGAACGAGCACGAGGCATACTTCGAGCCCCGGCAATCCGAACAGCGAGCGACGCTGTACGAACACTGCGCCCGAGCACTGGACCGCAGCCTCGCCGTCGGCAGCCACGGCCTGCCGTTGATCGGGGCGGGTGACTGGAACGACGGCATGAATCGCGTCGGCCACGAGGGCCGTGGCGAAAGCGTCTGGCTGGGTTGGTTCCTCTTCATCAACCTGACGGAGTTCGCCCGGATCGCCGAACTGCGCGGGGAAAGCGAGCGCGCGGCACGCTGGCAGGAGAGTGCCGCCTCTCTGAATGCCTCATTGGAGGAGGAGGCGTGGGACGGAGAGTGGTACAAGCGCGCCTTCTTCGATGACGGTACCCCGCTCGGATCGGCGGAGAGCGACGAGTGCCAGATCGACTCGATCGCCCAGTCCTGGGCGGTCATCTCCGGTGCCGGCGACGGCGAGCGGGCGCGCCAGGCCATGGAATCGGTGGAGCGACGGCTCGTACGGTGGGACGACAAGCTTTCGCTCCTCTTCTCCCCGCCGTTCGACAAGACACCGCTCGACCCCGGATATATCAAAGGATACGTCCCCGGAATCCGGGAGAACGGCGGGCAGTACACCCACGCGGCGATCTGGTCGGTCGTGGCGTTCGCCATGCTGGGCGAGGGAGACAAGGCCGTCGATCTCTTCAACCTGCTCAGCCCCATCCACCATGCCAGGCGTCGCGCGGACGTTCACCGGTACAAAGTGGAACCGTACGCCCTGCCCGCCGACGTCTACTCCCAACCTCCCCACGTAGGGCGAGGCGGATGGACGTGGTACACCGGGGCCGCCGGCTGGCTTTACCGCGCAGGTGTAGAGTGGATTCTCGGATTCCGCAGACGGGGCGCCGCCTTACACATCGATCCCTGTATTCCCAAGCGATGGAAACGCTTCCAGATCACCTACCGTCACGGTGAGACCCCCTACCGGATCACAGTCGAGAATCCCATGGGCGTACACCGCGGAGTTTCCCAGGTCAGCCTGGACGGAACGCCGCTCCCGGGAGAGGCGCTGGTGCCCTTGTCCGACGACGGTCGCGAGCACCGGGTCGAGGTAGTGCTCGGATAGGCCCGCCTAGCGAGGCTCCAGACCACGCCGGTGGGGCCCCGGGGCCCAATCGTGAAAAAAATCTCACTAGGGCTTGACGGGACTGATTCCAGCGCTAGAATGTGCAGTAGCGGGTTAAACGTGATAAAAATCTCATAACGCCTTTTACCGGCTATCTCGGCCTCCAGGGGGGGATTTGGCGAAAGACGACTCGGCGCGGCTCCGCAGAGTGGTCCTGGAGCGACTGATGCGGTACTACCGTTGGCTGAGCGAATCGACGTTCAGAAAGCCGCTGAGGACAGTGACGAGCGCCCAGATCGCCGAGGCCCTGGATGTCGACCCCACACAGGTCCGCAAGGATTTCGGCGCGGTCGGGCTGGTCGGGATGGGGCGTGTCGGGTTCGAGGTGTGCGAGGTATGCCGCGCCATACGTTATGTCCTGGGCTTTGATCAGAGGTACGAGGGTGTTTTGATCGGCGCCGGACATCTGGGTAGCGCGCTCGCGGCTTACAACGGCTTTGCCAGCTACGGTCTGGAGATCGTGGCGGTATTCGACAACGACAAGCGCAAGATAGGCAGCAAGGTTGCGGGATGCGCCGTGCAGTCGATGAGGGCTTTGAAGCCGTATATCCGCAAGCACAATATCCGTCTTGCCATCCTGACCACTCCGGCCGAGGTGTCTCAGGAGTTGGTGGATCGCGTGGTCTCGGCCGGAGTCAAGGCGATCTGGAACTTCACACCGACGCGTCTGACAGTCCCTCCAGACGTCTTTGTGCGCAACGAGCACATCTCCCTGGGGCTGTCCGAGATCGCGTACCATCTAGTGAAGTAGGCCGATCC
>JBDHHZ010000091.1:0-11839 GCA_039589115.1 Gemmatimonadota bacterium | reverse complement strand
CGTGCCTCGTGTCTGCTGTGACTGGGCGGCTATAGGCACTAGCAAAACGGCGAGCATGCTACCGATGAAGATCCTCGTCAATGCAGTGTCTCGTGTAAACATGATGTTTTCCTAGGCGTCCGGTTTCGGGTGGAAACTCGCTCTCAGTTCCTCGAGCACACTTGCATCAATCCAGTACGTACTACGGGTTTCGTCTCTCGTACTCGTGAAGAAGAAGAACCGTTCGTCGAAAGAGAACCGTCCGCAGTAGTCGTTGCCGTCACTGTTGACCTTGGGACCCATGTTGACAGGAGCACCCCAGGATCCGTCGTCAAGCCGAAAGCTGACGTACAGATCGTTCTCGCCGTAGCCACCCTCGGCTCGAGAGTGAAACACGAGATAGCGCTCGTCCGGCGCAACGAAGGGATCCATTTCAGCGACAGCGGTGTTGATCGGTGCACCAAGGTTCTCAGGCATCGTGTACTGTCCATCCACGAGGCGAGAACGGTAGATGTCCGCCGAACCCATCCCGCGCTCATAGCCGGCAAAGAAGTAGATCGTTCCGTCGCTGGTTACCGTAGGATGGACCTCGTTCTCTTCCGTATTGACTGGCGGTCCCAAGTTCTGCGGTTCTCCCCACCCTCCGGACGCGTCTGTCTCCACGTACCAGATGTCTGAATCCGATCTCGGTTCGCCATCACCTGTGAGAGGACGCTTCGAACTGAAGTACAGCCTCCTTCCGGCGGGTGACAGATTCAGATCCCAATCCTCATACGTGCCAGAAAACGGGACCGTTGCCGATTCGGTCCATCTTCCGTCGACGAGCCTCATGACCATGATGCGTACCCTCGGATCTCCCTGCCACGACGCGTAATACAGTTCGCTGCCGTCGGGTGTGAAAGACAAGCCGAGTGGACGAATCAACAGATCGGTCGCGAATGGCGTTGCGGCCAGACCGGGCTGGTCTTGACCGAGATACTCCCCAGTGAGGATGGGAAATTTCTGTGCACGTGCCTCGCTCGTTGCGGCTAGCACTGCGAGTATGAGACATACTCCAACCATCCTCAGGCACTTCATGATCTCTCACCTCTTGGCGTAGAGTTCGGCTAACGACGAAAGATCCTTCCTCCCCAGGCGCAAGTCCTGGCACGGCAAGTGTACATAATAAGCTTCAGGTCGTACGTGCCGGTTGCAGGGGCCGTGAACTGGAGCACCGGCCAGTCGTTTCCGAGCACGTCCTCGGCCAGGGTCGAGTCGGCCGGGTTCGTGATCTCGAGATCGATATCCAGGCACTCTTCGTCACAGACAGCGAGGATCGCGTACTCCACACCGCCCTCCAGGGTGACCGATTGGCTTTCGTTCGCCCGGCGACCGGTCGCCCCGCTCAGTAGCGCGCCGTCGGCTCGGTAGCCCTCCTCGAGCAACGGCATCCGACGGCGGACGAAGTCGTTGCGCACGGTGACCGGCCACGATGAGGGGAGCGCGTCCGTCTCGGTGTCCCAGAGGTTGTTCTTGCTCATCACGTCTGGGAATCCGCCTTCGGCATCGATCTCGACCCGAGTCACATCCTGGCCTGCCGGCACGGTCACGATCGCAGTACGTGCGCCACCCAGCCAGGTTTCTACGGGGACCTCGCGGTGCAGCGTGTCGCCGTCCTCTAGCGTGATCGTGAGGCGCGCAGGCATCGGCGCATCACCGATGTCGCGCACCACGATCTCCGTGCCGCTGCTCCCCGTTGTCACGCGTTCGATCGACTGATCCAACGTCCAGGTCTCGTAGTACCAGGTCTGCCAGAACCAGTCGAGATCCTGGCCGGTCGAGGCGTTGAAGTAGTTGAAGAAATCCCATGGCTTGGGATGCTTGAAGGCCCAGGTGCGAATGTAACCCCGGTAGGCACGGTAGAACGTCTCCTCGCCCAGCAGGTGCCGCAGGCTGATGAGCAGCGAACCGGGCTTGGTGTACCCGTGGACGCCGTAATGCCCTGGCGAGTCGAGGTGGTCCGAGTAGCGCATCAGCGCGCCCTCGTGACCCGTGCGCGCCAGGCCCACGTATCCCCTGATTTCTCCTGGTTCGCCGTTGTAGTCCGGGTAGAAGTCCGCTGTGGCGAGGTTGTCATTGTAATCGGTGGTCCCCTCGTCCATCCACGCCCGTCGCCGCTCGTCGGTGGAAACGATCATCGGAAACCAGTTGTGCGCTAACTCGTGGGACGTCACCGCGTACATTCCCAGGTCGCTGCCCTGGTCGTAGCCGCCGATGATCGTCATCATCGGGAACTCCATGCCGCCACCGATGATCCCCGCACCCTCGACCGCCGTCGCGTGACTGTACGGGTATGGCAGAGCGGTGTGGCGCGAGTGGAAAGTGATGCTGTGCTGGGCATAGCGGGCCGTCTGCCGCCAACGTTCGTGCGAGGGGCGGAAGATGGCCTCGGCGCGTGCGTACTCCGGCTGTCCGTCGCCGTCCCGGTCGCCGACTTCAGTACGCACGGCGTCCCACAGCGAGGCGCGCGTAATCGAATACGCCGCATCGCGCACCGAGTCGGCGCTGAAGCGCCACTGGAGCCGGCCGTCCATCCCGTCGCGCGTGAAGCCCGCCGCTAGATCGTCGTCGGCGATCACGTGAACGACGGTGTCACTCGTCTCGGCCAGGCGTAGTAGCTGGATGGTATGTTCGGTCAGCACATCCTCCTCGTTCAAGAGCCTCGGCCATACCGAGGAACGGGTCGGTATGCCAGCCGACCACGTCGTCGTACACCGCCATCTGCGGGTACCAGTAGGCGAGGAAGAAGAAGTTGTCCTCGTTCCATCCCATCCGGCCGCCGGCGCCGACTGCGGGGATGCGGAAGCTCCAATCCAACTCGAGCACCATCGAGTCACCCGGCGGCAGCGGCGTCGGCGGGTTGATGAGGAGGTTGGTCTGGCTGGTCGCCCACCCGGGACCGCGCAGCGGCTGGAGCTCCTCGAGTTCCTGGCCGGCGACGGCGACCCGTGTGAGAGTGTAGCCACCGGTAATTTCGGCGCCACGGATTCGCGGCGCGTCGTCGCGGTGGAAGTTCTGGATCAGCTGCACGACCAGGCGTCGGAGGCTATCGGGCGAAGCGTTGCGGTACAGGATGCGCGTGGAGCCTTCCAGCCGCTTCTCGGTGACGTCGAGTCGAGCCGAGATGGTATAGTGGGCCGACTGCTGCCAGTAGTGCGGGCCGGGCACTCCACGTGTTGTACGTGTCTCGAGCGCCACCGCGCGGCGAAAGCCGGGCGACGCAACCACCGGGTTCGCGACCGGCCGTTCGAGGGCGGCGATGTCGATCTGTGCTACGAGCTGTGGCGGGCAAAGGGCCAGGCACAAGAGTGCGAGTAAGCTGGGTCTACAGGGTCGCATTGTGGTTCTCCTCTTCTGGGAACGAGGCGATAGGACGCACCGTCATCTGGCCCGGATCGGCAGTTCACGGATCGGGTCCAATCAAGTGGGGCTGGCTTCGCACCGGGAATGAACGGGGCCAACACCACGAAGACTCGGGTGTGGGGCTCAACCCATAAGACGGTCGCCCTGCAGAGAAGGTTGCAAGCTGCCTCGAGTACCAGCGTCCGTCGAGCTGAGGTAAGTCGCAGAGTGGATGAGAAAGAAAGCACTTGGGCACGCTGACGGCACCGCGACACTCTCGCCACGGCGATTCGCCAACGGGGCAGAGGGACCCCGGCCAACTGACTCGGGTAGAAGTAGATACGCGCCGCGATACGCGCGGGCCTCCAGCTTGCGAAGTCCTTTCCTGCTCACAATGCTGAGGCTAACCGCGTGACCCCCCGCCAGCACATTCTTCCCAGCAGGAGGCCAATCCGGTCATGGCAAAGCGAGGGTTCACGGGTTTCACGCTCGTCGAGCTGCTCATCGCCATCGTCGTCATCTCCATCCTCACGGCCATGAGCTCAGCCACCTTTTATCGGGCCAAGAACGCTGCATACCTGGCCGTGATGGAATCGGATCTGCGGAACCTGATCCGCGCGCAGGAGGAGTACCACGCGTCGACCAGCGTGTACTTCACGAATGACCCCAACAACGAGGAAGGGGCCATCTACACGAAATCGGCTAGTGCGCTCGACTTCACGACCAGCGAGAACGTGGTGGTGAAGATCCGTGCCAAAAACAGAGGGTGGTCGGCCCGGGCCGAGCACGAGAACCGCAGTCCCGACAAGTTCTACTGCGCGGTGTACATCGGTGACGTCAAGGCCTTCGACCCCGCCGTACAAGAGGGCGTCATCGCATGCGAGCCGAAGAAGGGCAAGAAAGAGAAGAAGTGACGGGGTCGACACTCCCGCCCCCGCAGATCACCAGGACAGCGTCTCCCTGCTAGTAGTCCAGAACCCTCGGTAGCGCCCTAGCTTCCTCGATCCAGCCAACGACCTTTACCGCTAATTCTCGCGCCCGCTAATCACTGGATCGCAAAGCCGAACTTCGCGAACAGCAAGTTAGCGTCACTCTCGACGGGCGTGAACGAATAGTAGCCGTCGCCGTGGTCGACGATCGCCCCTTCCGTCAGGTAGCTGACGCGGCCGTTGTTCACGTACTGGAGCGCGAAGTAGAGATTGAAGCTCCCTCCCAATCTGACCGAGACGCCGCCGCCAGCGGTCCACGCCGCGGTCCACCGAGAATGCTCCGTCTCACCTTCGAAGAACATGTCGAGATTGGCCAAGGCATCGAACAAGTCGCTTTCGCAGTATTCGTCGTCTTCCGAATAATCCCAACATTCGTCCTCGTAGTACGGATCACCCCAATCCGTCCCGGTCCAGAAATACGAGAACCCGGCACCGACGTGCAGGAACGGTCGGACATCGCCGGATCCAAAAGTCATCTGCGGACCGGCGAAGAACGAGCCGATCCTGTTCCTGATCGTCACTTCCTCGTAGTCGACGTAGCCCGGCCCGGCGGCAAAGGACTGGGAGCGCGTCTGGCTGCCTTGGTACACCATCGAACCATCGAACCGCAGCCCGAGGGCACCGTTGTGGCCGACGTCCAGGTGCAGGAAAGCGCCGAGCCCCATGCTCTCGTCGACATTGTACCGGAACTCGCCGAGCGGCTGCGCGACCATGACGCCGAGGCCCAGACCCGATTGGTCCCCGGACCTGCGGCCCTCCAAGTCCTGGGCGCCTGCGGCGGTGGCAACGAGTGCGACGAGTAGCCCAGGCAGGGTTGCTACGATCGAGACTCTGTTAAGCACTGCCCGGCCCATGGCCACCTCCTGCCGAGGTCTACCTCCAACGAGACCCCACCAATGTGAGCAGGAGCAACTCCGGTGCCGGGACGGGGCCGGCGAGCGCCCAATAGCTACGCGGTTTATGAGGGCATCACCCCTTGGGACTGTGTCGGACGGATACGCCGGGCGTGGCCCAGGCGAACGACACCGCAATCGACACGACCGGTGGTTCAGAGCGGTGATTCTACGCCGCTTGGCCTAAACTCGGAAGACGCTTGGAGTCTGCTCGCCGCCTCGCAGCACGCGCAGGTGGACCCTTGTCCAGAAGCATGTTACCTGGGAAGTGATGGTGTCGATTGTGGTGTCGATTGTGGTGTCGATTGAACCCGACAGATCCCGGCTCACGGGCCCCGCATCTACCGATAGCTACTCCCGGCTCTTGGCATTGAGCGCGGCTCCGAGTGCCACGCCAACACCTGCGCCGACAGCAACGCCAACGGCGATGTTGTCGAGCGCAACGCCAAGCGCTACACCGACCCCGACACCAAGGGCAATACCGACGCCCATCATGTTTGGCGGCGACTTCTTGGGCAGATTGTTGTCTGGAGTGTCGGCCATCAATGAGACCTATAGTTGATACTGCGTGGCTGCCTCCCTGAAACCGGCATAGTTCTCGACCCGTAGAATGGACATGTACCTGACCGGCGCACTGCACGTCGCCCTTGCCCTCGTGGCCCTGGTGTCTGGCCTCGTCATGCTGGTAATGAGAAAGGGAACGCTACGCCACCGCCAGATCGGGTGGGTCTATGCCGTCAGCATGCTCGGTCTCAACGTAACAGCTCTGCTAATATACCGCCTGTTTGGTCGTTTCGGCCCCTTTCACATCGCGGCGCTTCTCAGTCTCGTTACGATCATCGCCGGGCTCGTCACGGTTGTGCTACGCCGCCCACGCCGCAATTGGCTCGAGCACCATGCCTACTGGATGAGCTGGTCGTACGTAGGCCTGTGCGCCGCCGCTGTATCAGAGGTCGCCACACGAGTGCCAGCTTCTCCGTTCTGGTGGATGGTGTTCGGTTCAACATTGGTCGTGATCGCAGGCGGGCGGCACCTGATCAACTCCAGAGTGCCGATCGCCTTGCAGCGGATGCGGGGCCGACCCGCTGTCGACCGTTCCGGACCCGACGCAGGCGCCGACCACTCCGTCCAACAAGAACTGGAGGCCGTCGATGAAACCTACCGTCCTGACCGCACTGGTGGCGAGCTGCGTCACAGTCGCCACCCCGTTTCTCTCTTCCTGCTCGGTTCCACCGGACCTCGAAGCCGAAAGAGCCGAGGTCGAGCGGGTGGTGCGGGGCTCCATCGAGTGGGCTTTGACCAAAGATATGGATCTACTCTTCAGCACCCTGGCTCATGACGATGAGTTCTTCATCTTCCACCCCGACTCCAGCAGCACGATCGAAGGATGGCAGGCGTTCGAGACGTTGGCGAACGAGGTCTTCATGAGTGATGACTTCCGTGCCACGCGGACCGAGTTGAAGGGACTCCACATCGGGATCTCAGAGTCGGGAGACGCAGCCTGGTTCAGAACGTATTTGGACGACTTCGGCGAGTGGCAGGGAGAGCCCGTGGGCTGGGCGAACGCCCGCTGGACCGGTGTGCTGGAGAAGCGCCCGGACGGCTGGAAGATAGTGCAGATGCACTTCTCACTGCCCACCGACCGTACGTAGTCTGAGATTCCCTTTGACTGTCCACCGTTGTACTGGGTGGCCCCGCTGAACGCCGCGCATCCGCAGTCCAAACGTCGAGGCCGGGGGGACCGACGAGCGGAGCTGGTGTTAGCGCCGCGTCGGCCGGAGCGAGCGGTCCCCCCGGACGAGACCCGGCCGAGACCTCGACTACGCGCTGACGGCAGCGATCGCCTCGATCTCTATCTGAAACCCGAAATGCAATTCCCTGGTCGGCACGACCGCTCGTGCCGGACGATGCTCTCCAAAGAACTTCGAGTACACCGCGTTAACCCGACCCCACAGCTCGATGTCCGATACGTAGACCGTCGTCTTCACGACCTGATTCAGGTCGCTGTCCGCAGCCTTGAGTATCGCGGCCAGATTCGTTAGCGCTAGTTCCGTCTGCTCTTCGATCGAGCCTACTCGTTTCTCCCCCGTCTGCGGGTCTACTGGCAGCTGCCCGGCAACGTAGACCATGCCGCCATGTACCATTGCTTGAGAGTAATGTCCCGCAGGTGCTGGGGCATCCGGCGTTGAAATTGCGATCATTTTGGGTTCCACCTCATTTTAGTATCAAGACTGGCGCTAGACGCTACCGTCTGGTCAGAGCGTAGTGGCACCTTCTACTGACCGAAAAGTAAGGTGCGTTCGGGCTTCGGGTAGGGTGCTACCGTTGCGATTCGCGGCCGGGTCCTGGTCCGGTTATCTTCATGCAGCGCATCGCGGGCGACAGATAGCGGATTCCCGGTTTTGGGGTGCGATCTGACGCGGGCTGACCGAGTCGTCCCGGCCCGCACGCAATGGAGGATAGAGTGGCAAGAAGGACTAACTACGGATTCGAGAAGAAGCAGAGAGAGATCAAGAAGCAGAAGAAGAGAGAGAAGAAGGCCGAGAAGAGGCGCTTGAAGAGGGAGCTCGCCGAGGGCGTCGAAGGGGCCGAGGGCGTCGAGGGGGCCGAGGGCGCTGAGGGGACTGAGGGCGTCGAGGAGGCCGAGGGCGTCGAGAGCGCCGCTCAAACCGAAGAGGACCAGAAGTAGCACCCGACTGCTTCGAGGCGGGGTCCAAACACTTCGCACTCACTGGCACCGACCAGCGCCAGTTTTCCTCCATATAAGCGTGAGCCCGGTGGTTGAGGGCTCACCGTAACGGGCGCGCGCTTAATGGGTCGTCTCCGGCAGATCATACTCGAGATACACCGCCGGTCGCTCTGGCAGGTGCTGCTGATCTATGTCGGCGGTTCGTGGGCCTGCTACGAGCTGATCGACACCATCTCGAGTCGATTCGCGCTTCCCGAGTGGCTGCCGGCGCTGGTTGTCGTCCTGTTCCTGCTGGGGCTGCCGTTCGTCGCGGCGACGGCGTTCGTTCGTGAGGAAGCTAGTCCAGCGGTAGCGCGGGCCGAGGCGACCCCGCCGACGCGGGTCGAGGCCGACGTTGCTCGCCGGGCAGCCCGGCGCCGCCATCGGTTTCTCACCGCTCGCAGCGCGGGCCTGAGCTTCCTGTCCGCTCTGGCTGTCTGGGGAGTCGTCGCCACGGGGTGGATCTTCTTGGGCGGCGGCGCCGGCGCTCCGGCGACTGGGGCCAAGTCCGTCGCGGTATTGCCGTTCGCCAACCTGAGCGGCGATCCGGATAACGAGTACTTCGCCGACGGCATCACCGACGATGTCATCACGCATCTCTCGAAGGTCGCCGACCTGAAAGTCACCTCACGCACGTCGTCGATGCGGTACAAGGATACGAGCCAGGGCCTACGTGAGATCGCCAGCCAGCTTGGCGTCGCGACGATCCTCGAGGCAGGTGTCCAGCGCGTCGGTGACCGCATTCGCGTGAACGCTCAGCTCATCGATGCGGCAACGGACGAGCACCTCTGGGCCGAACAGTACGACCGCGCAATCATCGACATCTTCGCGATCCAGACTGACATCGCACAGCAGATCGTGGCGGCTCTCGAGGCGACGCTCACGGGCGCCGAGGAAGAACGGATCGCGCGCCGGCCGACCGACAACCTCGAGGCGTACGACTTGTACGTCCAGGCACGCTTCCTGTGGAATCGGCGCACTTCACAGGACCTGCAACGGGCGATCGGCCTCTTCGAGGAGGCGATAGCACTGGACTCGTCGTACGCGTACGCGTACGTCGGCCTGGCCGACACGTACAGCACGCTCTACTCCTGGAATTGGATGAGTTGGGAAGCGGCGATTCCAGCGGCCGATTCAGCGCTGCAGCGCTCTCTGGAATTGGATCCGGCTTTAGGCGAGGCGCACGCGGCCCGAGCCAACATCTTGGAGGCACAGCGTTCCTGGGTCCGGGCGGACAGCGGTTTCGTTCGCGCGCTCGAGTTGGCGCCGGGTTACGCCACCGCGCACCACTGGTACGCGCTCATGCTGGCGAAGCTCGGCCGGTTCGAGGAAGCGCAGACCGAGATCCGGCGAGCCGCGGAGCTCGATCCGCTCTCGCGCATGATCAGCACCAACGTCGGCTGGGTGCACCACCTGGCGCGCGACTACGAAGCGGCGATCGATCAACTCGAAACGGTAGTCGCCGGCGAGCCGACCTTTGCCTACCCGTGGGCTCTGCTGGGAGAAGCATACGCGGAGGCGGGAAGGTATTCGGAGGCGATCGCGGCGGAGCAGCGCTCGGTCGAGCTCGAGCCGTGGCCCAACATCCGTCTACGGCTCGCATATGTCTACGAGAGAGCAGGGCAGAGCGCCGAGGCGGCTCGGATAGTCGGCGAGCTGCAGGGAATAGGGGATCCGACCAGGTACGCGCTCTGGTACGTCGCGGCGGGAGACACCGAGCTCGCCTTCGAGTCACTGGAGCAGGCTTTCGACGTCCAGTCTCCCTTCCTCAACGAGCTGAAGGTGGAGCCGGGGTACGATCCGGTCCGCTCCGACCCGCGGTTCGGCGAGCTGCTGGGGAGGCTGGAGCTGGAGTAGCTAGCGCCGCCTGGCGGACGGTCTTCCCTCTTTCCACGTCTCGCTCTCGACCGTCTCGGGTTCCGGCGCAGCCGCCGGCCGCGTGGCGAGCGCCAGTACTGCAATCCCAATCCAGACGACGTTGATGCTGAATGAGGGCAGCGCCCGGTAGTAGAACGCGTTGGCTCCCACGAGCAGGCTGCCGACAACGTTGAGGGCCTGGTAGCGGACCGAAGCTCCGTGGACGCGCCTCGTCGAGACGAGGAAGTAAGCCACGAGTATGAGGATCGCGCCCAGCCATCCCCCGACGTCGATCAGCAGTTTCATGTCATGTTCTCCTCTCGTCGTCCGGGGTCAGCAGTCCGGCTTCGGCGGCCGCGCGATGCCACCGCTCGCCGTGCTCCTTTCCCGGTACGCCCGCCCTGTCGCCCGACGAGTAGATCACTTCGTAGAACTGGTACTGGTCTCGCTCCCCGGTTTCGGGGTGCTCGGGATCGGAAGTGCGCGCGCCGTGTCGTTCGACTCGCTCTCTGATGCCGAGGAGCTGGCGCCTGGCCATGATGCAGTCGATGAACTTGAAGATCGCGATCACCGCTCGCGGCATGCCACCCGCCGCGTCTCCTGACATCCGGATCACCAGACGCGATCCGCCGGCCTCGGGACTCAGGCGGATATCCGTGGCCAGTCGCGTCGTGCTGCCGAGGAAAGGGGCGCCCGGTACCCACCAGGTGAGCTCACGCTCGGGCTTAACGCGACGCAGGTAGCCGATGGCCGTCGCGTCGCCCTCGCGCGGCGGAGGGACCCAGGAGAGGATGTGGCGCGCCGACATCTGGCCTCCATTGTCGAGCCTGTCGACGCTGTACCAACCGGCGCCGCGACCGAGTTGGGCCAGCCACGGCCAAACGGTCTCCACGGGTGCATCGATGCTGACGGCGCGAGTCATCGCCACGAATGCTGCTGAACGACCTGTAAAGTATTCGTCCCCCGGCATCGGCATCGCGCATTCGTCCGGCGTCGCGCCCCAACGGACGGCCCAGCGTACGAAGACGAGCACCCCGACGACGATGATGAGCAGCAAAGCCGCAACGACAATTAGCAATTGCATCGGTATCTCTTCTTGCAGGTGGGGCGGCAATCGATCGAGGAGCGATCAACATGGCCCGCGGGGCGCCGGCGCGCCACGCGCGGCAGGTCCGGAATGTAGAATGTAGAATTCCCGATGCTGGATGCTGAAGGGTTTCAGAATCGGGTATTCAGCATTCTACATTCAGCATTCGGGGCGTGCAGCGACCGAGATGTGGCCCCTATTGGCAGTTGGGGTGCGATCGCTCGAGGCACGGGTAGGGCGCTAAGTGGACTTCTGGGGTGTCTTCTTCTTCAGAGCGGTCCTCTTCTTCATACGCTTTCTGCGTGTCTGTGCTGCCTGGTCCCACGGGAGCTCGTCCGATGGGCCGCAGATCTGGTCCTTCTCGATGTAGTAGCCCGTGTTGCCTTCCAGGCTCGAGTAGATATGGTCGCCGTGGATCCAGTGGCGCGTGTAACCCTTGTGACCGAGGATCTGCCTGCGGCGATTGATTCTGTAGCCCGTGTAACCGGTGGGACCGTAAATCGATCCGCCTTTTATATAGTGTCCGGTGTTCATTCTTCTGCGCTTTCGCCGGCCCTCCTGGGACCGTTCAGCCGGACTACCCGAGGCCAGGGCGGGGGGATCGTCCTCTATAAGAACCGCAAGCATCAAGCCCCTGCTGGGGCCGAGGGCCGGTTGGCGTAACAGATTATAAGACAAAGAGTTGGGCTGAAGGATGCACCTGGGGGCGCTGCCCGGCGGGCCTGCAAGTTGCACGACCACATGCAAACTGCCCGCCAGCCGGGCCGGTCAATTCGACCGGGTCAGCCCTTCTTCTCAACGAAGTGCCAGGGGTGCCCAGGGTGGCGGCTGTTGCGCGCGCCAGCGGCCGCGCTTCTCTTGACTGTCTAGGGACATCCACTCGTAGCAAGGAGGGACTCATGGTCGGCCGCGCCCGCTCGCGCTT
>JBDHHZ010000090.1:0-9232 GCA_039589115.1 Gemmatimonadota bacterium | reverse complement strand
TGATCGCGATTCTCTCCAGTTGACCGACGGATCGCCCGCCTACTTCTCGACCGAGCGGCTCGCTGTAGTCGTCCCGTTCCCCGGGTCTCCCGTTGCGATGCAGTGCCCGCGCTGCCGGACCGAGATCGCGCCCGGCTCGATGGCGGTTCGGTGCCCGTCGTGCGGTACCTGGCACCACCAGAGCGAGGAATTCGGCTGCTGGCTTTACGCCGAAACGTGCGGCGCCATGTGCGGTCAGCCGACGGCGCTCGACTGCGGCTTCCGCTGGCATCCCGGGGAGGACCTGTGATGACGCGCGACGACTTGAAGACGGTCACGCTCGTGGGGCTCGGCAACATCGGCTCCAACCTGGCCGCATACATCGCGCGGCTACCCCAGGTGGGAGAGATGATCGTCGTCGACTTCGATGTCTACGAGGAGAAGAACCTCGAGTCGCAGGCCATCACGGCCCGTGACGTCGGGCAGCCGAAGGCGCTGGTCGTGGCGAAGCGGCTCGCCGGTCTCGCTCCCGGCCTGCAGGTGATGGCCGTGCCGCAACGTTTCGAGACGGTGCCGCGCGGTGCGCTGCGGGCCGACGTGATCGTCGGAGCGGTAGACTCGAAAGCCGCCCGCGTGAGACTCGGCGAAATCGCCTGGCGGCTGGGCGTGCCGTGGATCGACAGCGGGGTCCAGGTCCCCGACGGGCTGGCTCGGGTGGCCGTCTACACGCCGGGCGCGGAGGCGCCGTGTTATGAATGCGCGCTCTCCGACGCCGACTACGAGCACCTGGAACAGGTGCACTGGTGCACCGGCGGCGCCGGCACGGCGAGCACCGACGCGCCGGCGTACCTCGGCGGCCTGGCGGCCGGACTGGCCGCGGCGGAGTGCGAGAAGCTGCTGAGCGGCCGGCTCGACGAGTCGCTAGCTGGGCGCGAGGTCGTGGTCAGCGCGAAGCATCACACGCACTTCGTGACGAATTACCGGCGAAACGAGCTCTGCCGGTTCGATCATCGCGCCTGGCGCATCGAGAAGCTCGAGGCGCGCTCGGGGCTCTTCTCGCTGGAGCAGACGTTGGGGCTCGTGAACGGGAACGGCGGAGTGCAGCTGCGCGTAGAAGGTCATCGCTTCGTCACCAAGCTGACCTGCGCGGGCTGCGGCCGCAGCGCCGACATCCTGCGGCTGTCGGGCCGGCTCGACACGAGGGCCTGCCGGGACTGCGGCGACTCGATGATCCCGATGGGCTTCTACACGTACGACCGGCTCGAGTCGGGGGCCTTACCGGCCAGCGCCACGCGCCGCTCGCTATGGAGCCTGGGCCTGCGCGCGGGAGACATCCTCTCGCTGAGCGACAGCGAAGGTGAACGGCACTTTCAGCTGGGAGATTGACCGATGGCTCTAGACACCGTGTTCACAGCTTTCCTCGAGCGACAGTGCGCCGATGGAATGGCGTTGGCCGAGTCGAGCGATCTGCTGAGCCTACAGCCGATCGGCCCGGCGCCGACCCAGCAATTCCTGGCACAGTTCCGCTGCAAGGGATTGGTGCGCGAGAACGGCTCGATCGTCGAGGCGGACCGTTTTGTGGTCGGGATCCATTTCCCGGAGGATTACCTACGCACTAACGACCTGCGCGCGGTGGCCACGATGCTCGAACCGTTGACCGTCTATCACCCGAACGTGCGGGGACCGGCGATCTGCATCGGGGCGATGCCCGGCGGTACGTCGCTCGTAGACATCGTCTACCAGGTCTTCGAGATCCTTTCGTACAACCGGGTGACGATGCGCGAAGATGATGCCCTGAACATCGAGGCATGCGCCTGGGCAAGAGCGAACCAGCACCGGTTCCCGGTGGACACGAGGCCGCTCAAACGGCGCACGCAGAAGACGGCCGCCGACTCGACTGACGACGCAGCGCCGCAAGAAGAAGGATCGACAGCATGACGGCATTCGCCTCGACCGACTATCCGTTCCTGACGCCCGATGTCGGGCTGGCTGCAGCTATCGCGGAAGCGCTGGCCGACTGCGGCGTCTGCGTCGACGACGCGGGCGCCAGGGAGTGGAAGCTCTCGATCGGCAGGAAGCGTGGTGTCGCTCGCCAGATCGGCCGCTGGCTGGTGCTCGAGTTCCCGGCGCCTCGCGGCCGCGCGCCGGGGCCGCTCCGGGTCCTCGACCGCAACGCGAAGCTGCGAGGGACCGCGAAGTACGTCCTGCTGGCCGACGGCTCGTTCCGGCTGCGTGCCGAGGTCCCGGTCAAAGGAGCGATGAACGGCGGATTCGCTGGGTTCACCGCCTTACTCGCCGAGTCCGTCGCCGGACTCGCCGACGCTCTGGGCGCGCCCGTCTCGCACGCGACCGACGAGAAGGGCGCTGGCGACGAGTCGGAGACCGACCTGCGCTCGCTATGCGAGGAGGCCCGCTGGCCGTACAGCGAGCGCTCGTCCGGCAGCGTTCACGTCGACCTGGACACACCGAGCGGCGCCTTCTATCAGGCGGCGCTTCTGCGAGACGGCGCGCGCGTGATCCAGCGCGTGAGGCTGTACACCGACGGCGGTGCCGCTGACGAGCATCCGGCCGAACTGGCCATCGCCGCGCTACTGCTCTCCGTGGCGAGCGTCGTCCGGATGGCGAGAGCGGCCTGGACGGAATCCGACCGGGGGACCGTTTGGGGATTCGAGGTGCAGCTTCCCGGCACGACGTCGGTGGCGACGTTCGACCACGGTCTCTCGTCGCTCGCGGTGGCCTGCGATCTCTGCGGTCGCGAGGTCCGCGCGCTGGCCGACGATCCGGCGCTCGCCCGCAGCTACCTCGAGCTCCGGCACCCGCGGCTGCTGCCGAAGAAGACGAAGGAGAAAGAGCGGCAGCGCACGGAGACCGACTTGGTGCTCACGTAGCCCGAACTGACGAACCACCAACACGAGGAGGTCACAGTGGTAACGATCGACAAAGGGGCTCTCGAGAAGCTCAACGGGAACGGACGTCTCGACATCGAGGCGTCGGACGTGACGGGCCAATACGGCACTCGGCTCCGCGGTTATCCGTCGGACGCGACGGTGCGCGACCTGGTCCTCGAGCTGGTCGACCAGATGGGTCTGACCCGCAGCGACCCTTCCGGCGTGCCCTACGTCTATCAGGCTCGGCATGAGCGCGATGGACGGCACCTGCATGCTTCGGAGGTGGTGGGCGAGGCCCTGCAGACTGGAGACCGCGTAACTCTTCACCCGAACATCGACGCTGGTTAAGGCGGGGGACGGCGATGGCCATCGTTGACACATACCGATACGTCGCTGACGCGATCTCCCAGTCCGGCGATCCGCTGGGTCAGCTGCACCTGGCCCCGGATTGGGAGCCCGCGGTCCAGTGCGCGTACTTCAGGGCGGTCCGTAAAGGTAAGGCGCCGCCGCTGATGCGCTGCACGGCCGCCAGGGTCGAGCCGATCTGGGATTCGGAATCGGGCGCGCCGCTGGTGGAAGCGGTGCGGATCAGCTTCGACGACGGTGATGGACCATCGCTGTCCTATGAAGTTCCGAAGTCGTACTTGCGGCCGGCGGTCGAGAAGGGCGCGGCCGTGCTGGTCGAGCAGGGTAAGCTGGAGGCCGGCGACCGGTTCCTGTTCGAGCTGAACGCTTTCCCGCGGCAGCCGGATGCCGAGGCGGACCGTTCGCACGACAGAGGCTTCACGGTCGAGGAGATCGTCCGGCCCCTGCCGCTCGTCGAGGCTTCGCTGGAAGCGAGCATCCAAGACGCCGAGCGGGTGAACGGACACGCCTGGTCCGACGGCGACATGCCGCTCTTCATCCCGGAGCGCGTGATCGTCGAGGCGGTGCAGCTTGCTCGAGAGGCGGGCGATGTCGAGTCGGGCGGCGTGCTGATCGGCCGGCTCTGTAGAGACGAGGATAGCGACGAGGTGTTCTCCGTCGTCACCGCATTCATCCCCGCCCCGCATGCGGTGGCGGAGAGGGCGCGGCTGACCTTCACGGCGGACACGTGGGCGGCCGTGCGGGCCGCGGTCGAGCTTCGCCGTCAGGACGAGATGCTACTGGGCTGGGCGCATTCGCATCCGTTCTGGTGCAAATCGTGTCCGGAGGAACGGCGTCGCGATTGCGCGCTGCTGCGTCCGTTCTTCAGCGCGGACGATGTGGCGCTCCACCGGACCGTGTTCCCCGGCCCGTACCACACCGCGGTCCTGCTCAGCGACCTCGGTGAGGCCGATTTCGCCGTCGATGCCTTCGGCTGGCGCCATGGGTTAGTCGTACCGCGCGGCTATTACCTGACGGGCGCCTCTGAGGTGGCCAGCGAGCAGGCCGAGAGCGGCGCGTTGCAGCCGGCGCTGGTCGACGAGGACGGTGGCGCGGATCGCAGCGCGGCGTGCGAGGCCAAGCCTGAGCAAGTGCGACAGAACGTCCAACAAGCGGTGAGGTGAGACGAATGGCACGGAAACGAGAGGTCCCATACGCGGTCATCCTGCGGTCGCACGGCGACTCCGCGCCCAGCATCGAGGCGAAGGTCGAGTTCGTTCAGAGCCGTCGCAGCGATCAGGCGGAGAGCCGCAAGCTGGACGAGTTCTTCGTTACGGAGGTCACCAAGGGGGCCGCCGCGCTCGAGGAGACCCAGGAGGCTCTGGCCAAGCTGCGGCAGAAGCAGGAAGAGCTGGTGCAGGCGATAGAGGACAAGCTGCAAGCCGCTCCCCTGCACGAGGCCTTCTATATAGAGACGGTCGACGCGGCGGGCCGCTGTCTGGCGCGTGTCGCTCACAGAGGGGCGCGCCACCTGGCGGAGCTGCACGAGGACATGGAGGGTACCGAGCTCGCTGCTGGCGACCCCATCTTCCTGGCGCAGGATCTCAGCACGGTCCTCCATCGGGGCTCGGGCAGCGCCTGCCTCGGCGAGACGGCGACCGTCCAGCGCCGGCTCTCCCTCGACCGTGTGGTCATCCGGGACAGGGACACCGACACCGTCATCCAGGTCGCCGCGCCGCTGCAGGCGGAGGAGTTGCAGCCGGGCGATCAGATCCTCTGGCGTCGTGACGTCGACATGGCCTACGAGATCGTGCCCGTCGAAGCGACTGGCTCGTACGTCAACGTCGAGGAGATCCTCGAGACTCCGCCCCAGGCACTCGGCGGCCTGGCCGACGAGCTGAGGCGGATCCTCTCGATGTTCACGCTGAGCTTCCACGCGCCGGAGCTGGCCGCGCTGTACGGCGTTGCCGACTACAACAAGTCGCTGCTGCTGGTCGGGCCGCCCGGCTGCGGTAAGACATCGGTCGCGCGACTCGTGGCCTACGCAGTGGCGCAGAAGCTCGGCATCGCCTGCCGGTTCGCTAGCGTGAGCGGCGCCGAACTGGAATCACCGTGGGTCGGCGAGACGCAGCGCAACATCCGGCTGCTGTTCGACTCGCTGAACGGCTACGACGGGCCGGCCATCCTGTACGTGGATGAGATCGAAGCGATCGCGCGGCATCGCGGCGAGATGACCGGGCATCACTCCGACAAGTTCCTCAGCCAGTGGCTGACCTGCCTGGACGGCTTCAGGCAGCGCGAAGGCGTGGCCGTTATCGCGAGCACGAACCGCAAGGACCTGATGGATGCCGCTCTACTCGAGCGCATCTCGGGCAAAGAAGTGCATATCGGTCGTCCGTCGCGCGACGGCGCCCGCGAGATCTTCGAGATCTACTTGCAGGAGGACTATCCGTTCCAGGCGGCCGGTCGCAGAACGGTCGTCGACTGCGCCGTGTCGCGCCTGTTCGACCCGAACGCCGATACGGCGGTCGCCATCGTCCGCTTCCGGGACGGCAAGTCGCGGACGATCGCGGCGCGCGAGCTGGTGAGCGGTCGCTTGATCGAGCACATCTGCATCGCGGCACGGCAGAGTGCGTTCGAGCGTCACGCGAGAGACGAAGATGAAGGCATCTCGCACGAAGACGTCGAGGAGGCGGTGGCCGACGCGATCGAGCGGCTCGCGACTACCCTGACGACGCGCAACGTCGGCAACTACGTGACCGACCTGCCGCAAGACGTGGACGTCGTCGCCGTGGAGCCGGTCCGCCACAAGGTGCGGCGACACCGCTACCTGGCGGCAAGCTGATGACATCACCCAAGGTGAACGAGTCGAACATGCAGCACGAAAGAACATCTCCGCGCAGGCGCGTAGCGAAGCTGATCGGCAGCGACGTCGAGCTGGGCAATATGATCCTGGGTATCGAGCGCCTGAATGGGACCGGCGCGGAAGCGTCGCGCCTACTGCTCCGGCACGTCGACGGGTTTCCCACTTCGCCGAGCCACAGCTATCAGAGCGAAGGCGGCGGCGCGCAGAGCGGTAACGGCGGCGGCTACTACGGGGCGGCACGCCAGACGGAACACGAGGACGATGGCTACTACCATCGCTCGCAGTCCTCGCAGTCCTCGTACGGGCAGCGCGGCTCGTCTTACAGCGGCGGGTACTACGGCGGCTACTACAGCGGCTACAACCCGCAGGACTGGGGCCGCAAGTATTTGAGCACGAACGGCGGCTGCGTCTATATCGATCTGAGCCACCTGGAGCTGTGCATCCCCGAGGTGCTCTCGGCGCGCGACTATGTGGCCGCGTCCCGGGCGATGCTCTACATCGCACGCGCGGCCATGCACGCGGCGAACGAGCAGCTGCCGGAAGGCCAGCGCCTGGTCGTGATGGTCAACAACAGCGACGGGCAGTCGAACTCGTACGGCAGTCATCTGAACTTCCTGATCACGCGCGGACTGTGGCGGCGTCTGTTCGAGCGCCTGTACCCGGACCTGTTCGTGCTCGCCGCGTTCCAGGCATCGAGCATCGTCATCACGGGTGCCGGCAAAGTCGGCGCCGAGAACGAGCACGAACCGGTCGACTACCAGATCTCGCAGCGCGCCGACTTCATCGAGACGCTGATCGCGCCGCAGACGACATGGCACCGGCCGCTGATCAACACGCGCGACGAAGCGCTCTGCGGACCGCGGTACCACAGAGATAGAGAAGACGAGATCACGCTGAACGACCGGCTGGCGCGGCTGCACTGCATCTTCTACGACAACACGCTCTGCCACGTCAGCAGCTTCCTCAAGGTCGGGATGATGCAGGTAGTGCTCGCCATGCTCGAGGCGGGTTATCGCCTTCCCGGTCTGATCCTCGAGGATCCGATCGCGGCGCTGCATGCGTGGAGCCACGACCCCGACCTGCGGGTCCGGGCCCGGCTGGGTGACGGTGGAAACACGGTCACCGCGGTCGAGCTGCAGCGCGCCTTCCTGGAAAGCGCCAAGGTGTTCGTCAGTTCCGAGGGCGGCTTGGAAACCGTGCCCGACGTCGAGCTGATCCTGGCGCTCTGGGAGGACACGATCGTCAAGCTGGAGGCCCGTGACTTCGACGCTTTGCGCACGCGCCTGGATTGGGTGCTCAAGCGCTCGCTGCTGGAGCGCGCGGTACAAGACCGGCCCGGGCTGGACTGGCGCTCGCCAGAGATCAAGCACCTCGACCTGCTGTATGCCAGCCTGGACGACGCCGACGGGCTCTACTGGGCGATCGAGCGGAGCGGGTTGGTCCAGCGGGTGGTCAGCGAGGGCGCTATCGAGCGCTTCCTGCATCAACCGCCCGACGACACCCGAGCCTGGACCCGGGCGATGCTTCTGCGGCAGGCCGGCCGTGCGGGAATCGATCGCACCGACTGGGACGAGGTAAGCGTGGTGGTCGGCCGCAGCCGCTGGGGTTGGAAGAGCACGCGAACGGTAGAACTGGCGGACCCGCTCGGATTCACCAGGGTCGAAGCTGAGGAATGCTTCGAGCAGGCGGAGTCTTTATCCGAGCTGCTGGACGCCCTGTACATGGTAGGGCATTCGGGCGGGGCCGCCCTCGTGCCGAGGGTAACCTGAGAAGGAGAATAGAAAGATGAAAGAGCGTGAACGGCCACGTCCGGACCGCGAACCGCAGGAGAACGAGCCGGTAACCGGCGGGTCGGGCGACGGCGGCGAAGTAGATCGACTGCGCAGTGATGCCGACCAGCTGCTCGACGCTGCCGAGCGGGCCGTCGCTCGTGCGCTGTCCGGCGACAGCGAGGCGTTCCTGCAGGCGAACAAGCAAACAGGCGGTCAGTAAAGGTGTTCCGCATGATCTTCGGCGTGGAGACCGAGTTCGCGTTCACCGTGCTCGGCAAGGGCCAACTGCCTCTGGACCGGGAGCGCTACCTGGCACCTCTCTTCGAGTCCGTCAGGCGGCGTTACCCGCATCTCAACGGCGAGGCCCGCTGGGATATGTACATGGGCAACGGCTCACGCCTGTACATCGACTGCGGGATGCATCCGGAATATGCCACACCCGAGTGCAACGACCCGGCAGATGTGGTGAAGTACATCCGCGCCGGCGAGGAGATTCTCGCCCAGGCGGCCCGCTCGCTCGAGCGCACCGAGCGTCGGGTCGTCCGGGCGACGGTCTACAAGTGCAACGTGGACTACGTCGATACAACCGCGACCTGGGGTTCGCACGAGTCGTACATGTACACCAGGCTCGAGAGGACCGTGTTGGCACGGCGTCTCATCCCACACCTGGCTTCCAGGGTGGTGTTTACGGGCGCCGGCGGTCTGAACCCCAGGTCGCCTGGTATCGAGTTCACGCTGTCACCGCGGGTGGCGCATCTCGAGCGGGAAACGTCGAGCAACTCCACCGGCCATCGCGGCATCTTCCATTGGAAGCGCGAGCCGCTGGCGGCGGAGGGATACCACCGCCTGCACGTGATCTCGGGAGAGAGCCTCTGCTCACATCTGGGCGACTACCTGCGCGTTGGTACCACGGCGTTGATCGTCAAGCTGATCGAAGTCGGCTCGCGCGTGGGTGAGACGGTCGCGCTCCACAAGCCGCTCACTGCAATGCGTCAGTTCGTCGCAGATTCTAGCTGCAGCGCTAGCGCTGTGCTGCTGAACGGCGAGCGCATGACGGCCATCGAGATCCAGCGTCACTATCTGAAACTGGTCGAGGAACGGATCGACGCCTCGTTCATGCCGCCCTGGGCCGAGGACGTATGCCGCAGGTGGCGTCACGTCCTGGACCAGCTGGAGTCTGACCCTGAGTCGCTGCAGACATCGCTGGACTGGCCCATCAAGCTGGCGGTCTTCAAGCAGCGCGCGCACCAGCACGGGATCGATTGGGAGAGCTTGCAGACATGGAACGAGGCCTTGGGGCCGATTCAGGACCCGCCGGCCACCGATCGGAGTCCAAGTCGTGCGGAAATGCGTGCGGCGTCACGGCTCCAGCGCCTCTACCC
>JBDHHZ010000089.1:0-9286 GCA_039589115.1 Gemmatimonadota bacterium | reverse complement strand
CTGCTGGTAGACACGTCCGTGGTCAGTGCCGAGTTCGGCGAGCTCGATGCGTCCGGAGCACTCAGCCTACAGCGCGATGAAACGGACAGCCTCCGATTCGAGCTACAGGCCGACAGTCTCGGCGGGCTCAATCCTTGGCTGTTCCCGGTGTACGAGCGGCTGGTAGGGCCGAGCCTGGTCTCCGGCGGTACCGGTGCGTCGTCGGACGGGCGGCAACGTGCCGGAATCGAAGGGACGGCGCGCGCTGCGGGGTGGATCGTGAGGGACGCAGGGCACTTCGCCGTTCGCGGTAGAGCCCAGGCGCAGAGCTTCTCCTATGGCGATCTGGCAGCGGACAGCCTTCGCATCGAAGGCCTCGACCTCGGCGACCACGCCGGTCAGTTCGTGCTCGGCGGCCAGGTCTACGCGGCAGATGCGGGCTACGGCCCGCTCCGCTTTGCCGCGGTGGAGTTGAGCGGTGCACTCGTCGATACTGCGGTGGATGTGGCTTTCGACATGGCGAAGCCGGGCGCCGGGGTGAAGGGCCGGATCTGGGCTGTGCTCGGCCAGGAAGCGCGGACGGTCGGTCTCGATGCTTTGAACCTGGAGTTGGGCGCCTCGACCTGGAGCCTGGTCGAGCCGGCTAGTTTCCGCATCGAGCGTTCGGGTGCTCTGGCCATCCGAGGATTCGAGCTCCGGAGCTCCGGACGCCGGGCGATGATCGGGGGCTCGGTGGGCCGGTCCGGGCCCGTCTCGTTCAGCGCCCACATCTCGGGCGTAGACCTCGCCGAGGTCGCACTGCTCTGGTCCGATAGTCTGGAGCTTGCCGGCACCCTCGAGCTGCACGCCGAGCTCGCCGGTGACGTGGAGGGTCCGGTGGCTCAGGGAGATCTCGAGATTTCCGAAGGAGATTTGTTCGGTGTCGTCTTCTCCAAGCTCCGGGGTGGGATCGGGTACGAAGGTGGCGACATGTCGGTGGATGCCTCGATGTGGCAGGACCAGAGGCAGCTGGTTCGGTTGCACGGTACGCTACCCTTCGAGCTGGGGCTTCCCAGTTTCCGGGTAGATCTGCCGGAACGCCCGATCCAGATGACGTTCGAAGGGGACAGCATCCCATTGGCCCTGGTCTCTCTGCTCACCGATCAGATCGAACAGATAAGTGGGCATGCCCAGGCAGCGGTCTTGATTCGCGGCACCCCAGATGATGTGGACCTTCAAGGACCCGTCACGTTCTCGGACGGCGCGTTCCGGGTCGTCTGGAGCGGGATCTCGTACGAAGGGCTCGAAGGCAGGGCACAGTTCGACGGCAAGCAGGCCGAGTTGCGTGACGTCAGCCTGCGTGGCCCACAGGGCGGCACTGGGTCGCTGAGCGGCACGATCGACTTCGTCGAACCGGGGAACCCGGAGTTCGATCTGCAGCTGACGGCCGTGGAGCTATCGGGTTACGACCAACTCGATGCTCGCGTCGTCGGGTCCGGCACTGCCACTCTGAAGGGCCCCTACGACCAGCCGGTCATTTCGGGTGACCTGTCGATCATCAGCGGCGTGCTGTACATCGAGGAGATCGGGCGTCAGGCCGAGATCGTCAATCCGTTCGAAGGCGGCCTGGTGCTCATCGATACGATCTTCGCCGGCGATGGAGGCGGGGGCCGTACCGGTAGTCCCTTCGTCGACAACATGATCATCGATCTTCGCCTCAACGTCGAGCACGACACCTGGCTGAGATCGGAAGACATGAACGTCGAGATCGCCGGCGATCTGACGTTGTACATGCAGCGGTCTCAGGATATCCTGAGAATCAACGGAACCCTCGAGGCCGTCCGCGGTGAATACAGGCTCTTCAACAAGCGCTTCGCAGTCGTCGGCGGCACGATCGAGTTCGTCGGCGAACCGGCCATGAACCCGAACCTGCGGATCAATGCCCTCTACACGGTTCGGACACAGAAGCGCCCGATAGATATCAGGCTGGTGGTCGGAGGGACGTTGGATGACATGACCCTCACCCTCGAGAGCGACGCGCAACCTCCTATACCCGAGTCGGACCTGCTGTCCTACCTGCTGTTCGGCCGGCCGTCCTACGAGCTCACTCGCACCGGCGAAGAGAGCAACCTGTTGCAGGATGTCACGGCAGGCGTGCCACATGCGTTCGTCGGCTACGCGCTGGGCTCGCTGCTCGTCGGCGAGACGGGCATCGCCTACGTCGACGTCACCCGCGCCCCGGTCACACCCGCCGCCGAAGGCGAGTACAGAAGCGGCGTGGGACCGGCTCTCACGGCAACGCAAGTCGAAGTCGGTTGGTATCTCGCCCCAACCGTCTTCATCAGCGTCGCCCAGCACCTGGTCGGCGCCGTGCGCCCGACGGTTCGCCTCGAATGGCGGCTCGACGACAGGTTCACCTTGCGGGGCGTGACAGAACCCCGCTTCGGGCGCGAGGGCACCCTGTTCTACGGCGGCCCGGGCACCACTCTGGAGCAGTCGATCGGCGTCTTCCTCCTCTACGGCTGGGCGTATTGATCGGTGCGCGGTGTGCAGTATGCAGTATGCAGTGTGCTGTGACTTGACCCGCACCGCATACCGCATACAGCACACCGCATACTGCACACCGATCTGGTACCTTGCCCGGCTCAGATGTACTTTCATATACCTGACACGATACGAATGACGGCGCGGGCGGTGGAAAACCGCCCGGGAGAGAAGTATGGGCAACTACGCGAAGATCTTCGGGCTGATGGCGGGCCTGACCGCGCTTGTGGTCGGCATCGCCTACTCGTTCGGGGGGCCGGGTGCGATGCTGCCGGCCTTCCTGTTGACCGGTCTGTTCAACTTCGGGATGTACTGGTTCAGCGATCGGGCGGTGCTGCGCGCTTACCGGGCGCGCGTCATCGAGCCTCAAGACAGCCCTGCGCTGTACGAGATGATCGACCGGCTACGCCAGCGGGCCGGGCTACCGATGCCGAAGGTGGCCATAGCGCCGAGCCAGCAGCCGAACGCGTTCGCAACCGGGCGTAACCCGCAGCACGCGGTGGTCTGCTTCACGCAGGGCATCCTGGGTGCGATGAGCAAGGAGGAGCTGGAGGGAGTCGCGGCGCACGAGCTGGCCCACATCAAGAACCGCGACATGCTGACCAACACGGTGGCCGCGACCATGGCGGGCGCGGTGATGATCCTGTCGCGCTTCGCGTTCTTCTTCGGCGGCCGGGACCGTAACGCGTTCGCCAGCCTCGCCATGCTGATCCTGGCGCCGCTGGCGGCCTTTCTCGTGCAGATGGCGATCAGCCGGCAGATGGAGTTCCGGGCGGACCGGCTGGGCGCCGAGATCGCCGGGACGCCGAAGGGACTGGCGCGTGCGCTGGAGAAGCTGGACGATTTGGCGCATCGCGTCCCGATGAAGGTCAGCCCGTCCGCCGCGCACGTCTGTATCGTCAACCCGCTCAGCCGAGGGACGTTCACTCGCCTGTTCCGGACTCACCCACCGGTTGAAGACCGCATCGCCCGGCTCGAAGAGCTCGAGCTCGGCGTCTGAGAGTCGGGCTGACTGGCGGCGCCATGGGCATGTCTTCTAGAGCCGATCTCTTCATCATTCACAACCCGGCGGCAGGGCCGCGGAAGGCGGACCGGCTGCGTCGCCAGGTCGAGGCCGCGCTGAAGACGCGAGGGGTCTCGTATGAGTACTCGCGCACCGAAGCCCCCGGCCACGCCGGAGAGCTGGCTGCTGCGGCGCTGAGCGAGGGCTACAACCGCGTGCTCGTCGCCGGTGGCGACGGTACGGTGCTCGAAGCCGTCTCGTCGCTCGTAGGATCGGAGGCCTCACTTGCGCTGCTCCCCGTAGGCACTGGCAATCAGCTCGCTGCGAATCTCGGGATTCCGAGGAGCATCGGCCGCTCCATCGACCTGGCGGTGAAGGGTAGGGTGCGCCAGATCGACGTTGGTGTCATCGACGGGCAGCCGTTCACATGCATCGCAGGCGCAGGCTTCGATGCCGAGATCGTACGCCCGCGGTCCGAGATAAAGAAGCGGCTCGGCTACCTGGCCTACGTGCATGCTGCTATGGCTGCCGCGTTCGCGCCAACGTCCTCCCAGCTGCGGATCTCCGTGGACGGTCAAGCGCACGTGTGCACCGGCATCGGCGTGGAGGTGGCTAACATGCCAGCCCTCACGGCACCGATGCTGCCGCGACCTGTCGATCTCGTTCCCGACGGCCACCCGGATGACGGCCTGCTGGACGTCTGCGTCCTGGCCGTGGAGACGACCATCGACTTCCTGTCGGCCCTGGGCTCGATTGTGACCCGGGAATACGGGCGGAACCCGCGGCTGCGATACTACCGCGGACGCGAAATCCTCGTTGAAGCGGATCCGCCTCTGCCCATGCAGATCGACGGCGAGCGGTTGGAGAGGTCAACACCATTCACGGCGACGGTGCGACCAAAGGCGCTGAACGTCGTCGTGCCCCCGGCTGGAACGGCGAGGGTTTAGGCGCGATGCACGATGAGTTCCTGATCGTCCGCGGGGCTCGCGAGCACAATCTCAAGAACATCGGCGTTCGCATCCCCCGAAACGAGTTAACCGTCATCACGGGGCTGTCCGGGTCGGGGAAGTCGAGCCTCGCCTTCGACACTATCTACGCGGAAGGCCAGCGCCGCTACGTCGAGTCGCTCTCCGCCTACGCGCGCCAGTTCCTCGGGATGATGGAAAAGCCCGATGTCGATGCCATCGAAGGCCTCTCACCTGCCATTTCCATCGAGCAGAAGACGGCGGGCCGTAATCCGCGCTCCACGGTCGGCACGATCACCGAGATCTACGATTACGTGCGCCTGCTCTGGGCTCGCTGTGGAACGCCTCACTGCCCCGCCTGCTCCAAGCCGGTCCGCCGGCAGACGCCTGAGCAAGTTGCCGATGCGGTGCTCGGCTGGCCGGCGAAGACGCGGATCGAGATCCTGGCTCCACTGGTCAGAGGCCGGAAAGGCGAGTTTAGGGACCTGTTCGAACGGGCGCGCAAGGACGGGTTCGTGCGCGTGCGTGTCGACGGCGCGACGCACGACCTGGACGACCCTCCCAAGCTGAACCGCCGCGTTAACCACGACATCGCCGTCGTCGTCGATCGGCTCAGCGTGCGCGCTGTCGACCGGGCACGGCTCACCGACTCAATCGAGGTCGCACTGCGGACGGCTGATGGCGTTGTCCAGATCGATCGCTACGCGAACGGCGATGACCCTGAGAGCCATCTGTTCAGCGAGCGCTACGCCTGCCCCGACTGTGGCATCAATCTACCCGAGCTCGAGCCGCGGCAGTTCTCCTTCAATTCGCCTTATGGAGCGTGCTCGGCGTGCGGTGGCTTGGGGACGCGCAAGATCGCCAACCCCGACTTGATGCTCGCCGACGGTCGGCTGTCGCTCCTCGAGGGTGCACTCATCCCCTGGGGCTCACCGATCGGATACCTGCGCAAGCGAGTGATCCACCCACTGGCGCGAAGGCACGACGTCCATCCGAACACCGCCTGGGCCGAGCTCCCCAGCGCAATGCGACAGGAACTCCTGTTCGGCTCCGACGACCTCGATTGGGAGGGCGCCGTCGCCCGGCTGGAGCGCCGTTACTACGAGACGAACAGCGACCGGCTTCGCGCCCGGCTGGCCGAGTTCATGTCCGACGCCATCTGCTCCGAGTGCGGCGGCAGCCGGCTACGGCAGGAGGCACTGGCGGTGAGCTTCGAAGGCGCCTCGATCGGCCAGCTCGTCGATATGACCGCCGACCGGGCGCGTCAGTTCTTCGAGAGCCGGGACACGAATTTCGATGACCCGGTGGCCGGTCCGATCCTCAAACAGATCCTCGAGCGACTGGGCTTCCTGGCCGACGTTGGCGTCGGCTACCTGACCCTGGGTCGCGGCGCGGAGAGCCTCTCTGGCGGTGAGGCGCAGCGGATACGGCTGGCAACCCAGATCGGCTCCAAGCTGGTGGGCGTGCTCTATATCCTGGACGAGCCGTCGATCGGGCTCCACCAGCGCGACAACGAGCGGCTACTGCAGACGCTCGAGTCGCTCCGTGATCTGGGCAACACCGTAATCGTGGTGGAGCACGATGAAGCGACGATCCGCCGGGCGGACCATGTCGTCGACCTGGGCCCGGGCGCCGGCCTGACCGGCGGTGAGGTGGTGGTCGAGGGCAGCGTCGAGGATGTTCTCGAGTGCTCGGAGTCGCTGACCGGAGCCTACCTGCGCGGCGAGCGGAAGATCGATGTCCCGAAGCAGCGGCGCCCTGGTGTTGGTGCGAGCCTATGGGTGCGAGGCGCTCGGCAGTACAATCTGAAGGACATCGATGTCGAGATCCCGCTCGGATGCTTCATATGCGTCGCCGGCGTGTCGGGCTCGGGCAAGTCGACGCTGGTAGAGGAGACGCTGTACCGGGAGCTGGCGCGCCGGCTCTATCGCTCGCGGCTGATCCCCGGCGAGCACGACGGCTTCGATGGGCTCGAGAATATCGACAAGGTGATCGACGTCGATCAGTCACCCATCGGGCGGACGCCGCGTTCCAACCCCGCTACTTACGCTGGAGTCTTCACGCCGATCCGCCAGCTCTTCGCACAACTGCCGGAGTCGCGCATGCGCGGCTACGCGCCGGGCCGCTTCAGCTTCAACGTGAAGGGCGGTCGCTGCGAGGCATGCCAGGGCGACGGTCTCGTCAAGATCGAGATGCATTTCCTGCCCGACGTTTACGTCCCCTGCGAAGTATGCCGCGGTCGCCGCTACAACAGGGAAACGCTGGAGGTCTTCTACAAGGGGAAGAGCATCGCCGACGTGCTGGAGATGACCGTGGATGAGGCACTCGAGTTCTTCCAGCCGATCCCCACAGTACGGCGTAAGCTCCAGACGCTGCGCGACGTCGGGCTGGGCTACATCACGCTAGGTCAGAGCTCTACCACGCTTTCAGGCGGCGAAGCGCAGCGCGTCAAGCTGGCCACGGAGCTGTCGAAGGTGCAGACTGGGAGGACCCTCTATATCCTCGACGAGCCGACCACGGGCCTGCACTTCGAGGATATCCGCATGCTGCTCGATGTGCTGCATCGCCTGGTAGACCGAGGCAATACCGTGGTCGTGATCGAGCATCAGCTCGACGTCATCAAGACGGCGGACTGGGTCATCGATCTCGGGCCGGAGGGCGGCGAGCTAGGCGGCGAAGTGGTGGCGGCCGGAACACCGGAAGCGGTCGCGAGGGTCAAGAATAGCTTCACCGGCCGGGTACTGCGGCCGCTGCTAAACCGGAAGAAGAACCGACGGGAGGCCGAACATGTCGGACGCTGAACACCGCCGGGAGCCCAAGTACCTGTTCCGATCCTTCGAGGTGTGGGCCCTCCCGCGCATGGCGGCGGCGCTGCCAAAGTGGGTGATGCCAGATCACATGACCGTGCTCGGCTTTCTGTCGGCCGCCGCAATCGGTCTCTGCTACGCCCTCTCCGGCAGCAGCGCCAACTACCTGTGGGCGGCAAACGTGCTCTGGATCGTGAACTGGATCGGCGACAGCCTGGATGGGACGCTGGCCCGAGTGCGGCGAATCGAGCGGCCGCGCTACGGCTACTACCTGGACCACAGCGTCGACATGTTCGCAGTCGCCTTCGTCTGCATCGGGTTGGGGTTCTCACCTTACCTGCTTCTCTCTGTGGCTCTGGCGATCCTCATCGCTTACTACCTGATGTCGATCAACGTCTACCTGGAGACCTTCGTGTTGAAGACCTTCCAGTTCGGCTACGAGTACATCGGGCCCACAGAGGTGCGCGTCATTCTGATGCTCGCCGGCACCGCGCTGGCCCTCGGCTTCGAGCCGGTGCTCGAGCTCCGTAACGTCCCCTTCGGTACACTGGACCTCTTCGGACTGATCGGCGTCGGCGTGATGCTGATGATGCTGCTGCGCCGCATAGCCCAGAACCTGGCTGAGTTGTCCAAGCTGGAACCGCCGAATGTCGTCAAGGAGGAGAGGTGACTCGGTGTGCGGGATCGGCTCAGTCCGAGGCATGTGTCACTGCAATCGGCGGTGCTGGTTCCCGGGCGATTGCGCCCGTATTCTTCAAATATAGCGAGGATGTGGGGCCGGGCGGTGGACGGCCCATCTTTCTTTCATCGCGAGCGACGGTGCGAGAATCATGACCGTGACCTCTGTACTACAGCCTGAGAAGCTGCAACGGATCCCCGGTGTCGGACCCAGTCTCGCACAGGATCTGTGCGATCTCGGTGTCCGCCGGGTCGACGACCTGCACGGTGCAGATCCCGAACACCTCTACCGGCAGCTTTGCGCGCTGCGCGGCGCTCCGATCGATCGGTGCGTCCTCTACGTCTTCCGATGCGCAGTGTATTTCGCCGGCCACCAAGAGCACGATGCCGAGCTCCTCTAGTGGTGGAACTGGAGAGACTCGGGCAACTGACCACGCGGTGAACGAGCATGCTAGGCAGAGGCTGCTGCAGTTCCGCCAGGCTGACGAGGAGATGCGGTCCAGGCTCCTCAACGCGGGCGAGCTGTTTGCGGGATGGACTATGACCGGCAGCATCTGAGATGAAGACATTCTTGCTCATAGTGGGTTCGCTGATCCTCCTGGTGGCCGGCTTCATCGTCTGGCGGCTGATCGCGACGGTGCGGGGCAGTCACAAGAGAACGTTGAAGTTGCTGGCCAGGCTCGCTCCCGTGACCGAGGCGCTGGAGGAGGGGCGTGCCCCCGATCCTGGCGAGATCGAGAGAGCGGCCGCTACGCCCGAGACCCGGGGCCTGTTGTTGGACGTACTCAGAGAGCAGAATCGCCTCGATCTGTTTCCGGAAGGGTACCTCACGCAAGAGGCTCTGGCCGAGGCGGACCTGGCGTCTTGGCTTTGCCATCCGAACGAGCTCGGCTGTCCACCGGACGAGATCGAGCTGATGGGCGTGATTACGCGAGACTCGGATGCGAGCTCGGACAAAGTAGACTGGTATGTGTTCCAGTACCGAACGCACGCGCCGCATTGGGCCGCGGGAGATGGATGGATGGCAGGGGTGTCCGGTCCCTATGCAGTCGGGTCAGAAGTGGCCTCAGGCGCGGTGGGGACGTTCAGCACGTTCGAGGCGTTCGACGCGTCACAACTCCAGGAGTATGTCGATTTCTGTTGTGATATGTTGAGAAGGAAAGGGATAGCGATTTGACGGTGCGGCCCTTCAAGACGTTGCTGGAAGAGGCGCTTGAGGGCTGGCGCGATGTGCGCCTGGGGCTGATCGAGGAGGTGGAGAACATCCCCGAGGACCGCATCGACTTCAGGCCGGCGCCGGAAGTGAAGAACGTAACCGAGCTGGTCCAGCA
>JBDHHZ010000088.1:0-9440 GCA_039589115.1 Gemmatimonadota bacterium | reverse complement strand
CCCGGCGCTATCCAGTCGGTCATACTCGCGGGCCACGTCGCACCGCCGAAGGCCAACCCGAACGAGATCGCCATCCAGACGATGAACACGGTGCTGGGCGGCGACTTCACCGCGCGAATCAACATGAACCTGCGCGAGGACAAGCACTGGTCTTACGGCGCCGGCAGCTTCTTCTACGACGCTCGCGGCCAGCGTCCCTTCATCGCCTACGCGCCGGTGCAGAGCGATAAGACAAAGGAGTCGGTGCAGGAGATCTACAACGAGCTGGCAGGGATCATCGGCGAGAACCCGACAACCACCGACGAGCTCGATCGGGCCATCGCCTCGCGGACGCTCACGCTGCCCGGTTCATGGGAGACCAATGGCTCGGTGGCAGGCTCTATCAACCAGATCGTCCGCTTCGGCTACGAGGACGACTACTTCAACACCTACGCCGACAGGATCCGTGCGTTGGGCCTGGACGAAGTAAACGCCGCCGCCGCCAGCACGCTCTATCCGGACAACATCATCTGGGTGGTGGTCGGCGATATGGAGAGCATCATGCCCGCGCTGAGGGAGCTGGACCTCGGTCCGATCCAGGAGATCGATGCGGACGGGAACGTGAAGGAAAGAACGTAGAGCTCTGACTGCTTATTGGTGAACAAGTATGCGGTATGCATTGTGCGGTATGCGGTAGTTAGCAACCGCACACTGCATACCGCACACCGCATACCGGTTTTACACCAGCTTCCTACATCACGACCAGCGTAATATCGAGCGTCTCCGTGCCCGACGAGGGCACGGTGGCGTTGGGACTGCCCGGAGCGGACCCGCCGGTCCCGTAGTAACCGTAGTAGTCACCGGGCTGGGGTCCCTGCTGCAGGTTACTCACGACACCCACGGCCGCGTAGACGTAATACGTCCCGGCGGGAACGTTGTTGATCGTGTACGCCTGTTCGGTGCCGGACCCGCAGGTGCCGAACACCGCTCTGATTGTGCCGTTGTCGCCGTCGGTGTCGTTGTCCACCAGTACCGCGTACGGCCTGTCGGCCGCCGCCGCCGGCAGCGTCAGAGTACCGACCACCGTCGCGGAAACGCCCCCGCCTCCCGTCGATGACGAATTGCAGGCCGTCATCGCGAATCCGGCCAGCACCGCGAAGGCTGTGCCCAGAAGTCTCCTGCCCATTCGAACAAACGAAGTTCTCATGTTCTCGCTCCCCAGATTGAATTCCGTTGACACCACTTATGTGCAGCGGAGCGAAGGAAGGCAAGTGGTAGGCAGTATCGATATCACTAGACCGACTTCCAGTTTGCGGTGTGCGGTCTGCGGTATGCAGTCGCTGACCACCTCACACTGCACACCGCACACTGCACACCGCACACTGGCTTCACTCGCGCGTGTAGGCCGGAATCTTCCGGTAGCGGATCAAAAAGAGGAGCACCGAGACCACAGCGAGGATGAAGCTGACGAGACACCAATTACCGAAGCCGAAGCCGGCGCGGCCTTCACCGGCAAAGAACACGCAGTACGTCAGCCACAACCATAGGGGTACTGTTATCAGCAGGGCACACCACGGCACCCATGAAGGTACGTGCACGCTCCGCACTCCAAGCATGATATTCCTCCCGACAATTAGTGATTCTATATAAGAATACCCAGCCGGCGGTCGATTTATTCACGCGGGTGACACACCGGACTGGAGGAGTGCGTACTGTCAAATAGCCATTATTCTCGAGCATAAACCGAGTTTCCTGATACAAGGAGCATCGCCGCGATGAACGCCATGTACCGGTCCACCGCACTGACCACAGCGCTCGCAGTCACACTTGCCTTCGGGTCGGTCGGCTGCTTCGGTGACATCTTCGGGAGCGACAACGATGTGCTGGCCGAGGAGTCGTTCCAGTTTGGGGTGGACGTAACGACCCAGACCCGATTGAGCGTGGTAGGCAAGAACGGCAGCATTCTGGTCACCGGCACGTCGGGGACCGATTCCGTGCTGATCACTGGTGTTCGCCAGGTCTGGTCGGACGACCTCGAGGACGCCGAAGCACGTCTGGAGGACCTGGAGGTCGTGGTGGACGAGCAGACGGAAGTGATCTCGGTGACCACCGTTCAGCCCGCGGACACCGAGGGCCGTAGCTATGTCGTCGAATACGAGATCAGCGTTCCGGACGACCTGGTGGTCGCGATCGTCGATGGTAACGGCAGCATCACCGTGCTCTCCGTCAACAGCGCTGTCAGCATCATCAATGGAAACGGGAACATCGTGTTGGACGAGATTGTTGGCAGCGTATCGGTAGAACTGGGCAACGGCGGAATCGATGCCGAGATGACGCTGCCGCTCGACGGCACGGTCGCGTTGATCGTCGGGAACGGGAGCATCGGTCTCGCGATCCCGGAGAGCACTTCGGCCATGTTCTCAGCGAACGTTGGGAACGGCGGAATCAACGTCCTCGGGCTCGACCTTCAGGACGTGGTGGCCACGAGCAGATCACTGACCGGCAGGCTGGGCGATGGCCGCGGCTCGATCTCGTTGATCAGCGGCAACGGCAACGTCGCGGCGGTAGGTTTCTAGCCGGCAGGTCGGTCGTCAGGTTGCGTTCCACGCTCCGCTGCGCCGCTGCCTGCCGTTCGGTAGATTAGCTGTGTCCCAGGAGGTTCCCCTGCCGGCGCAAGGAGCCAGCACGTGGCCGCAATTAAAACCGGAACCTTTCCCAAGCTTCCTTTTCTCGCTCTCGGCCTGGCCTTCATCGCTGCCGGCTGCGGCGATGACATCACGGGAAGCGAAGAGTTCATGGCGGAGAGGTCGTTCTCCGTCGGCTACGTGGTAACCACACAGTCCCACTTCCTCGCGATCGGCGTGTTCGGCAACGTCGTCGTCAAGGGCAGCACGAATAGCGGCGAGATATGGATCGAAGGTGTGCGCCGAGTGATCTCGCCGTATGACAGACAGGACGCCAGTGCGAACCTGGCCCGCTTCAACAATCTGATCTTAGCGAACCAGAACCAGTTCTCGGTGATCACCCGGCTACCCTCCGACCTGAGGGGGCGCGAATACATCATCGACTACGAGATCACCGTCCCGGAGGGCTTCGCGGTCACGGTCAGCAATGTCACCGGTGACGTATCGATATCCGCGGTCGACAATGCGGTCTCGGTCGAGAATTTCGACGGTGATGTGAGTCTAGAGCGCATCCGAGGCGACATCACGGTGGAGCTGGCCAGCGGGGCGATCGATGCCGAGGTGAGCCTGCCGGTGGACGGCGTCGTCGACCTGTCAACGGGTAACGGGAACATCGACCTCGCCGTCCCGCTGAGCACCTCCGCCGAGTTCTATGCCAGCGCCGGAAACGGCATGGTGAGCACAGGAAGCCTCGACGTGCTCGACGCGCTGGGTGGAGACGGCACACTGTTCGGGACACTGGGCAGCGGTAGCGGCCAGATCACCCTGGCGACAGGCAACGGAGATATTGCGCTGGTCGCGTCCGACCTGCCCTAGACCTGCCTGGCGGTCTGGACGACCGGCTGTCGCGCCGCGCGGCGCGCAGGGAAGAACCCCCCGATAAGTCCCATCACCAGGGCAAAGATCACCCCACGCAACAGCAAGTCGGGCGTTATCCGGAAGGCGAAGGCCACCTCGCTCATCGAGGCCCAGTTGGTCGTGCTGGTGACGATCCCGTTGAGCGGGAGCGCGAAGAGGCATCCGAGCACACCACCGATGAACGCGATCACCAGCGCCTCGAACAGGAACGACGACATCACGCTGAACGGCCGGAACCCGAGGGTGAGGAGCACGGCGATCTCCGACGACCGCGCGCCTATAGATGCGTACATGGTGTTGATGGCGCCGAAGACCGCCCCGATCGCCATGATGCCGGCGATGAAGACGGCGGCGAAGTTGATGATCTGCGTGAGCAGCACCGACTGGTCAGCATAGAAGTTGTATTCGCGATAGACGCTCACCGGCAGGCGCGGGTCGTCCTCCAGCATACTCTTGATGGACTCGAAGGCCGACGGGTCGGTCATCCGAAAGGTCAGCGACTGGAAGACCTCGCCGCGGAAAGCCGGCATGAACTGTTCGTTCTCACCCCAGATCTCCGATTCGAAGCCCGAGCCGGCCGCCGCGAAGTGGCCTACCACCGTCCATTCGCGGTTGCCGAAACTGAGCGTCGCGCCGACCTCGGTGCCGGCGAAGCGGCCGACGATGCTTTTGCCCACCAGGATCTCCGAGGCGCCCGAGTTGATCGGGCGGCCGGCGATGATCTCCACATTCTTGCGGACCTCGAACGCCTGCGGGCTGACACCTCGTGCGACGACCAGCGCGTCGCCGCCGTCCAGCCGATCGATGCTGACCAGTACGTACACCTCGGGACTCACCAAAGGCCGGCCCGACGGGCCCTCGGCAACGAACGGCATGCTCGTGATGGTCTGAGCCGTGGCGCGACTGAGGCCGCTGGTCAGCTCATTGTCGGAACCGCTCCTCACCACGAGCGCGTTATCGCGCGAGCCCGTCCCGGTGATCGCCGTTTCGAACCCGCGAGACAGCGCCATCATGGCGACGAAGACGAGCACGACCAGCGCCATCCCCAGCGCGGTCGTCAGGGTCGAAACGGGGCGCTGGCGGACGCTTCGGATGTTGTAGATGAGCGGGATCTTCATCGTCCCCTCCTCACGCCACGCGGCGCAGCGTATGCGCCACCGGCAACCGCGCCGCTTGCCAGGCGGGCACCAGCCCGCTGATCAGCCCGAGCGCGATTGCGATCAGCATCCCGACTATCGCGGTGCTCAGCTTCACCTCGAACCCGGGGAGGAATCCGGCGCCCTGGAACCCCGTGCCCTCGAACAGCAGCTTGGCCCCGAACACTCCGAGCGACCCGCCGATCACCGTGATGGCGGCGGCCTCGGCCAGCACCAGTCCGACCAGCAGCCGGTCGCTGAAGCCCAGCGTCTTGAGCACCGCCACTTCGCTGGTCCGTTCCCGCGCCGCCATCATCATCCCGTTGGCGGCGACGAGCAGGATGGCGAAGAACACCGCGAGGCCGACGGCGTTCAGCAGTAGACCCACGTTCCCATACATCGAGATCATGCCCGACTGAAAAGCGTGTTCGGTCTCGGTGCGCGTCGCGTAGCGCGAGTTCTCATAGTGTTCGTCGATGGTCGCGGCGACCGCCGCGGCGAGCGAGGGATCCTCGAGCTCCAGGACGTACCAGCCGGGCTGCGTAAACTCCGACATCTCGTACAGGTAGTCGTAGTGGAAGTAGAAGGCTTCATCGGTCCAGCCGGGGAACGGCGTGTATACGGCGCGGATGGTGAACGGCCGCGCCTGGTCGGGGCTGTAGATCATGCTGGTCAGGTTGATCGTCTGACCCAATCGCCAGCCGAACCGCTCCATCAGGCCGGTGCCGACCATCGCCGCCGTGCGCTCCCGCAGGAACGCCTCCTTTTGATCCTCGGGGATCACCATCTCTGAAGCGTAGACATCGAGATAGCCGTCGACGTCGACGGCGAAGCTAGGGAAGAAGTCCCGCGGATCCTGGTAGATGCCGTGGAACCAGTTTCCCCAGGTCACGCGCCGCACACCGGGCACGGTGGAGAGCCAACTGTAGTGCGCCTCGGGGAGCGGGAAGACGACGGAGATCGCGTTCCGCACCACCATGCGCGACTCGCTGCCCACATCTCGCGCTTCGTTCAGCGTCGTGTTCACCGAGCGCAGCGAGACGAACAGGAAGAGCGCCGCGGCGACGCTCAGCATCGTCAAGATCGTGCGCCGCTTGCTGCGCATCAGGTTCACCCAGATGAGCCGTGTGTACTTCATCGTGTCAGCACCCCCTTATCGAGGTGCATCACGGCGTGCCCACGATCGGCGGCTCGCTGGTCGTGCGTCACCAGAAGGATCGTCTTGTTGAACTCGCCGTTCAGCCGCTGCATGAGCGTCAGGATCTCGTCCGCCGATTTCGCGTCGAGATCGCCGGTCGGCTCATCTGCCAGGATCAGCGTCGGGTCGCTGACGACGGCGCGGGCTATCGCCACGCGCTGTTCCTGGCCGCCGGACAGCTGGCGCGGGAAATGATCTCCCCGGTCCGACAGCCCAACCACCTCGAGCGCCATCTTCACATGCTCGCGCCGTTCTTTCTTCGACAGATGCGTGAGCAGGAGCGGCAGCTCGACGTTCTGGTAAGCGGTGAGCACCGGCAGCAGGTTGTAGAGCTGGAAGATGAAGCCCACGTGATCCGACCGCCACGCGGCCAGCTGGCGGCGCGACATGGCGGTCACCTCCGCGCCGCCGACCGTGATCGTGCCCGTGCTCGGCTCGTCCAGCCCGGCAACCAGGTTCAGCAGCGTCGTCTTGCCGCTACCCGACGGGCCCATCAACACGAGGAATTCACCCGCCTCGATGTCGAGGTCGATCCCTTCGAAGACCGGGATCGCCTGGCTGTCCCGCTGATAGACTTTCGATAGGCTGCGTATCTCGAGTAGTGCCATCGTCGTATTCCTATCCGCGGGCCGTCACGCGCACCCGCGCTCCGTCCTCCAAGCCTTCGTGACCCTCCACCACCACCGGCTCGCCGGCGTTAACGCCGCGCCGGATCTCGCGCCGCTCTCCCGTGACCGGGCCTGCCTCGACCTCGCGGCGCTCGACCCGTCCGTCGCTGACCACCCAGACGATCTGACGGCCCGAATCGTCGCGCACCGCCGCCGCCGGCACGAATACCCGGGGCGGCCCGGCCGGCGCCGCATCGTCGGTCGCGCCCTCCAAGAACTCGACCGTGGCCCCCATCTCGGGCAGGATGCGCGGGTCTTCGTCCAGGATGCTCACCTTCACCTGCACGGTCGCACGCTGACGATCCGCCGTCGGAACGATCTGACGCACACGGCCCTGGAAGCTGGTGTCGGGATAGGCGTCGAGGTCGATCGACGCCGGCTGGCCGCTGCGGATGCGGGCGATGTACGCCTCGTTGACGTCCACCTCCACTTCAAGCGTCTCCAGGTCGGCCATCGTCACCACCGCGCCTCGCGTGAGTCCGCTCCCCGTAGCGACCGGCGCGACGACCTCTCCGACCTCAGCATCCTTCCGCAGCACCGTGCCGCTGAACGGCGCCCGTATGTACGTGTTCTCCAGGTTGGCCCGGGCCACTCCCACCGCCGCATCCACCGCCTCCGCTTGAGCCCGCACCCGGAGCACTCGCGCCTCGGCCGTCGCCAGCTGCGCTTCCAACTGCTCCAGCTCCTGGTCCGGGGCCAGCCCTCTCTCCTGGAGGTCTTTCGTCCGAGCCACATCACGACGCAACTGGTCGCGCTCCGTCTCCGTTTCCACCAGCCCGGCATAGGCCGTCGCCGCCTCCGCCTCCCGCTGCGCCAGCGTCGCCGCATAGTCGGCGTTCTCCAGCCGCGCCATAACCTCGCCTTCCGTAACCACCGACCCCTCCTCGACTCCCAGGTACACGAGCCGGCCGGTGATCCTGGAGGAGACAGACGCCTTGGTGCGGGCGACCACATAGCCGTTGGCGCTGACGCCGGAGGAAGCGCTGCCTCCGGCCCCGCCGATCATCTCCGCCAGGGCGACCTGCACCTCCCGCCCACCGGCACCGCGGTACAGCATTACGATGGCGACGAAGAGTACGATCGAGACCGCCGCGATGATGACGCTCCAACGCAACGCGCGACTGACGCCGGGCGGCGGACGGTCGCGATCGATACGGAGCCCCGAGAGGTCTTGCGTGGGTTCGGTCATCTTGAGCGTTGAAATCATAGGCCCTGCTCGGTGCCCGGACAATGAGGACTCGAGGCGGGGAGCGGGTCGCTTCGCTCCGGCCTCCCCCGCGGTCATGCCTGCGGCATGACCGCGGAGTCGCTAACACCAGCTTCGCTCGACGACCCGCTCCGACGCCTCTGGATGGGGCCCGGGAGGAACCGGTTGCGCTAGAAACACGAGGTGTCTTACCTTTACGGCGTAAAGATAATGAGCGATCTTTACACTGTCAAGATCGGGAGATCCGCACCATGACTGACGGCTCACGTGCCAAGCGCTACCATCACGGCGATCTCAGAAAGACGCTGCTCGACGCAGCCCTGGAGATCGTGAGGACGGACGGCGCGGCGGCGCTGACCATGCGGGGCGTCGCCGGGGTGGCGAAGGTCAGCCACATGGCCGCCTACCACCATTTCGCCGACAAGGGGGCGCTGGTGGCGGCGGTGGCCGAGGAGGGCTTCCGGGGCCTGCGTCGCGAGATGGCGGAGCGGACCGAGAAGTGCCCCGACGACCCGCGGGCGCGATTCAGGGAGACCGGGATCGCCTATGTGGTTTTCGCGGTGAAGAACCCGAACCTGTTCAGGGTGATGTTCGGGCCGGAGCTGGCCGACATGAGCGCCTACCCGGACCTACAGGGAGCGGCGGATGCGGCATTCGGGGTCATGCAGGGCCAGGTGGAGCAGTCGCAGGCGGGCTACGCGATCAAGGAAGACGATTCACGCCAGATCGGGGTCACCGCCTGGGCGCTGGTGCACGGCCTAGCGATGCTGTGCATCGACCGTCAGTTCGGTCCCGAGGCCGCCGAACCGGAACAAGCCGAGCGTCTGGCCTATGCGGCGACCGGCGCCCTGTTCCGCGGGCTGCGCCGCTGAGTAGCTTCCAGCTCAAACTGGAAAGTACCCGATGAAACTCTACACCGCCGTCGCACTTGGACTGGTCGCGGGCCTGCTGCTGGGGCTTGTCGCTTCCGTGACCGGCTCGCCCGTACTGATGGCCATCGCCACAGGTATCGAGCCGATCGGCCAAGCGTTCGTCGATTTGCTCAAGATGGTCGTCATCCCTCTCGTCGTCGTCGTGATCTTCGTCGGCGTCGGCTCGCTGGGAGACCTACGGCGATTGGGCCGGCTGGGCGGGATGACCCTGCTCTTCTTCGCGGCGACCAGCGCGGTGGGTGTGCTCATCGGTATGGGCGTGATGCAGATCTTCCTGCCGCTGGCCAGCGAGGCCGCCGCCCAGGCCGTGGCGGGCGCGACGGCGGAGGCGCCGGCTCTTCCGGGACCGATCGAGTTCCTGCTGTCGCTCATCCCGAGCAACCCGTTCCAGGCCGCCGCCGAAGGCGCGCTGTTGCCGCTCATCGTCTTCACCGTCTTCTTCGCCGCCGCCGCCGGCGCACTTCCCGAAGAGCAAGGCGAAGTTCTGCTCTCTTTGGCAAACGCGCTGAGCGACGCGCTCATAAAGCTCGTGCACTGGATACTGTGGCTGGCGCCGGTGGGAGTCTTCGCGCTGGCGGCGCCGGTCACCGCAAGGGCCGGCTGGGCGATGCTGCAGAGCCTCGGCGCGTTCATCCTCGCCGTGATGGTCGGTCTCGTTCTTTTCATCGCCGCCATCTACCTGCCGGCTGTGAGGTTCCTGGGCGGTATGCCGGGAGGTAGCTTCCTCAAGCGCTGCCTCAACCCGATCCTCATCGCGGCGAGCACATCGAGTACCGCC
>JBDHHZ010000087.1:0-9448 GCA_039589115.1 Gemmatimonadota bacterium | reverse complement strand
GTCAGCAGCAAAGAGATGGTGAGTGTATCCAGTAGTCTTCTCGTCCACACAGCAGACCTCCCAGTCAAGGTTCAGCGCTTGACGGTACCTTTTGTGGGAACACATCGAATACACCGAGTCCGTTCCGGGCATTTCCTGTGCCGTCGACGGGTTGACCTGGTCAAGTACGTGTCGCTGAACACGTTGCGCCACGCTTCGACCGAACCAGTGAGCGCAGCGATGTGAGCGGTACTGGGATTCTCCTGTGCGATGCTGAACGACCGACGGCGAGCGGCGTCGGGGCTGGTTTGACTCGGGGTGGTGCAGACGTTGTGCAGGTGTTCGCTCCGGGGAATTGCTGTCCCATTTCCGGCCAAGCGGTTCGCCGGGAGCAGCCTCATAATCGACCGTAGCACCTTGCGGTACGGCCGATTGCGGTACGGAGCTGCGTGGCACGTTGTGTGCCCTTAGGCGAGGAGACCGGCGAGCGACAGCTAGCAGAAGGGGAGAGCCGTGTCCAGCTTCCTCAGGGACATTCGATTCACTGCACGATCAATCAGACGGTCACCCGGCTTCACTCTGATGGCTGTGATCACACTCGGTGTCGGTATCGGAGCTACAACGACGGTCTTCAGTGTGATCAACGGGGTATTGCTGCAGCCGCTTCCATACGACGATGCTGGAGATCTTGTGCAGGTATGGGGAAGGCTGCCGCAGGCCCAAGACGCCTCCGTCTCGTATCCCAATTACATCGACTGGCGAGAGCAGAGCACGAGCTTTGAGGAATTGGGGGCCTTCATGCCGACCGACATGTCCCTCAGCAGCGACGGGGACCCGGAGAGGCTGACGGCTTACCAGATGTCGGCATCATTGTTCGCGATCCTGCGTGCGGAGCCGCACCTCGGCCGACCCTTCTTGGAGGAGGAGGACAGGGGGGTCGGTGCACCGTCGGTGGTTGTGCTCTCACACTCGTTGTGGCAGAGCCACTTCGGCGGCGATCCCGATATAGTCGGTCGAGTGCTCGAGCTAGACGAACGGGCCTTCACGGTAGTAGGGGTGATGCCCGAGAGTTTCCGGTTTCCGCCCACCGCCAGCTACGTCGACCTCTGGACGCCCATCGGCCAATACGCGGAAGGCGAGTGGCTTACGAGGTCGAATCACCTTGGGATGATCGCTCTCGGCCGACTGAAGCGCGGCGTCAGCCTTGAACAGGCGCGCGCAGATATGGAGGCTGTTGCCACCGCGTTAGAGGAAGCGTACCCGAACACGAACAAAGGCAGCCGCGTTAACTTGGCCAGCTTCCGCGATCGTGTGTTGGGAGATGCGGAAGGAAGGCTATTGCTCCTGTTCGCTGCCGTCGCGTTCGTTCTCCTCATTGCCTGCGTCAACATGGCGAACTTGCTTCTGGCCAGGGGTGGCTCCCGGCAGCGAGAGATAGCGATCAGGTGGACGATGGGCGCATCGCGCGCCCAGATCGTGTCGTTGCTGGTCATGGAGGCCGTCATGCTCTCGCTGCTGGGCGGGTTGGCGGGCCTCTTGCTTGCCGAGTGGGCGGTAGACGCGTTGACCACGTGGCTTTCCGACAGTCTTCCCCGCGTCGACCTAGTGCATACCGATCTTCGGGTCTTGGTCTTCGCTCTCAGCTTATCACTGACCACCGGCATTGGGTGCGGCCTGATCCCCGCGATGCTATCGGCCCGCAACGACCTGCAACCGGTGCTCAAGCAAGGGGGCAGGACCACTGCGGGACGCACTCAACGGCGAGTACGGAGGGGCCTGGTAGTAGCTGAGATCACCCTCGCCCAGGCGCTGCTTGTCGTCGCCGTGCTCATGATTCGCAGCCTTGCTGCTTTGGTGAACGAGGACGTGGGCTTGGACCCGCAGAACGTTCTGACGCTCAATGTCTCTCTTCCCGATACGAAGTACCCCGAACTCGCCGAAAGACACGCCTTCTTCAATCAGCTCTTAGAGAGCGTTCAGGCGATTCCGGGGGTTGTCTCGGCTGGGGCCGGGGGGCCCCTCCCTCTGACTCCGATTGGATGGCAGAGCACCTACGAGGTCGACGGCGAACCTCCACCGGCTCCAGGTGGAGAGCCCTTAGTCGACGTTTGTGTGAGCACGCCCGACCTACACAGAACCCTTGGGATACCCTTGCTTCGTGGCCGGCTATTCACGGACCAGGACAAGCGCGACTCTCTGCCCGTGGCGATCATCGATGAGACGTTCGCCGAGCGACACTGGCCGAACGCCAGCCCGATCGGGAAACGCGTCAGGCAGTCGGGCCGCACGTGGGAGATTGTCGGCGTTGTCGCTCATGTCAACAACCGAAGGGACACCTTCAGGCCCTTCGTGCAGATGTACACCCCCCTGGAATGGGACGTCAGCAACGGATGGTCACTTGCCGTTCGGACAGCGATGGACCCCACCTTACTGATCGAGGAGGTGAGAGGCGCCGTGCTGGCGATTGACCCTGACCGACCCATCTATGATGTAAGAACGATGGAGGGGTATCTGAGGGACACCACAGCCTCTGGTCGGGTGCTGAGTGTTCTGCTCGCCGCCTTCGCGCTCACGGCCCTGCTTCTGGCCTCGGTCGGGATCTACGGTGTGATGGCGTATGACACCAACGAGCGACGGCCTGAGGTCGGGATTCGAATCGCTCTCGGTGCCACCAGCGGCCAAGTCCTTCGGATGCTGGTGCTTCAGGGAGCGATCATGAGCGGCCTGGGTGTGCTGCTCGGACTCGCACTCTCTCTGGCGCTTGGCCAGCTGATATCGGATCGGTTGTACGGTGTCGCTGCCGCTGACCCGCCGACTCTTCTGGCCGCCGCGGTCTTCCTTGGTGTCGTGGCGATCGTGGCCTCTTATGTGCCGGTACAGCGAATCTTGAGCGTGGAGCCCGCCACAACGCTAGAGAGCGAGTAGACCTGGACCCCGCAGCCACGCGGCACGCGCCCGTTGTAGGCTGACGAGAACCCGCTCGCGCCAGCTACTCGGTTCGGGCTTGAGCCGCATGCCGAGTAGCTGCTCCGCCGGCGGCCACATGTTGAACAGCGTATCGATCCGGCTCACCTGGTCGCCGCGGAACTCCATCAAGTCGACGCCCTCGAATTCCACGCGCCGCCCCGTCGGCCCGAAGCCCGGCGGATCCATCGGCTCGGTGTGCGTCCCCGTTATCATCCACGGCACCGCGCACCTGCTGCCGTCCGTCGCGATGCATATCGGCTGGCGGATCGTGTAGTGAAAGTCGGGGAAGGCGCGCAGCACAGTCTCGCTGAAGCTCCTCACCGCGTCGCGTCCCACGGCCGGCGCCTGCATAGCCGGGTCGTCCCACACCACGTCTTCCGTTAGCAGCGACAGGCAGCCCTCGAGATCTCGGGCGTTCCAGGCGGCTGCCATCCGCTCTACGAATGCCGGGATGTCTTGTGGTTCCATCACAGTTCTCCGTAAACGTCATCGCCTCGTCAGCGCCCGCGCCCGCGAGTCCAGTACTATCCCTCGTTGCTGTCGCGGACGAGGGCGCGGGCGCGGGCGATGACGCGACGACGACGAGTGATGATTCTGTCTTTGGAGCCGCATAAGGCTATCGAGCAACACCCAAATGACGTTTTAGTAGGATGGTGCAAACAGAGTTAGTTGTACACCGCGCTCCGGCCGCCGGAAGGAATCGGTAGATAGGGGCGGAAGCTCGCGCTCGAGGCCTGCCTTCGCACAGCTCACCTTGAACAGTCGCGCGATTTGCCTGGCGTATTGGCCTTCGCCTCTGCCACGCACCTCGAAGCGCGAATCGTAGAGCCGACCGCCGCGCACCTCACGGATCCGGTTGAGGACCTTGTCCACCCGGTCCGGTAGCTGTTGCTGCAGCCAGCGCTCGAACAGCGAGGCGACGCCGTGGGGCAGGCGCAGCATGATGTAGCCGGCGGTGACGGCGCCCGCCTCGGCCGCCGCCTCCACTATGCCCGGCAGTTCGTGATCGGTGAGCCCCGGGATCACCGGCGCGATCGTCACCGCCACCGGTACCCCCGCCTCGGCCAGCCTGGCGATCGCTTCCAGACGTCGACTCGGAGACGACGTGCGCGGTTCCATGATCCTCTGCAGCCCGTCGTCCAGCGTGGTGATGGAGAGCGCCACGGCTGAGGCCTGATGCTCCGCTAGCTCGCTCAGCAGGTCGATGTCTCGCGTCACCAGGTGGTTCTTCGTCGTGATCGCCACCGGGTTACGGAACTCCGCCAGCACTTCCAGGCAGCGGCGCGTCAGCTGAAGCCGCCGCTCGACCGGCTGGTACGGATCGGTCACCCCGCTCAGCAGCAGAGTCTGCGGCTCCCAGCGCCGCGACGACAGCTCGGCCCGCAGCAGGTCCGGCGCGTCCTCCTTCACCAAGATCTTCGTCTCGAAGTCGAGCCCGGCTGAGAAGCCCAGGTACTCGTGGTAGGGTCGGGCGTAGCAGTAAATGCAGCCGTGCTCGCAGCCTCGGTAAGGGTTGATTGTGGTGTCGAAACCGACGTCGGGGCTATCGTTCCGGGCGATGATCGAGCGCGAGCGATCGCGCAGCAGCTCGGTGCGCGGCCCCGGATCGTCGGGATCGCGCCACCCGTCGCGCACCACCTCCAGCGACTCGAAGCGGTTGGCCGGGTTGTGGCTGGCGCCGCGGCCGCGGATCGGGAAGATCTCCATGCTGCCCTGCTCGGTTGGGGTTACCGAAGAAACAACGCCCTCGGGGGCGCCATATAAAGCTACATCTTCGGGTTTTCTTCGGCAAGGCCTTACAGCCCGTTGGGGTTGCGGAGATGGCCTTCAGCGACGAGATTCGGCGGTCCAGTTGAGCCGAACCGCAACCGCAGACGAGCAGGTACGGATGAGTCCTAGCAGGAAAGGCATGTTGACCGCGGGTGGGCTGATAGCGATCGGTGCCGTGGCCGCAGTGGTGGCCCAGCAGGCCCGGATCGCGCAGCCGAGCCCGCCGGTCTCGCTGGGGGCCGCCCCGGAGATCACCGTCTACAAGACACCTACTTGAAGCTGCTGTGAATCGTGGGTGGGTCACCTGCGAGACAACGGATTCAAGGTCTCTCCCATCGAGGTATCCTCCACCGACCTGGCGGAGCTCAAGGCGCAGAACGGTGTCACGAACCTCCTGGCCGGCTGCCACACGGCGATCGTAGAAGGCTACGTCGTCGAGGGGCACGTCCCCGCCGCCGATATCCTGCGGATGCTGGGGGATCGGCCGGAGATCGCCGGCTTGAGCGTCCCCGGCATGCCGGTCGGCGCGCCCGGGATGGAGGTCCCTGGCGCCGAGGCCGAGCCGTTCGACGTCCTGGCGTTCAAGGCGGACGGAAGCACCAAGGTCTACTCGAGCCACTGAGCGATCCGGCCTCGAGAGAGCGCGCCGGGAGAGAAATCCTACGCTAGGTCCAGAAACGACATAGGCGGGGTCCCGGGGTTCCCGGGACTCCGCCTTTTTTTTTGAGTTTTTTTCAATATTCGACAGCCGACAGCCGACACTCGAGTACTGCCCGACGTCCGACTCCCGACTCTCGACGTTCTGCGCCGGACGTCGGAAGTCGGTCGTCGATCGCTGGGCAGTACTCGGCTGTCGGCTGTCGACTAACGGCTGTCGAGTGTCGGGCTTCCCTCCCTATCTTTGCCTAATGACCATCCTGCACTTTGTGGTGCCTGAGGGTGCGCCCTCCGACGAGTGCGCCGCCGCGCTCGACTGGCTCCGCTCGCTGCCCGGCTTCGACGTCCGACCGGTCAAGCTCTCCGGGCTGGCCGAAGCGGCCCTCGGCTACGGCACGGCCGTCTGGTTCCACTGGACCGAGCCGCCGTTTCTGCGCGATGACGCCCGGCGAGCCCTCGACGCGCACGTCCGCGCCGGCGGTGGCCTGCTCGCCACCCTGGCGGCAGTGACGCTCCCCGCTCAGCTCCGCTGGGAGCGGCGACCGCTCGACGAGATGACCGACGCGCCCTGGTCGGAGGAGGCCGACGACGAGCTGGCCGCCGGCTTCGCCGACGCGCCCGCGATCCGCGGGCTGCAGAGCTTCCGCGGCCATCCGCTGTTCGACGGGCTGGGCAGCGGCTGCTACACCTGGGCGCCCCAGGACGGCGAACGGCTGATCCGCTACGGCTACAGCGGCTTCAACTGGCCCAAGCGGGGCCGGGTGGTGGCGGTTCAGAAGGCCTATATCGGTCTGAACCCCGAGCGGCGGCTGGCCTGGGAGTACGCCGTGGGCGACGGCTGGGCTGTATGTATAGGAGCTTACATTTACTTCACCGCCCGGGACGGCCGCTATTGGCCCCATATGACGCGGCTGCTGCTGAACGCCCTAGCCCGTATCGATTCCGACGGACACCGTGTCCGCGACATGGGCGGCGCCTGGCGGCCGCCTGAGGTCGGGCTGGAGCTGGACGCCCGGGTGACCCTACCGCCGGAGCCGGGCCCGGGAGCGGACGACGCCCTCGATCCGGACGACGATCTGCGGCTGGAGCGCGAGGCGACGGAGGCGGATTACACGCTGGCCGGGACGCGGGCGCTGCTGGTCGGGCGCGAGGCGAGCGGCCCCGAGGAGGTCTGGTTCCACCCGTTCCGCGCCGTGAGCCGCTGGCGGCTCCGCGCAACGGGGGACGCGGGCGCGGAGGGCGATAGCAACGATCGCAGCGACCTCGTTGCGACCCATTTCGCGATATCGCCGGGAGTCATCACGCGCCGCCTGGAGGCAGGCGGCGGCGCCGTCGAGGAGCGGACGGCCGTCTCCCCGGACGCCGCGGCGCTGCTGGTGGAGCTGCGGCCGGCGGAGGGCGGTCCCATGCGCCTCGTCTGGACCCTGGAGAGCGACCTGCGGCTTATGTGGCCCTACCCCGCGTCAGCAGGGGGTTGGTTGCTCTACGCCAAGGAGGCGGGCGCCCTGGGCCTCGAGACCGAGACCGGCGAGTGGCTGGGCCTGCGGATCGAGCCGGCGCCGGCGGTGCTGGCGGTGGAAAACGTCTCCGACTATGAGTGCTCCCGGGCCCGAGCCCGGATCCACGCCGAGCTGGATCTGGCCGGGCCCGTCCGCATCCTGCTGCTGGGCGCCGGTCGGGACGAGCAACCCCCGGCGGAGGTCGATCTTGGGTCCTGGGCGGAAGGTCGGGCCGCGGAGCGGAGGCGGCGGGAAGCTGCCTACTCCCTGGATTCCGAGGACCCGGAGCTGGCGGAGGCGGTGGAGTGGGCGAAATGGCGGCTGTCCACCTACCGAGTCCACGTGCCCGACCTGGGGACATCCTTGGTTGCCGGTTACGGCCGCTCCCGACCCGGCGCCTTCGGCGAGGGCCGGCCCGGCTACGCTTGGTTCTTCGGCCGCGATGCCTGCTGGACGGCGCTCGGCTGCCTGGCCGCGGGGCAGCATGAGACTGTCCGCGAGGTCCTCGAGTTTTTGGGCGGGCACCAGGACATCAGCGGGAAGGTCCTCCACGAGTGCACGACCAGCGGGGTCGTCCACTACGACGCCGCCGACTCCACGCCGCTCTACCTGCTGCTCGCCGCCCGATACCTGGCGGCGACCGGCGATGCCGAAACGCTGAGGCGCGAGTGGCCGCGGATCCTAAAGGCTTACGAGTTCTGCCTCTCCACAGACAGCGACGGCGACGGGCTGATCGAGAACACGAACGTCGGCCACGGCTGGGTGGAGTTCGGCGGGCTGGGCGGCCACCACGTGTCGCTCTACCTGGCCGGCATCTGGGTCGCGGCGCTGGCCGAGCTGGAGACCGCCGCCCGCGCGCTAGGCGAAGCTGGCTTCGCCGGCGAGCTGGCCTATCGAGCCGCCGCAGCCCGGTCCAGCCTCGAGCTGTCCTTCTACGATCCTCTGGAGGGGCGGTACGCCGACGGCCGCCGGGCCGACGGGTCGCTGGATATGACGGAGACCATCATGACCGCCGTGCCGCTGGCGTTGGGCGCCGTCACGGCTGAGCGCTGCGAGGAGTGGCTGGATCGTGTGGCCGGCGAAGACTTCACGGCCGAGTGGGGCGTGCGGCTGATCCCGCGCTCAGACCCGGGTTATCAACCCGGCGGCTATCACGCCGGCGCCATCTGGCCGCTCTACGCGGGCTGGGTCAGCATGGCCGAGCATCGCGCCGGGCGCAGCGAGTCGTCGCGCCGGCACTGGGAGCAGATCGCGCGTCTCTACGAGTCGCACGCACTGGGCGCCTGGCCGGAACTACTACACGGCGATGAAGGTGAATCGATAGGTGTGACCGCCGACCAAGCCTGGTCGACGGCCATGGTGCTACTAGCCGCGGCTCACTCCCAGCGGACCCGGTAGCGGCAGACGTCGCCGCCCTTGGCGCGGCACTCCTCTTCCACGACGTCGGCCTTCTTCGCACCGCACATCTCCAGCGCCCGCTTGTACCACCCGACTACGGTCAGGCAGTCGGGGGCCGAGAACGTCTCCGCATCGTACGTGGTCAGGACGCCTTCCTTCTCGCCGAGCGACTCGTACTCGCGCCGGCCAGTCTGGTAGTAGAGCCTGTAGATCTGCGATGCCTTCCTCAGGAAGGCCTCGGGATTGTCGGGCGCGATGAAGGTGGCGTGGAAGCTGGTCAGGTTCTTGTTGGCCGAGGCGACGCCCAACTCCTCGAAGAAGTGCGGATCGCCGCTCGCCAGCACCTTCACGATCGTGTCGTCCAGGCGCTTGCCGATCTCGAAGTCCAGCCACGACGACGGGAGCATCCGCTCCAGCGCCTGGCGATCCTCGACGTCCAGCGTCTGCATCACCTGGCGCAACCCGTCTTCGCCGAAGTGCTCCTCGACGAACTCCAATCGCGACTTCAGGACAGAGCCTTTGACCTTTTGCATGTCTTAATGGTATGCGGTCGATGTGGCGCGGGGTGACAGGGAACGTAAAGGGAATACACTAGCGAATGGCGCTCGTTCCCGACGGCGAGCGTTGTTGCACTTCGACACCGGCGGTGATGCGGGTGTTGCGTTTCGACACGCGGCCCGGGTCCCGCTCCCGGAGTCCCCGATCGGTTAAATTCCTTACCTAATAAGGGGTTACCGGGACAGAAGGCGCCCCGCGCCGGGGCCGCTCGAGGGACCGGTTCTTGCACCTACCGGTGCGGGAGTTATGATCACATATACCCCACCCAGGAGGTTCCTATGACACGTAAGAATGACGTGGCGCGGCTACTGGCTCTGGGTGCTCTACTAGGTGCGATGGGATGCGGCGGGGCCGTCAAGGTGGCGGAGCTGGAGGAGGCGCCTGTAGGCACCGAGGTCGTCGTTGAGCGCAGCGATGGCAGCCGCCCCGACTGGATCGTTCAGCCGCCCGAGGACGATGACGGCATGAAGTTCTTCTCCGGCGGCGAAGAAGGTTACACCGACTACGCCATGGGTCTGCGCATGGCGAAGGCCGAGGCGTGGCAGGAGCTCGGCGAGAGCGTGCTGGGCATCTGGAGCTCTCTGTTGCAGGCCAGCGAGGTCGGCGGCAAGGACCGCATC
>JBDHHZ010000086.1:0-9455 GCA_039589115.1 Gemmatimonadota bacterium | reverse complement strand
GGATCCACCTCATCCGACCAGGCCAACAGGCCTCCCGTCAGGTTGTATGCCTTCTCGAATCCCGCGTCCCGCAACAGCCGCACGGCGTAGGCGCTGCGCAGCCCGCTCCGACAGATGACGACTATCTCCTCGTTGCTGTTTAGCCGCTGGATCTGTGAGGGTAAGGTCTTCAGCGGGATCAATTCGGCTTCATCGAGCCAGGAGATGTTCAGCTCGTGCGGTTCCCGCACGTCTATGACACGAATCGGGTCGCCCGCCTCGATGCGCCCCTTCAGTTGGCGCGCGGTGATGACCGGAATGCCCGCCTCGAGCCGCCGCCGTTCGGCCTCGGCGTCGCGCACGCCGCAGAACAACTCGTAATCGATCAGGTCCCGAATCGTCGGGTTCTCACCGCAGACCGGGCAGTCGGGGTCCTTACGTAGCCGCAACTCGCGGAATCGTAGGCGCAGCGCATCGAAAAGGACGAGGCGGCCGATCAGCGTTTCGCCCTGGCCGATGATCAGCTTGATCGTCTCGTTCGCCTGCAGGGCGCCGATGATGCCTGGCAGCACACCCAGAACGCCGCCCTCCGCGCAGGACGGCACCAGGCCGGGCGGTGGTGGCTCCTGGTAGAGGCAGCGGTAACACGGCCCTTCCTTGGCGTGGAACACCGAGGCCTGGCCCTCGAAGCGGAAGATCGAGCCGTAGACGTTGGGCTTCCCGAGCAGAACACAGGCGTCATTGATCAGGTAGCGGGTCGGGAAGTTGTCGGTCCCGTCGACGACGATGTCATAGTCCTTCAGGATCTCCAGCGCGTTATCGGACGAAAGTCGCAGCTCATGGCCCTCGAAGTTCAGGTCGGGGTTCACGTCGAGAAGACGCTGGCGCGCCGACTCCAGCTTGGGACGTCCGACGTCGCTGGCCCCGTGGATGATCTGCCGATGCAGGTTGCTGTACTCGACCCTGTCGAAGTCGACGAGCCCGATCGTGCCAACACCGGCGGCGGCCAGGTAGAGCGAAGCCGGCGAGCCGAGACCGCCCGCGCCGATGAGAAGGACGCGCGCCTGCTTCAGCTTCGCCTGGCCCTCGGGCCCGACTTCCGGCAGAATCAAGTGCCGCGCATAGCGGCGCATTTCCTCGGGCGTGAACTCCACCGTCCCCGCTCCTACGGCCGTCGCTACACCGCCGGCGATTGATGGGACGATCCTGATTTCGTCGCCTGCCTGCACGCCGGCTTCTTCCTTGCCTTCAAGGTAGCGGATATCCTCGTCGTTTAGATAGATGTTGACGAAGCTGCGCAGCTCGCCATCCTCGGAATAAAGATGCCGCTGGAGCTCCGCGAAGCGGCCGGTAAGGACGGACAACGCTTCGCCGACCGTTGCCGCTTCGATCTCGACCGTATCTAGGCCGCCTGTGTACTGCCGGAGCGGCGTTGGAACGATGACTGTGATCGATCTCATCTTCTCTCTGGTTTGGGTAATCAGCCTGTGCCGTCGATTTGAACGGCTTCGAACTCCCCGCGGTCGTCCGCGAGTCGCCACGCCCTGGCTTCCGCCGCGCGGCCCTTCGCTACACCGACGATCAGGTAGACGTACCAGGGCCAGGCGTGCTCGCGATCGAAGGCGGAAGGCTCCGCCGGCGCATCCGGATGCGAGTGGTAGTAGCCAACCACCTGAAGGCCACGCGCCTCTGCCCGGCGCTCTAGCGCCATCACATCGTCGGGTCCGATCAGGTAACGCCTGCGGCGTTCCGCCTCTCTTACGTTGGCCAGCGAGACGACCTCCACGACCTCCACCGCATCCGAGTCGGCCCGGCCCAACAGGCCGCCGCACGCTTCTTCCGGATATGTCGCTTCGGCGTGCTCGCGCATGGCGGCCAGCAGCTGCGGGCCGAGTTGGAGCCTGGCGCCCAGTTCGGCGGCGCTCCCACCGCGGTCAGCGCTCATTCGTTCTCCTCCCATAGTCCCAGGCTCAGATATCGATCTGCGCCGTCGGGAAAGATCAGCACCAGGAGTCCGGACGCCAACTCCGAGGCGGTTCGGAGGGCCGCGCTGGCTGCGGCTCCGGAAGACAGGCCGACGAGCATGCCGAAGTCTCGGGCGAGGCGGCGCGTCATCTCGTAGGCATCTTCGGTTCTCACACGCACGGTGCGGTCCGGTAGCGATGCGTCGAACAGATCCGGGACGATCGAGGTCGGCATGTGCTTCAGTCCCTCGATCCCGTGAAATCCATCGTCCGGCTCGACGGCGACGAGCTGGATCCCGTCCTCGCGAGCCTTCAGATAACGGCCCGTGCCCATCAACGTTCCGGTGGTCCCCAGGCCGGCCACGAGGTGTGTCACGGCGCCGCCCGTGTCCCGCCAGATCTCCGGCCCCGTCGTCTCGAAGTGGGCCCGCGCGTTCGCCGGGTTGTTGTACTGATCCGCGTAGAAGTAGCGCTGCGTGTCGCGTGTGGCCAGTTGCCGAGCCGTCCGGATCGCGCCGTCCGAGCCCTCCAGCGCTTCCGTCTCGATGACCTCGGCGCCGTACGCCTTCAGCAGAGCTTTCCTCTCGTCGCTCGCGTTGCCGGGCAGGCAGATGGTGACGCCGAATCCGCGGGCCGCGCCCAGCATGGCGTAGGCGATCGCCGTGTTGCCCGAGCTGGCGTCCAGCAGCCGCTTGCCGGGCAGCGCGCCCGACCGCTCGGCAGCCAGAACGATGGCCCTGGCGGCTCTGTCCTTGACCGAGCCACCCGGGTTCAGCCACTCCGCCTTGGCGAAGATCCGAACGCCTGGGGCCAGGCCGGGGAGCGGCAGTGGCAGGAGCGGCGTATTGCCGATAAGGCCGGCCAGCCCTTCCCGAGCGCCGCTCGCCGGTGCCGCGTGACTCTTCTTTTGGGTTGCGACTATCATGTCAAACACGCCTGCAATGAAAACGGCCGCGGATCCTCTGAGGCCGCGGCCGGGGTTCTTATCTCGTCGAACGGTCTAGCTCAGTCGATTCTCTGCGCCCCGAACGCGAGTGCTCTCCCCAGCACGGCGGCTCGTTCGCCGTGACGGCAGATACAGATACAAGTGGTGCAGAAGCGCAGTGATCCAGTCATTCTCGTTTTGCGGTTGTGGATTGCTAAAAAACCCGGTTCTATCACCAGAACACCTGGGGCGCCCTGCGGGTTCCCGCCTCGGCCTACCCCAGGCTGCGGCGGATCGCGCCTATGTTCTCGGCGATCGAGCCGCGGGAGAAGACCGCCGAGCCGGCCACCAGGACACTCGCGCCTGCTGCGACCGTCAGCGGGGCCGTCTTCGGATCGATGCCGCCGTCGACCTCGATCTCGATCTGCTCCAGCCCTTTCGCCTCGATCGTTTGTGACAGGACGGCGATCTTGGGCACGCACTCGGCGATGAACTTCTGGCCCCCGAACCCGGGGTTCACTGTCATCACCAATACCAGATCCACGAATGGAAGGATGTCGATCAGCGTCTCGACCGGTGTAGCCGGGTTGACCGCGACGCCGGGCCGGGCGCCCAGCTCGCGGATCTGCTGGACCGTGCGATGAAGGTGAGGACATGTCTCCTGGTGGACTGTGAGCAAATCGGCGCCGGCGCTGACGAAGTCGGCCAGGTAGCGCTCCGGCTCCTCGATCATCAAATGGACGTCGAGCGGCAGCTCGGTCGCGCGCCTGGCGGCCTCGACGATCAACGGACCGATCGTGATGTTGGGCACGAAGTGGCCGTCCATCACGTCGACGTGGATCCAATCGGCGCCGCCGTCAGCAGCTTCGGCGATCTGGTCGCCCAAGCGCGTGAAATCCGCATTCAATATGCTGGGCGCTATCTTAGCGGACATCTTTCTCAGTCTGGCCTTCCTAGTTAAACGCTCTACTGGTTACCGGCTACCGACTACCGGCTACCGGCCACCGGCTACCGACTACCGGCTACCGGCCACCGGGCCACCGGCTACCGAATACCAAGCTTCCGCCCCACCTTCTTCATCGCGTCGAGCACGGCATCGAGATGCTCTGTCTCGTGGGCCGCCGAAACCTGGCAACGGATACGTGCCGTGCCGTGCGGGACCACTGGAAAACCGAAGCCGATGACGAAAACGCCCTCGTCCAGGAGCATCTTACTCATCCGGATCGCCTCGGCGGTCTCGCCGATGATGATCGGCACGATCGGCGTATCGCCTTCGATCGGCTTGAAGCCCGCTTCCAATAGCCTCTCCCGGAAGTAGGCCGTGTTGTCCCTCAGCTTCTGTACGAGCTCCGGATGCTGTTCCAGGTACTCGATTGCCGCCAGCGAGTGCGCGGTCGTGGCGGGCGGCAGCGCGTTCGAGAACAGCATCGGCCGCGAGCGCTGCGTCAGGTAGTCGGTGAACTCGGCGGGACCGGCGGTGAAGCCTCCGGCCGCGCCGCCCAATGCCTTGCCCAGCGTGCTGGTGATTACCGGAACGGCACCGTGCAGGCCGTAGTGCTCGGGCGTTCCGCGCCCCGTTTCACCCAGGACCCCGGTCGCATGCGAGTCATCGACCGTCACTACGGCGTCGTATTTGTCGGCCAGCTCGAGGATGTCGGGCAGCTTGCAGATGTCGCCCTCCATCGAGAAGACCCCGTCCGTGATGATGAACCGATGCCGGGCGCCGGCCGAGTCTTTCAGCGCACCTTCCAGCGCCGCCATGTCGGAGTGCTTGTAGACCTTGCGGTTCGCCTTCGTCATGCGGACGCCGTCGATGATCGAGGCGTGATTCAACTCGTCCGAGATGAGCGCGTCCTCTTCCTCCAGGAAGGTGGGTGTGAGCCCGGTATTCGCGGTCCAGCAAGAGACGTAGGTCAACGACGACTCGAGGCCCAAGAAGTCGGCGATCTTCTCTTCCAGCTTCTTGTGCAGAGTGAAAGTGCCGCAAATGAAGCGTACCGACGAGGTCCCGGCGCCGTAACTCTCGTACGCAGCCCTGCCCGCCGCCACGACTTCCGGAGTATTGCAGAGGCCCAGGTAGTTGTTCGAGCACAGGTTGATCACCTCGCTGCCCGTCTCCTCGATCTTGACCACTGCGTCCTGCGGCGAATCGAGGTGGATCAGCTGCTTGTATACACCCTGCTCCTTCATCTCCTGGAGCTCGCCACGCATCCGATCGAACAGCCCGCTCATTTACACCTCTCCGGCGCTGGTGGCCTTCTCGACTAGTCTTCGGGGGAATCGTCGCCGCGCTGCTCGAGCTGGCGACTCCTTACGCCTATCAATCCGTAGTAGATGATAGCGGCAGCTCCCAGAATCAGGATGGGGATGAGAACTGCACCTTCGAGGCCCATCATGTGTATGATCTCCGTGTCGAATTCACTGCGGTTGGCGGTACAGGCCGGTATTGGATGCTGGCTAACATGGCCAGCGCCCGAGGGCCGGGCAAGGGCGGCCCTTTTCCACAGGTGACCGCTCTTCTACCTTTGGATTGCGCGGCAAGGACAAGTCGAGAGATGACAACGGAGTGGAACGAAGACCGGCGACGCCGGGAGCGACAGGTGTGGCGCCTCGGGCTGCTCCTCTCCGTGCTCATCCATCTGGCCGTACTGCTTCTCACCCACAGGGCTGGCGAGCTGGCGACACCGTACGCCGCTGCCGGGCTGCCGGGCGGCGACCCGGTTGCGGCGCCTGGCGGCGGGGGCATGAGGGTGATCGTGCTGCGGCCGCCGGTCGAGATCACGATCCCACCGCGGCCCGAGAGCCCGGTGATCGAGCCGGTCGAGGTGGAGAGGCCGGAGGACGAGCTGGCCCTGAACGAGATCGAGCTCCCCGATCCCGGTGAGGGCGACCGTGAAGGCCCGGAGACGGGGCCCGGCCTGCCGGGCGGCGAAGGCGGCGGCGATGCGGGAGATGCGATGAGCGGAACCAACCGGCTCATCCCTCCCACCCCGCGGGGGATCATCATGGCACCGCTCGCCCGGCCCTCCTCGGTGCGCGGGCGCGATGTGACCGTCTGGGTCTTCATCACCCAGACCGGTGCGGTGGACAGCGTGCGCCTTGTCCCGCCGACCCCGGACGGCAGGTACAATCAGAACCTGATGCGCGAGGCGCGGGACTGGGTTTTCGAGCCGGCGTTGCGGGCCGGCCGGGCCGTGGCCACTTGGTGGAGTTACACCTGGAAGCTGTGATGGCGGACAAGAAGACTGTCAAAGGGCGAATCCTGTGGGTCGACGATGAGGTCGACCTGCTGCTACCTCATCGGCTGGTACTCGAGCAGCGCGGCTACGAGGTCGACACGTTGCCCAACGGGGACGACGCGCTGAGCCAGCTGCGCCGCCAGAGCTACGATCTCATCCTGCTGGATCAGGAGATGCCGGGCCGCACAGGGACCGAGATGCTGCGCGAGATTCGCGGAGTCGATTCGCGTATCGCGGTGGTGATGGTCACGAAGAGCGAGGAAGAGAACACGTTGCGCGAGGCGATAGCCAGGCGAGCCGACGAGTACATCGTCAAGCCGACGAGTCCGCGTCAGGTGGCTTCGGTCGTCGCACGGATCCTCGAAGGGCCCGGGCTTCGCCATGAAGAGATGGCCCGCGACTTCGTCCGCGCCTTCTCCGAGCTGCGGGCCCGTATCGACGACGCCAGGAGCTGGCGCGATTGGACCGATCTCTACTCCGATCTGATCGATTGGGACCTCGAGCTGAACGCCGCGGAGGAAACGGGTCTACTGGACTCGCTGAACACGCTCTCCGGCGACGTCCGGCGCGAGTTCACCAATTTCGTCGTCAAGAATTACGTCAGCTGGGTGTCCAAGGGTCAGGTGGACCGACCGTCGCTATCGATCGATGTCATCCCACAGTTCTTCGTGCCGCTGCTGGCTCGCGGCGAGCCGGCGGTGCTGATCATCGTCGACTGCCTGCGCCTGGACCAGTGGCGCTGTTTGCAGCCGGTCATCGAGGAAGACTTCGAGGTCGAGTCCGACCTCTATGTCTCGATCCTTCCCAGTGCCACACCGTACGCGCGCAACGCGATCTTCGGTGGGATCTTCCCCGACGAACTGGTCGAGCAGCGTCCCGGCTGGCCGCAGACCTGGGACGACATTGGTCTTAACTCGTTCGAGGACGAGCTGTTCGCCGACCAGGTAGGACGGCTGACCGGAGGGAAAGTCCCGACCCACTACGAGAAGATCCATACGCTGAACGATGGCGAAGCGATGCTGCGACGCCTGCCGACCATTCTCGACGAACCACGGGCGATCGCCATCGTCTTCAACTTCGTTGACTTGCTGACCCACGGGCGCGGCGAATCGCAGTTGTTGTTCGAGATGGCCCGCGACGCCGGAGCGTTGCGCCGGCTCACGACGACCTGGTACGAGGGATCGGACCTGCGCAAGGCATTGAAGATGTTCCGCCAGCGCGGTATCAGGGTCCTGTTGACGACGGACCACGGCTCGGTGCACTGCCACCGGCCCGCAACGGTGTTCGCCAAGCGAGATGCCACAGCGAGCCTGCGTTACAAGTACGGCGACGACCTGCGCGCCGAGAATCCCGCGACCGTGTTCAGCGTGGCGGACGGCGGCGCGATCAGGCTGCCCGCCGGCGGTTTGAAGACCAACTACTTGATCGCCCGGGAAGACTACTTCTTCGTCTATCCCACCAAACTGCGAGAGTACCAGTCACGTTACCGTGACAGCTTCCTACACGGCGGAATCAGTCCCGACGAGATGATCCTGCCTGTGGCCCTGCTCAAGCCACGCGGTGAGGCCCGTTGAGTCTCTACGCGCGACTGATTCGCTACCTCCGGCCTTACCGGACGGTCTTTCTGGCTAGTCTGATCGCGATGGCCTTCGGCTCGCTGTTCGACGGGTTCACGATGGTCCTCCTCATCCCGTTCTTGCGGTCGCTGTTCGGGGAGGCCGCCGTGATGCCCGGCGCCGGGGCCCTGGTGGAGAGGGTGCTGGAGGCTACGGTAGGCCCGTTCATCGCGTCGGGGGACCCGGCCGAGTCGCTACGTAATGTAGTTATCGTCGTGATGGCGGGCCTGCTGCTCAAGAACGTCTTCTTCTACACCGGCGACGCTCTGGGTGTGAAGGTGCGGGAAGGCATTCAGCGCGACATGCGCAACCAGCTCTACGGTCACATGCAGAAGTTGCCTCTGGGCTTCTTCGATCGCAGCAAGACCGGCCAGCTCGTGGCGCGCGTCTTCTCGGATACCGCTCAGACCAAGGACATCATCACCTACACCGTCTCCGACATACTCAGGCACGCGGTCTCGCTGCTCGCCTTCGTTGCCATGCTGCTCATCATATCGTGGAAGCTGACGATCCTTGCCCTCATAGTCGCGCCCCTCTTCCTCGGTTTCCTCAAGCCCATGCTCTGGCGCCTGCGCCACGGCTTCCGCAAGGCGTTTGACGCGCAAGGCGAGTTGACCAGCATGCTCCAGGAAACGGCCTCCGGGGTCAGGCTGGTCAAGGCGTACGGTGCAGAGGACTACGAGCGGAATCGCTTTGCCAGTACCAATCAGGCGTTCTACAAGAGCTACGTCCGCACCGAGCGCATCCGCCTGCTCAGCTCGCCGCTCTCCGAGATACTAGGCAGCGTGGTCACCCTGGTCATCGTCTGGGTGGGCGCGCGGTTCGTGTTCAGCGGTCAGATGACCGCCGAGGCGTTCCTGACGTTCCTGACGATCTCGCTCAGGGTGCAGTCGCCGATCAAGGCGCTGACCACGTTGCCGGCTCGCGCGCAGGCTTCGCTGGCCTCCGCCGAACGGTTCTTCGAGATCCTCGATTCCGAAATGGAGCCTGTGCTGCCCGATGGCCGGCAGCTGGAGGGCCTGGATCGCGAAGTGGCGTACGAGGATGTCCGGTTCGCCTACGACGGTGACGAGCAGGTGTTGAAGGGTGTGAGCTTCCGAGTGAAGCGAGGAGAGGTCGTAGCTCTGGTTGGGCCTTCGGGTGCTGGCAAGAGCACGATAGTCGACCTGTTGCCCCGGTTCTACGAACCGCAGGACGGTCGCATAACGATCGACGGGATCGAGGTCAAAGAGATCCGTCTCGACTCCTTGCGCGACCTGCTGGGCGTCGTGTCGCAGGAGACGGTGATCTTCCACGATACGGTGCGGGCGAACATCGCCTATGGCGCACCTGACAGTTACAGCCAGGAAGAAATCGAGGCGGCGGCCGAGGCGGCCAACGCGCACGAGTTCATCACTCGTTTGTCCGACGGATACGATACCGTTCTGGGCGACCGCGGCGTTCGCCTCTCCGGCGGCCAGCGCCAGCGGATAGCCATCGCCCGCGCCATCCTTCGCGATCCACCGCTGTTGATATTCGACGAAGCTACCTCGGCGCTCGACACCGAATCGGAACGCCTGGTCCAAGGCGCCATCGATCGGTTGCTCGCCAACCGCACGGTGATCGTGGTCGCCCACCGTCTCTCTACGATCCAGGGCGCGCATCAGATCATCGTCCTCGACGATGGTGTGATCGTGGAATCGGGTCGCCACGAAGATCTGCTCGCACGTCGCGGCGTTTACAGCCGGCTTTA
>JBDHHZ010000085.1:0-9604 GCA_039589115.1 Gemmatimonadota bacterium | reverse complement strand
ACCGCGCCCTCCGTGATGAAAGGCTGAGCGTCGCTGCTGATGTGGAGCTCGACGACGAGATGGGCGGGCTCACCATCCCTGGGTGGCCGGAACTCCAGGCCACCGATCAGTCCCACCGGCTGGCCCGCCAGCCAGACGGGAGCGCGCGGTCGCAGCGCCTGGGTGGTGACGGTATGGAAGTGCAGGGTGTAGCGGTCTTCCAGAGAGTCGCGCACGTCATCGATGAAGAAGACCAGCGACGACGCCGCGATGACCACCAGACTGACCACGAGGCCGATTCTCAGCTGGGACCAGTGTACGCGGTAGCTCATCCCGCGCCCCCGGCGCTGCGGCGCGGTTCAGCCACCCGGCTTCGCCGCGGCGTTGCCGGGCGCCTCCGCCTCGTCTTAGCTTGCCCCACCATGCTCAGGCTTGGACACATCAGCTATAGCAATTGCGTTCCGGTACATGGGCGCTTCCTGCGCCACACCGACGGCGTCGGCTATCTCGGTCACCCTACTCAAGATAATCATGCGCCGAAAGCTCGGAGTCCAGCCCGACGACATCTGGTTCGAGCAGGAGGCGGAGGACCCGTTCGCGGCCGGGTGCCGTCACTCGTCTTCCTGGAGGTCTAGATGGCGGAGCTGAAGGCCACCAAGATCGAGCTGAGCGCCGGCGGCGTGGTCTGCCGCCGCGACTCGGGAGACTCGCTCGAGGTGCTGCTGATCAGGGATGGCTACGGCAACTGGGGATGGCCCAAGGGCCACGTCGAGCCCGGCGAGAGCCCCGAGCAAGCGGCGGTGCGCGAGTGCCGCGAGGAGACCGGGTTGACCCGGTTGAGTGCGGTGGGTCGGGTCGGTACGACCGACTGGTACTTCCGCGCCGGGAATACCCTGGTGCACAAGTTCTGCGACTATTTCCTGCTGGAGGCGGACCCGGCGGAGGAGACGCAGCCGCAACGAGCGGAAGGGATCCAGGCCTGCCATTGGATGGACCCGGAAGCGGCGGCGTTGCGACTCACCTACTCCAACGCCCGTCAGGTGCTCGAATCCGCCCTGGAGCTGGACTCTGGAGTCGGACGATCGAATCCACCGGCGCCCCGCGCCGATCGCGGGAAGTGACCTGTGACGAACGAAGCGTCTGCTGAGAAACTGTCGGTCTTCCTGACCGGCGGCACCGGGTTCGTCGGGCGACACGTCGCCCGGCACCTGGCCGAGCGCGGTCACGCGGTCCGAGCGTTGGTGCGCGACCCTGGGTCGGCCGGCGCGCTGCGCGAGATCGGTGCGGAGCTCGTGCAGGGCGATGTCGCCCAGGAGTCGGCGCTCGACGACGCCGTCGCCGGCTGCGACACGGTCATCCACCTGGTGGGCATCATTAGGGAGCGGCTGCCGGCCCAGACGTTCGAGAACATCCATACCCGGGGGACCAGCCGCGTAGCGGACGCGGCGCGGCGCGCCGAGGTGCACAAGCTCGTCTACATGAGCGCCCTGGGCGCGAAGCCGGACGGCACGGCCTACCAGCGGACGAAGCACTATGCCGAGGAAGTGGTTCGCCGGTCGGAGGTCCCCTTCGTGATCTTCCGTCCTTCGCTTATCGTCGGACCGGACGGCGAGTTCATGCGCCTCTTGCTTCGCCTGCTTCGCCTGCTGCCTGTTACGCCCGTGATCGGCGACGGCCAATACCGGCTGCAGCCGGTCGATGTCGAGGACGTCGCCACCGCCTTCGTGCAGGCGGCGGAGCGCCAGGACTTGAACGGCGAGTGCTTCGAGATCGGCGGGCCTCACAAGCTGACCTACAACCGAATCCTCGACATCATCTGCGAGGAGTTCAGGCTGCGCAGCCGCAGAATCCACGTCGCGCCCCGCTTCGTCCGACCGTTCGTCGAGTTCGCCGCCAGCTGGCGACTGCCGACGCCAGTCACCCCGGACGAGCTGACCATGCTGTTCGAGGAGAGCATCGTGCCGGGAGAGAAGAACACGCTGCGCGAATCCTTCGGGTTCGATCCGACATCGCTGCGCTCCGTCCTGCAGCGCTTCCCCCAGGCGCGCCGCTCCGCCTAGTCCCACTCGCGGCCGGCATAGCGGTTGGATATAGTTCTTGGGCTCAGCCCACATCGACTCGATTGGACACGAGTGGTTCCGGAGCCATGCCGAACGACGAGAATGGAGTACGCCAACTAGATGGATAACGTCGAGGCCGCCGCGCCGCGCCGCTCGGTACTCTCATATGTGCCGAACCTCCTCTCGGCCCTGCGTCTGCCCATCGCGGCTGCGTTCTTCGTCACCGACGGGCTGATCTGGCGTGGGGTCCTGCTGTTCCTCGGCGCCCTGACCGATGCACTGGACGGCTGGCTCGCCCGCAAGCTCCGGGTCGAGAGCGCGGCAGGCGCTATCATGGACCCGCTGTTCGACAAACTGTTCGTGACGGTGGCTCTGGCGGCCTTCCTTCCGGGGCCGTATTTAAGTTGGCAGCAGTTTCTGGTGTTGATCTCGCGCGATCTGTACGTTGGCACGGCGTACCTGGCCGCGAAGATGCTCAGAATCGATATTCCGACTCAGTCACGGCCCAGCGGCAAGCTGGTCACTTTCCTGCAGGTGGTGACGCTCTTCATGCTGCTGCTGGCGCCGGAGCGTTTTGGCGTGTTCTTGGTGGCGGTAGGGGTAGCAGCGGTCATCGCGATACTCGACTACACGTGGGCCGGCGTGGCTAGCCTCAGAGGCCGCTCGACGGCCTGAGCGATGCCCGCCCCCTCTGCACATCGAAGGGAGAGAGAATGTACAGGAGACCCCGGACCTGCAGCGCCAGCCGGTTGACGCGCGTGGGCGGAGTCGTCGCTCTCGTGGCGCTCGCCGCTGGCATGATCGGCTGCCAGCAGGGCACATCGGAGGAGACTGTCGAGCTGGCGGTGATCGACAGCGTGCTCGCCGAGCTGGGCGGAACCTTGACCGCCAACCTCGAGCGCGGCCAACGCTGGCGGATGATCAGCTCGATCGGCCCCGGTTTGCCACCCAACAACTTCCAGCCCGAGGACCTTCCCGAGGCGGGATCACGTGGAGCCGGGCTGCTCCAAGTCTACTGCATCCAGTGCCACTGGCTGCCGACTCCGCAGATGCACAGCGCCGTCGAGTGGCCCGTTCTCGTGAAGCGGAACATCCTGCGCATGCATCAGCTGAAGGATCGCTTGGGCGGCCCGTTGACGACCGGCGTCATCGGCGAAGTGGTGATGGCGGGCTACGAGAGCGTCGAGATCCCCTCGCAGGCGGACGTCGACACTCTACTCGCCTACCTGCAGAGGTACGCGCTCCCCACCCCGCAGCCCGGCGAGCTGACGGCGGGGCCGGGCAGGGAACTCTTCCTGCAGAAGTGTTCGGTCTGCCACGAGGCGCCATCGCCGTCCGCTCACACCGCGAGCGGTTGGGAGCGAGTTGCCGGCGCCATGCAGGCGTTCATGGCGTTGAGCGATGTACCGCCGCTGAGCACTCAGGAGCTGGATCAGATCACGGAATACCTGCGAGCTCGCTCCGCTCAATAGGGAAGTCCGAAGTTGTAGGTAGGAATATCGAGGTCGTTTGGGAATTCCCGAAGGCGATTCGGGGGTTCAGGGATTCGGTGATTCGGGGAGGTGGGAACGTTTTAGGGGCGCTAACCATCTCCCCGTCGTCGTCTTCGCCTCGTCAGCGCCCGCGCCCGCGGATTGTGGGCATGGCGGGGGTGGGGCTCTCAGGCTAACGTTTCGGGGCCGTTAGGTGTCATTTGTAGTGAGGCCCCGAACGACCGGTAATCCCAACTGGGAGTGATAATGAATATTCGATTTTCAACGCTGGCAGCGGCCCTGGGCTTGAGCGCCCTCCTGGCGTTCTCCGGCCCCGCCCTGGCGCAGCAGGACACCGCGCAGGCGGGTATGCGGATGCGAATGAGGATCCACACCGACAGCGCGATGACCGGCCAGCACATGCAGATGCAGGGCGCGCGCGGTATGCGCGGCCATATGAGGGGCGGCCATACCGGCCCCCACGCCTACCTGGCCGTGAAGGACCAGCTGGAGCTCTCGGAAGAGCAGGTGGCCAGCCTGGAGAAGATCCACGAGGACCACGAGCCGCTCATGCAGGCGCAGATGGAGCGGATGAAGGCGCATCGTGAGGCGATGCAAGCGGCCCGCGCAGCGAACGATTGGGACGCGATCGAAAGGGCGATCGATGAGGGCGCTGAGCTGCAGGCTGGGATGGCCAGAGGCATCCTGAACGTCGAGCGCCAGTCGCGGGAGGTTCTGACCGATGCCCAGCGCGAGAAGTACGACACCTGGCGCGAGGGCGTCGAGGTATTGCGCCAGCATCGGATGCACATGCGCGGCCAGCGGAGCGGCCACAGCATGCAGATGCGGCACCGGCAGCACCGGACGACTCCTCCCCCGCAGCGGTAACACAAAGCCGGCCTGAGCCGGCACCCCTCAGACCTGGCGCAGGGGCTCCGAACTTTCGGAGCCCTTGCGCTTGTTGTTTAATTACAGGTCTCGACCGACACGACGACCAGGATGGTGATCTTGAGCCAGAGTGACGAACGGGCCCAGGCGACGGAGACCCTCGAGATCGAGGGGATGCACTGCGCCTCCTGCGTGCAGCACGTAGAGCGGGCGCTCCAGGGCGTGGCTGGGGTCCAGGCAGCTAGTGTGAACCTCGCGACGGAGAAGGCGACCGTCGACTACGATGCCGGGCAGACCGGCCTGGATGATTTGCGGCAGGCGGTAGAGGCGGCCGGCTACAAGGTGAAGACCCGGCCCCAGAGAGTTGTCCTCGATATCGAGGGGATGACCTGCGCGTCCTGCGTCCAGGCAGTGGAGAAAGCGCTCGCCGGGGTGGAAGGCGTCAGCTCGGCGGCCGTGAACATCGCCACCAACAAGGCGACGGTGGAGCACGCGCCCGGCCGGGCGCCCGTCCAGGACCTACGCCGCGCGGTCGAGAAGGCGGGCTATGGAGTAGCAGCCATCGAGCGGCCCGGCGCCGAGCGACGCCTGGCCCGCGAGCGCGAGCGTCTCGAAGAGGACCAGCGCAAGGTCGATCGGGCGCGCAGCCGCATGGTGTGGGCGTGGCTGTTCACGGTGCCGATCACCGCCTGGATGATCCCCCACATGTTCTTCGGGGTGATGTGGCCGTCGGCCCTCACCTTCGATCTGGGGATGATCGTCTTGGGGGCGCCGGTGCTGTTCATCTGGGGGTGGGAGACGATCGCCGCCGGCTTCCGCAGCTTGCTCAACCGCACGCCCACGATGGACACCCTGATCGCCATCGGCTCGACGGTCGCATTCGCCACCGGCTTCGTGACGGTCGCCTACGATCTCGGCTTCGCGCCCAAGCTGCTCAACTATGCGGGCGTCGGCGCGATGATCATGGCCATCCACCTGACCGGCCGGTACGTGGAGACCAAGGCCCGCGGCCGCACCTCGGCCGCGATACAGAAGCTGCTCTCCCTGGAGGCGAAGACCGCCCGCGTCGAGCGCGACGGCCAGGAGATCGAGGTGCCCATCGAAGAAGTCGATGTCGGTGACGTCTTCGTCGTCCGGCCCGGCGAAAAGATCCCGACCGACGGCGAGGTAGTCGGTGGTCACAGCTCGGTGGACGAATCGCTGGCCACCGGTGAGTCTATGCCGGTGGAGAAGAAAGAAGGCGATGAGGTCATCGGCGCGACTATCAATAAAGAAGGGATGCTTCGGGTCCGCGCCACCGGCGTCGGCGAGGACACCTTCCTCGCCCACGTGATACGCATGGTCGAGGAGGCGCAGGGCACTAAGGTGCCCATCCAGGAGTTCGCCGACCGCGTGACCGCGGTGTTCGTGCCCGCGGTCTTGGCGGTCTCGGTCGCCACGTTCATCGCCTGGCTGCTCTTCCCAGGCTTCTTCCGCGGCATCGCAGTGTGGGCCTCCGGATTCCTGCCCTGGGTCGATCCCAGTCTGGGCAACGTGTCCTTGGCGATCTTCGCCGCCGTGGCCGTGCTGGTCATCGCCTGCCCGTGCGCGTTGGGCCTCGCAACGCCCACCGCGCTCATGGTGGGGACCGGGATGGGCGCTGAGAACGGTGTGCTGGTGCGGAGTGGCGCCGCCATCCAGGTGCTGAAGGAGATCGAGACCATCGTCCTCGACAAGACGGGCACGATCACCAAAGGCGAGCCGGGCGTCACCGACGTGGTCCCGGCATCCGGCTGGCGCGAGGATGAGGCGCTGCGCTACGCGGCCAGCGCCGAGTCCGGCTCGGAACACCCGCTGGGCGAAGCGATCGTCGCCGAAGCGATGCGCCGCGGGCTGACGATCATCGAGGCGACGCGGTTCGAGGCGGCGATCGGCCGCGGCGTGCTCGCCAGGGTCGATCGCCAGATCGTGCTGGTCGGCAACGCCCGTCTCATGGAGGAAGAAGGCGTTCCCGTCGACGAGCTGGCCGGCGATCTCGCGCGCCTGGAGAACGAGGCGAAGACCGCCATGTTCGTCGCCGTCGCCGGTCGGCCGGCCGGAGTGATCGCGGTCGCCGATACGCTGAAGGACGACTCGAAGGCCGCCATCGACCAGCTCAAGAGCTTTGGCCTCGAGACCGTGATGCTGACCGGCGATAACGAGCGCACGGCGGGCGCTATCGCTCGCCAGGTCGGAATCGATCGCGTGCTGGCCGAGGTGCTGCCCGACCAGAAGGTGAACGAGGTGAAGCGGCTGCAGGCGGAGGGTCGCAGGGTCGCCATGGTGGGAGATGGGATCAACGATGCGCCGGCGCTCAAGCAGGCCGACGTCGGCATCGCCATCGGTACCGGCACCGACATCGCCATCGAGGCGGCGGACGTGACGCTGGTGCAGGGCGATCTAACGGCGGTGGTGCGAGCGATCCGGCTCTCACACGCCACGTTCAGAAAGATCCGCCAGAACCTGTTCTGGGCTTACTTCTATAATGTGATCGCCATCCCGGTCGCGATCCTCGGATTCCTGCACCCGGTAATCGCCGAGGCGGCCATGGCGTTCTCATCCATCAACGTGGTGACGAACGCGAATCGTCTGCGGCGGGTGGATATCCGGCGAGGATCCCCGCGCCGTTGATCCCCGACGCTCGGCGCCTAGATTAAGTCGCTCAACAAGATCACAGTACCGTGCATTCCTAGGAGGTAGCCATGAAGTCGAGGTTCTACCCGGCATCTTGGGTTGCGGCCGCCGTTCTGCTGCTGTCGGTCAGTTCCGGCGCCGTCGCTCAGGAGCAGCAGACAGAGCAGCCGCAGACGTTGCCACCTAGCACCAACCCGACGAACCGCGTCATCTATCCCAGCGAGGGGCAGGACGAGCAACAGCAGATGTCCGACCAGCTCGACTGCTACAGATGGGCCGGTCAGCAGACGAGTTGGGATCCCTACGTGGCGTACAATGAACTGGTGGAGAAGGGGTATGTGGCCCAGCAGAGCGCCGAGCAGGCCCAGGGCGGGATGGTTCGAGGCGCTGCCGGAGGAGCGGTCGCCGGTGTGGCGATAGGAGCGATCGCAGGTGACGCCGGGAAAGGGGCGGCGATCGGTGCCGTCGCTGGCGGTCTGGTCGGGGGCTCGAGATCGCGGCGCGCCCAGGCCGCGGCTCAGGCCGAGATGGAGGCGGCGATCGAGGTTTTCAACAAGCAACTGACGACCTGGGACCGGAACTATGTCGCCTGCATGCAGGGGCGTGACTACACGGTGAACTAGCTCAGCCGCAGTAGACGGTGAGCCAATCTTCGGAGGCACCGATGCTTGGAAGAAGAACTCGACTGAAGAAGGCCGCGGTCCTGCTCACTCCGCTCCTGATGGCGGCCACGCTCTCCCCCGCTGATGACGATAAGTACGTGTGCACGCCGGCGAAGGCGATCGAATGCGACGCCGACCTCAACTGCGGGCCGCCGGCTCCACAGGTCGCTCCGCCAACGTTCTTCCACGTCGATCTGGACGATGGCGTGATCACCCTGCTCGGGCCGGCGGAACGCAGGGGTGAGACGACCCAGATTCGCTACATGGAGCGCGACGGCGAGCGCCTGATCATGGGCGGTGCCGAGGCCGGGCGCGCCTGGAGCCTGATCATGCCCGAGGGCGGTGGCAGCATGACGCTCACGGCGAACTTCGGTGACGCCGGCTGGGTCATCTTCGGGCAGTGCATCGCGGAGGACGAACTATCGCCGTAGGTGCGGGCCGCGCAGTAAACCCAAACGGCGGAGGGCGCAGTCAATGCTGCGCCCCTTGCCGTTTGGGAACAGTCGACAGTCGATAACCGACAGCCAACTCTCGAAGACTACATCGACGATAGACTAGCGCGAGGACGACCATGGATTTGTTGCGCGATATAGGGAGCGGCGTTCTGGACCTGGTACCCGCGGCGGCGGCCGTGGCCGCGTTGGCCATCGGGTTGTTCGTCGTGCATCACTTGCTGGAGCGTTCGAGGCGGCGCGAGGAGTACGGCCGCTTCCGCAATCAGCTGATCATGCTGGGACTGACATTCTTCGGCGTCCTGCTCGTGATCCTGGTCCTGCCGATCAGCGACACGTTGCGCGGCCAGCTGGTTGGCCTGATTGGGATCCTCGCCAGCGCCGCGATCGCGCTCTCGTCCACGACCTTGCTTGGCAACGTGCTGGCCGGCCTGATGCTTCGGGTGATGCGGAACTTCCGCATGGGTGATTTCATTCGGGTCGGTGAGCACTTCGGGCGCGTCTCGGAACGCGGCTTGTTCCACATCGAGATACAGACGGAGTTCCGCGAGCTGACCACGCTGCCGAACCTCTACGTCGTGACGCATCCGCTCACGGCCATCCGCAGCTCGGGGGCCCTGGTCCGGGCCTCGGTATCACTGGGCTACGATGTTCCGCGGACCCGAGTCGAGCGGTTGATGCTGGAAGCGGCCGAGGGTTGCGAGCTCGAGGAGCCGTTCGTACACGTAGAGGAACTGGGCGACGATTCCGTCACCTATCGGGTCGCGGGTTTGCTGAAGGACGTCAAGCAACTCATCTCGACACGGTCGCGTTTGCGCGAACGGGTGATGGACGCGCTGCACCGCGGCGGTGTGGAGATCGTGTCGCCCACCTTCATGAACACACGCGCCTTCCCACCGGAGGCGCGCTTCATCCCGGACGTTGTGTCAGAGGAACCGGAAGCCGAGGAGCCGTCGCCCGAGGATGTCGTCTTCGATAAGGCCGAGGCAGCCGAATCGCAGGAAACTCTGCGGCTCGATCACGACGAGCTGATCGAGCAGATCAAGTCACTGAAAGAGCGGATCAAGAAGTCCGAGGACGAAGCTGAGAAGCAGAAACTGGAAACGCAGCGCGAACGCCTGGAAGCCCTGCGCGAGCACCTGGCCCGCGTCATCGAGACGGCGAAGGCCATCTCGGGGGAGGAGAAGAGCTGAAGCGTATCCGGAATAGGCCAGGCGTCTGGACATGCGCTAGGACATCTAACAGGTTTCCCGATTCGTGCCGGAAGCCTGTCACCGAGGAGAGAGAATCGGGATGAGAATAAGAGTCTGGTTGGCGATTCTGTGCGCCGTTGCGCTGCTCGGCCCACTGCATGCGCTGCACGCCCAGGAGCACGGTGCGGCTGTGGGTGAGGGAGAGCACGAGTACCACAAGAACCACGCGGCAACCTTTTCCGGGTG